>CAZFSA010000105.1:0-16449 GCA_964521535.1 uncultured Gemmatimonas sp.
GGCGGCGGCGGGCCGGCGCGCGCCCGCGACGGCTCCGCCGGTAGAGCAGGCGCACGGCCTCGTGCGACTGGGCCACCAGCCGGCCCAGTTCCTCCTCCGCCATGCCCGGCAGCAGCACCTCGACCCAGCCGAGGGGCGACTCGACCGGATCGTCCACCAGGGGGCGGCCCCGCGCCCTGGCCTGGAGCTCCCGGAGCCGGGTGCTGGGCAGGCGGAGCAGCACCGATCGCTCGCCGAGCAGCGCGAACATCCGGCCCGCCGCAAAGAAGCCCTCCCGACCCGAGAGCCGGCGGACGGCGACGCCTGGGAGCGCCACCAGCAGCGAGCGAACAGCCAGAGCGGACGGGATCATTGGGGGCGACGATCTTACCGCCCCCGTCCGGCCTCCGCTACCCCTCGGCCCGGGCCAGCTCCTCCAGCGCCCGAGCGACGTCCTCGCCCGCGGCCGCCGCGATCCGGACCACCGTCTCGCCGATCTTGTTGTTGGGGGTCGAGGCCCCGGCCGTGATCCCGATCCGGGTCACCCCGGAGAGCCAGCCACGGGTCTCTTCCTGCCGTTTGGTCCCCACGGGCTGGTGGCGGATCGTGCCGGTTTCGGGGTCGACGCAGGCCGCGTCCTCGATGTGCCAGGTGGGCACTCCCCGACCCAGGGCCAGGGCCGCCAGATGGCAGGTGTTGCTGGAGTTGTAGCCACCCACCACCACCATGACATCGAGCGGCTGCTCGAGCAGTTGCACCACCGCGTCCTGGCGCTCCTGGGTCGCCGAACAGATCGTGTCGAAGGTCCGGACCCGCGCGGCCGCCTCGGCGGGACCGTGGCGGCGAACCATCGCCTGGCGCAGCTCCTCCGCAATCGCCAGCGATTCGCTCGACAGCATCGTGGTCTGGTTGGCGATGCCGACCCGCTCCAGATCCCGGGAGAAATCGAAGCCCGGCGAAGCCACCGGACCGAATCGGGCGGCCATCGCAGCCGGGTCACCCCCGCGCTCGATGAAATCGCAAACCTCACGGGCTTCGGCCATGTCGAGGACGACCAGATAACGGCCGCCCGGGTACCGGGTCACCTGACTCGCGGTCGCCTTGGTTTCCTCGTGCCAGTGCTTCCCGTGGATGATCGCGGTGAACCCGTCGCGGGCGTAGCTCTCGACCCGCTTCCAGACGTTCAGCACCGACCCGCAGGTGGTGTCCACCAGGACGCACCCGATGGCCCGGAGTCGGGCGAAATCCTGCACCGTGACGCCGAAGGCGGGAATGATCACGACATCCGACGGCGTCAGACCGGAGAAGTCGAAACCGGCGCTCGCCGACCGTTCCAGGAACCGGACCCCCATCCCCCGCAGCTTGTCGTTCACGTGAGGGTTGTGGATGATCTCGCCCACCAGGACCAGCTGGCGATCGGGAAACTTCGATCGGGTCTCGTAGGCGTACTCGACGGCCCGGTCCACCCCGTAGCAGAATCCGAACTCCCGCGCCAGTCGGAAGGTGAGCCGGCCGACCTGGAGCATGTAGCCTCGCGCCTTGAAGGCCTCGATCACGGTGCTGTGATAGTCCGCCGCCAGCACGCCCTCGATGGCGGTGCGGAGCCCGAAGCCCTTCCGGAAGTAGCCGGCGTCGGTCATCGCCCGTCCCGGCGCGCTGGAGGCCTGACTACCCGCCCGCAGGCACCCACGGCGGGCTCGATCGGGATCGAGGCGAAGGTCCCCGTCAGCCGCAGGGTATCGAACCCTCCCACCAGCCTGAGCCGGAGATCCACGGTGCCGCTCGGCCCGCTGTCGGCGGACTGGACGCTCACCACTCCGGAGGTGGCCTCCCAGCCTTTGACATCGGTCGACGTTCCCCCCTCGGCGCCGGCCGGCGCCATGGTGAACCACCGGAGCGCGGCGGTGGCGAGGGGACGCCAATCGGCCGTCACCTCGGACGACAGCACCGGGTGCTGGGCCGGGCGAATGGTGTCTTCCACGAAGAGCGAAAAGCCGAAGGCGGTGTCGCTCCGGATGGCGGTTACCTGGACCATGGTGTCGCCGGCGCACCACGAGCCGCGGGCAGGCGCGGAAAACCGTCCCGAGTCCTGACCTACCCACGCAACGGAGACCCAGCCCGCTCCCCCGCCCGAAGCGGTGGGGGCCGACGGGCCACAGGCCGCCGATGCCAGCAGCCCTACCGCCGCCAGTCGGATACGCATTGCCGCAAGCTATCGGGCCCCGAGGCGAAGGGAAGGCCGCCCGGCTTCCGGGGTGACCCGGGGCAGGACGGGGATGAGGCTGCGGAGAAGTGTGACGAACCTGATCGGCCTACGAGGCCTGCGCCCACCGGCTCCGGCCGTCGCGATGCAGGCCGTAGGCCCGGAGCCGCCGCCAGAGGGTCGTCCGGCTGATTCCCAGGCTCTTGGCCGTTTCGGCCAGCCGCCACCCGTGAGCATCCAGCGACCGGACGATCGCCTCCTTCTCCCGCTCGGCCAGCGTCTTGGGGCCGGCGCTTCCCGGCAGGAACATCGCCTCGCCAAGGTCGATGGTCCCGACCCGCAGGGGCTTCAGACGACCCCCGATCTCCGCCAGCTGCGGCATCAGCTCTCGCGCCGTCTGAGTCAAATCGAGACCGACCTCGCGAGCCTGCTGGTTGGCGTAGAGGACCTTGCCGTGGGAGTCGAACACCACCACGCCCTCGCTGAACGAGTCGAGCAGTGCCTTGGCGAGGGGCGAGAACACGGATGGAAGCGAGGGGTGGTCGTGGCTGGATGTCATGGTGTCAGGTTACGGCCGGACGTTCCAAATGGTTTCACAGTGCCGGGACCTGGTCAAGCCCCATCCCATACCGTTCTGCAGCCGTGCGCTTGACTGATCAGACGGTCAGGCAATATTGCAGGCCACAACTCGTGGTCACCTGCACAAGCCTCTTCCAGGTCACTGACCAGATGGTCAGTGCTTTCTACCCTCGGAATGTCCAGGTCAGATGCAAGGAGTTAATGCATTGAAAAACAAGATACTTGACGCGTCAGTCACGACCGTTCGCGATCACGGATTGACCAGGTGGACAGTGGAAAGAGTCTCCGAAGCTGCCCGCTGCGCCAAGGGACTGGTCCTCTACCATTACGGGTCCAAGGCTGCGTTGCTTGGCCAGACCGCCGAACAACTGCGGCAGAGCCATCGCGCCTCAAGAATCGAGGCCATCAAGGGGCTTTCCGGGACTGAGGCGCTCGACTCCCTCTGGCTCACGCTGACCGAGGAGGTTCGGGCCGGATGGTTCAGGGCCTGGCTCGAGGTTTCGATCGCGGGGTACCCGGCCGGCGTTCCAGAGGACCGGTCGCTCGGAATCGCGCTGAGCCGGGCCCTCGCCATTCCCGAGGCCCGGATGCCGGAGGCCGAGGCCGTCGCCGCGCTGCTCGATGGCGTCCAGCTCCGGCTCCTACTCGGCGACAGCGAGGACCGGGTCCGCGCCGGGTACGAGCGGCTCTGGCTGGGCCTCCTTTCAGCGTGACTCGACCGGGGTCGTCCCCTTGACCACCTTGCCCCCGACCATCACCCAGCTCACCCGCTCGGTGGCCCGGATGTCCGCCAGCGGATCCCCCGGCACCGCGATCAGGTCGGCGAGTCGGCCGGTTTCGATGAGCCCCCGGTCCGTGAGGCCGAGGGCGTCGGTCGCAGCCAGGGTGGCCGACCGCAGCGCATCGAGCGGCGACATCCCGAGCTTCACGTAGACGCCGAACTCCCCGGCGTTCTCGCCGTGAGGGTAGACGCCGGCGTCGGTGCCGAAGCCGATTTTCACGCCGGCGGCGATCGCCCGGCGGACGCTTTCGCGGGCGATCGGGAGAATGGTCTCCGCCTTCCGGCGCACCAGTTGGGGCAGCACGGCCAGGTTGATCCGGTCCACCAGATAAGTGGTGGGCACCAGATAGGTGCCCCGCTGCTTCATCAGGGCGATCGCCTCGTCGTCCAGCTCGGAGCCGTGCTCGATGGTCGCCACGCCGGCCCGAATGGCGGCCTTGATGCCGTCCTTGCCGTGCGCGTGGGCCGCCACCCGCACCCCATGACGCGCGGCCTCCTGTACCATGGCGTCCAGCTCCTCCTGGCTGTACTGCTGGGCCCCCACCGGCCCCTCCAGCGACAGCACGCCGGCGGTCGCACAGGTCTTGATCACCTGGGCGCCGTGCTTGATCTGGTAGCGAACCGCCTGCACCACCTCCCAGGGCCCGTCCGCCACGCCCCTCTTGGGATCGCCCTCCAGGATCCCCGGCGCGAAGCCGGTCACGTCGCAGTGCCCGCCCGTGATGCCGAGCGCGTTTCTGGAGGGGACCACGCGCGGGCCCACGATGCTGCCGCGGTCCACTGCCTTGCCCAGGGCGACGGTGACGTCGCCCCCGAAGTCGCGCACGGTGGTGAAGCCTGCCTCCACGGTCTTGCGGGCGTTGGCCACCGCCGCGAAGGCGTAGTCGGCCTCGGTGGACGTGACCGCCCGGGTGAAGCTCTGGGCCGAGATCTCGCTGCCCAGGTGGGTGTGGAGGTCGATGAAGCCGGGGAGAAGGGTGACATCGCCCAGATCGATCCGGCGGGCGGCGCGCGGTGGGGTGGCCGGGTTGACCGCACTGATCCGGTCGCCCTGCACCACCACCACGGGGTTGGCGACCATCCTCCCGGTAGTGAGGTCGAGCATCCGGGCCGCGCGGATCACGATCGGCTGGGGTTCCTGCCGGGAGTAGGCCGGCGCGGCCGAGGTCAGCGTCAGTCCCACGACCACGGCGAACGAGCCCGCCGAGCAACGGAACAGCATGGAAGCCTCTCTGGTTGGGAAGGGCGATCGATGGCGGAAGCTGGCCTGGCCGCCCCGGAGGAGCAAGCGTCGCCCGGACCCGCGGGCCGGGCGCCACGAGACTACACGCCGCGAACCGTCAGCCCCCGCGAGAGCGCAGCAGTGGCCTGGCGGGCGTCGTGGGTCCAGAACTCCACCCCCTCGCCCGCCTCCGCGCCCAGCACCTCGGCCGTGGCCACGTGAATCGCGTCCAGGGCCCGAACATTGACGGCGAAAGAACCCCGCGCTCGCTCGATGACCGGCTCGTCCACCGCCGCCAGGTCCAGCATCGCGATCAGGTCGGCGAGCTCCTTGCGTTTCCGGGCGGTGCTCGCGTCGTCGAGCTGGCCGCGGAGGCGCACCCGGTCCACGGCCCGGAACGCCTCCACCTCGAGCAGCCGCGACGACACCAGGCGCTGACCGGCCTCGAGCGGAACGCTGGGCCCCTTCTCCCGGAAGAGCAGCCGCAGCACGGCGCTAGCGTCGACGTACCTCATCCGGGTCCTCCCTCACCGCCCGGAGCGACGCCTGGATGTCCACCGGCTGCTCGAGCCCGGAGATCCGCAGCCTGCCCCAGGCCTGCGACCCCGGCCGGAGCCTGCCCTCGCGCGCCAGCCGCTCCTGCCAGGGCAACTCCGCCGGGTCCGGGGGACCGAGCTGCGCGATGGGTTCGTCGCGGTCCTTGACCACGATCCGGGCGCCCCGCGAGGCCAGGCGGAGATACCGGCTCAGATGGGCCTTGAGCTCGCTGACCTTGATGGACTTCATGGTCCTATTGTGAGACCATGTTGGTCCGGTCGCAAGATCCGGCCGATTCCTTCGCGGTCCCGCCGGCGGCGGCGCTATCGCACCCCCGCCGCCGTCCTGGGCGTCACGTCCGCCCACCACTGCGACGCCAGTGGCCGCTGCCGGGGATGGATCTCGTTCAGGGTCTCGCCCTCGTAGAGCCGGCCGTTCTTCATCACGTACCGGATGCTGGTGGTGTTCCGGAGGTCCGCCAGCGGATCCCGGTCCAGCACCAGCAGGTCGGCCATCTTGCCGGGCTCCAGGCTGCCGAGGTCCTGGCCCATCCCGATCGCCTCCGCGCCGTAGATGGTGGCCACCCGGAGCGCGTCGTGATTGGCGAGCCCTCCCGAGGCCATGGCCCACAGCTCCCAGTGATTCCCGAGGCCCTGGAGCTGGCCGTGCGCGCCCACCGCGGCTCGGGCCCCGCCCTCGATCAGCTTCCTGACGAACTGGCCGTGCAGCGGGAAGACGTACTCGTCCCGGTGGAACCAGCCGCCCTGGCGGTAGCCACCAGGGGAGCCGGGTGGCGGCTCGCTCCCCAGCCGCCGGGCCCGGGCGTCGATCTGTCCCCGGGGCATGAACCGCCCCAGCTTCCGATCGCCGATCACGTCCTCGGTGGTATAGAAGAAGTTCTCGCCGAAGGGTCCGCCGTAGGACACCAGGAGCGTGGGCGCGTTGGTGGTCTGGCTGGTCTTGAAGAGCTGCACCACGTCGTCGTAGATCGGCGCCACCGGCAGGGCGTGCTCCACGCCCGGGTACCCGTCCATGGCGTGGGTCAGGTCGAGCTTGAAGTCGATTCCGCCCTCGGTGGTCGGCATGATCCCCAGCTCCTTCGCCGCCATGATGATCCACTGGCGCTGCTGGCGGTTGCCGGCCATGTACATCTTGATCGTCTTGGTATCCCAGAACTCGGCGTACCGCCGGAGCATGGTCCTGGCCTGCTCCTGGCTCTGGAGATTCTCGTTGTTCGGCAGGCCGACCCCCGGACCGGTCGAGTAGATCCGGGGCCCCAGCATGCCGCCGGTCTCCACCCGGTCCTGGTAGCTCAGGATGTCGGTGCTCCCGGTTTGCGGGTCACGCGTCGTGGTGACGCCGTAGGCCAGGGTGGTGAGGTACTGCCAGGTCTGGCCCGGATGCACCTCCGGGATCAACCACTGAGCGTGGTAATGGACGTCGATCATCCCCGGCATCACCGTCTTGCCGGCGACGTCGATCACCCGGGCGCCCGCCGGAACCTCCACCTGGCCCCGCGGCCCTACGGCCACGATCCGGTTGTCGCGCACCACCACGTCGGCGTTCTCGATGATCTCCCTGCCCTTCATGGTGATCGCCCGACCGCCGCGGAGCACCACGGTTCCGCGGGGGATGTCGCGCGGCAGCTCGACCTTGATGGTGAGCTGGTCGGGCTTGTAGCCGGGCTTCTCGTCGGGCCTGGCGCCGGCCCGGCCGACCGCGGTGTCGGCCTTCGCGGTGTCCGGACGGGCGGGGCGCGCGGCCCGGGCGCGGGCCCGCTCGGCGGAGTCGGCTCTGAGCCGCGCCTGGAGGTCAAAGATCCGGATCTTGAGCGAATCGGGCACGGGCTGACCGGCGCGGATCAGGCTGTCGGCCCGGGCCTGGGCGGTCTGGATGCTGTCGTTGGTGGCGCGGACGAAGGCGGTGCTGTCGGCCGCCGCTTTCGCCACCGCCTTGAGGCTGTCGTCCACCGCGCGGGCCCGATCCAGATCGTAGCTGAAGAGCACCTTGCCGAGCGCGAAGTGGACCGTCTTGCCGTCGGCCCCCCAGGAGGGGAACTCGCCGCCCACGTCGGTGAGCTTGCGGGTGGGGACCGGCGCGCCACCGGCCACGTTCACCATCGGCGTCGGACCACCCGCGAGTGGAATCGGCACCGCATAGATCTCGCTGTTCACCTGGGCCAGCGCCTGGCTCCCGTCGGGCGAGATCATCGTGATCCCTGCGGGGGTGATCGGCGGGCTCCCCTCCAGCGCGCCCGCGGTGAAGAACTCGGCGGCCGGCAGCGGCGCCAGTCGCCGGGGCAGGAAGACCACTTCGCCCTGGGCCTCGAGCCGCCCCACGCCGAAGCTGAAGGATTGCGGGCCCACGATCCGCAGGTGGCGCTTGACGTCGGTACCATCCCACCGGAACGAGACCAGCCCCTCGGCCGGGCTCGAGGCGTAGAGGCGGTCGGGCTGGCTCCGCACGAAGTGGAGCGCGTCGCGGCCCGCGGTGGGCGCGATCACCGTGGCGTCGCCGCCGGTTGAGGGAACCCAGATGAAGTCGCCGCCCATCACGGCCCCGCCGTTGCCCGAGGCCTCGATCAGGTCACGGGCCGCGTTCCGGGTGGCCACGATCCGCCGCCCGTCGGGCGACCAGGCGGGGTTGGAGTAGAGCGCCGCCACCCGGGTCACCTGTACCGGCGGCGCGGGCCGGGCTCCCACCGGGGCCCGCATGATGTGGCCTCCCACCCCGTCGGCCCAGGTGATCCAGGCGAGCGACTGCCCGTCCGGCGACCACGCGGGGTGGAACTCCCCCACGTCGGCGGCGGAGACCCGGCGGGGGGTGCCGTTCGGGAGGTCCATCACGTAGAGCCGATCGACCGCGGTGAACGCCACTTTCTTCCCGTCCGGCGAGACCGCCGGGTTCCGGATCTGCCGCGCCGTGAGCATGGCGGCGGTATCCACCCGGTAGCTGAACTTCACCTCGGGACCCACGTCGGCCTTCACGTCGGCCGTGAACGGGATCTTGCTGGGCGCTCCGCCGTCCACCGGCACCCGCCAGATCTCGCCGCCGTAGGAAATCACGATGGCCCGCGAGTCGGGGGTGAAGGCGTAGCCCGGCAGCACGTCCAGCGTGGCCCGCCCCTCCTGCTCGTCGCGCTGGACCGGGAAGGCGAGCCAGCGTTCGTCGCCGCTGCCCTGGTCGCGAATCCGCAACCCGGTCTGGGTGTTGTGGCGCGACCCGTACACCAGCCACCTGCCATCGGGCGAGAGCGCGGGCCGGAAGGCGGAGCCATAGCGCGCCGCCATCTGGTGGATCTCGCCGGTCTCGCGGTCGTAGTATGCCAGCCGGTACTGGGGCAACAGCGCGTTGTAGTGCCAGTCGTCGTTCCGCCCGGCGAACCAGATCCGGCGGCCGTCCGCGCTGAAGGCGGCGCCCACGGTCTTGAGCTGGGGCGGCTGCCGGACGAGCTGGATGCCGCTCCCGCCGTCCACGTGGAAGAGGTAGAGCTTGGCGCTCCCGAACATGCTGGTGGCCCGGCTCACCGCGATGTACTTCCCGTCGGGGCTCCAGGCGGGGGAGATGTACTGGGCGTTGTTGCCCTGGGTGATCTGGGTGGTGTCGCGGGTGGCCAGGTCGATGGTCCAGACGTTCTCGCCCCCGCTCCGGTCGGAGATGAAGACCACCTTCTTCCCGTCGGGGCTGAAGCGCGGCTGGGCGTCGAAGGCGAGCCCGCGGGTGATCGCCGTGGCCCGGCCGCCGGCGATCGGCATGGTATAGAGGTCGCCCAGCAGGTCGAACACGATGGTCTGGCCGTCGGGGCTCACGTCCACGGAAATCCAGGTGCCGCTGGTCGCCGTGAACTCGGCGACCCGCTTCGCCTCGAGCGGCAGGGGCTTCGACGGCGGACCTCCGGGACCCCCGGGGCCACCCGGCCCACCGGGCGGCTGGGCGGCGACCGTTCGGACGGTGACGGAGGCGGACAGGGCGAGCAGAGCAGCCAGAGCGGCCAGAACCGACCGGCCGCGTGGCGGCACGGAGCGGAGGAGCGGAGTCCGGCGGGCAGGCGGCGTCGGGATTCCTCGCATGGTGGTCACCTCACCGGATCCCGGTGGTGTTCGCGGGCGCAGCATGGCGCCAGGGCTCATCGGGGGCCGGCTGTTGCCGGGGCCAGATCTCGTTCAGGGTGTCGCCCTCGTAGAGGCGGCCATTCTTCATCACGTAACGCACCGAGTTGCTGTTGCGGATGTTTTCCAGCGGATTCCGGTCCAGCACGATCAGATCCGCGAGCTTGCCGCTCTCGATCGACCCCAGGTCGCGGCCCAGCCCGATCGCCTCGGCGCCGAAGATGGTGGCGGCGCGAAGGGCGTCATGCGGCTTCATTCCGCCGCTCTGGAGCGCCCAGAGTTCCCAGTGGTAGCCCAGGCCCTGAAGCTGGCCGTGGCTCCCCACCCCGGCCCGGCCCCCGGCCTCCACCAGGGTCTTGAGGAACCCCGAGTGCTTCTTGAAGGCATACTCGCTTTCGTGGAACCAGCCCGACGGCCCCGGCGAGGCCATCGAGTTTCGCCGCCGGGCCTTGTAGTCCAGCTCTTCGGACGGCATGAAGTGGCGGAGCTTGCGGTCGCCCACCACGTCTTCGTGGGTGTAGAAGTAGTTCTCCGCCCAGGGACCGCCGTAGGACACCAGCAGCGTGGGGGAGTTCACCGTGCCCGAGGTCTTGAGCAGCTCCACCACGTCCTCGTACATCGGGACGATCGGGATCGAGTGCTCGATCCCGGCGTAGCCGTCCATGGCATGGGTCATGTTGAGCATGAACTGGAGCCCGCCCTCGGTGGTGGGCATCAGGCGAAGCTCGCGGGCCGCCATGATCAGGTACTGACGGGTCTGCCGGTTCCCCGTCATGTACATCTTGAAGGTCTTGGTGTCGTAGTAGTCGCTGTAGCGCTTGAGCACGCTCCGGGCCCGCTCCAGCGTGCCGATCCGGTCGCCCGCGAACACCCCGGGACCGGTGGAGTAGATCCGGGGCCCCGGCAGTTGCCCGGCCTCCACCCGGTCCTGGTAACTCAGCACGTCGGTGGTGGCGGTCTGGGGATCGCGGGTGGTGGTGACCCCGTAGGCCAGATTGGCGTTGTAGATCCAGTTCCGGGTCCAGTGGACGCCCCAGCCCGACCACATGTGGGCGTGGGTGTCCACGAACCCCGGCACCAGCGTCTTTCCGGCGACGTCCACCACCCGGGCGCCGGCCGGCGCGGAGCCACTCGGGCCCACGGACACGATCCGGTTGTTGCGCACCACCACGTCGGCGTTCTCCAGCACCTCGTCGCCGCGCATGGTGATTACCCGACCGCCGCGGAGCACCACGGCGCCCTGGGGGATGTCGCGGGTGGCGGTGACCAGGATCCGCCGCTCCGCCGGCCGGTAGGCCCGCTCCCAGCGGGTGGCGGAGTCGGCGCCGGCCCGCCGGAGGCTGTCGTCCACCGTCAGGCCGCGCGCCAAGTCGTAGGAGACGAACGCGTTCCCGATGGCCCAGTGGACAGTGCGGCCGTCGGCGCTCCAGCTCGGGAACTCGCCGCCGATGTCGGTGAGCTGGATCGAGCGGGTGGCCGCGCTGTCGGGCTTCCGGACGTTGATGACCGGGATCTCGCCGCCCACTCGTGGCACCCGGGTGGCGAAGAGCTGGCTGCCGAAGGCCGCCACCGCGAAGTCGCCGCGGGGCGCCATGAGGATCCGCCCCGCGCTCTGACCGGGCACCCCTTCCTCCTGACCGAAGTCCGCGGGGTGCAGAATGTCGCCCTGCCGGGGATCCTCGGGCGGCGTCAGCCCGAGAGGCAGGGCGCCAAGTACCCGGACGTGGGCCTTGAGGTCGGTGCCGTCCCAGCGGAACGACACCAGGGCGGGCCCCGTGGTGCCCGGCGCCGGCGGCGGGGCGTCCGGCGGCGGGGGCACGAAGCCGTAGGCGTAGAGCCGTCCGGTGTCGGCCGTGAAGTGGATGCCGGAGAGTCCGCCGGTGGGACGGATCGAGGTCGCGGTGCCGCCGTTGGCCGGCACCCAGACGAACTCGGCACCCAGGCCCGCGCCCGCGGGGCCGGTGGCTTCGCGCAGGTTGCGGGCTGACGAACGGGTCACCACCACCCGCGCGCCGTCGAGCGACCAGGCAGGCATCTGATAGTAGGCGGACTCGGGCAGGAGCCGCCGGGTCTGGCCGCTCGCCAGGTCGGCGCGCATCAGGTACCCGTCGGCGCCGTCCCAGGTCACGTACGCGAGCGAGCCCCCGTCGGGGGACCAGGTGGGCTGGTGCTCGTTGACATCCGCGGTGGTCACCCGCCGGGGCGTACCGTCGGGCAGGTCCACCACGTACAGCCGGTCGAGCGCCACGAAGGCGAGCCGCCGGCCGTCGGGCGAGGGAACCGGATCGCGGATCTGTCGCACCGTGAAGGTGGGCGTGTCCTCGATCGGGTACTCGAACTTGACTTGGGGCCCGAGCGCCAGCTCCACATTGGCGGTGAAGGGGATCTTGCTGGCCGCACTACCGTCGACCGGCACCCGCCAGATCTCGCCCCCGTAGGACACCACGATGGCGCGGGAGTCCGGGGTGAAGGAGTAGCCCGGCAGCGCGTCGAGGTCGGGGAACGCCTCCATGTTGTCGCGCTGCACCGGGTAGGCCAGCCAGCGTTCGGCGCCGCTCGCCAGCTCCCGGATCACCAGTCCGGTCTGGGCCTCGTGGCGCGAGCCGTAGACCAGCCACTTCCCATCGGGCGAGACCGCGGGCCGGAAGCCCGAGCCGTAGCGCGAGGTGATGGTGGTGGTGCTGCCGGTTTCCTTGTCGTACACGCCGAGCTGGTACTGCGGCATCGAGGCGTTGTACTGCCAGCCGCCCAGCCGCCAGGCGTAATAGATGTAGCGGCCACCGGGCGCCGGCGCCGGGCCCAGGTGCATCTGCGCCAGCGGCATCCGGGTGAGCTGGACCCCGCTCCCGCCCTCGATGTCGAAGAGCCAGAGCTTGTAGGCGCCGAATCCGGCTGGGGCCCGGCCCGACACGATGTACTTCCCGTCCGGCATCCAGGCGGGCGACATGTAGGAAGCGTGGTTCCCCTCGGGCGAGATCTGCCTCAGGTCGCTGCCGTCGGGTGCCACGGTGAAGAGGTTCTCGCCCCCGGTGCGGTCGGAGACGAACACGATCCGCGAGCCGTCGGGGCTCCAGCGGGGCTGGGCGTCGTAGGCCAGGCCCTGAGTGATCCGGGTGGCCTGCCCGCCCGCGATGGGGAGGGTGTACAGGTCGCCCAGGAGGTCGAAGACGATCCGGCTTCCGTCGGGGCTCACGTCGAGCGACATCCAGGTGGCCCGGGTGGCGGTGAACCGCGCGGCGCGGGTAGGCGTGAGCGGCAGCCCGGCCCGGGCGGTATCGGACGCGACGGTGGGCCCGTTCCGGCCCGGGGCGGGGGGATGCGCCAGGAAGCCCGCGGCACCCAGGCCGAGGAGCAGGGAGGAACTGCCGATCAGGCGACGCAGGGACATGCGACCACTCCGCTTGGGGCGAGAGAAGCGGGCGCCGCGGGCGCCCCCCGGTGGGACGTCCGCGGCGCCGTCAGGGTTGCGTGAACGCCAGCCAAGTCTATAGCGGCGAGCACCCGCGATCCAGCGCGACGGCTCGGAGACTCGTACGGATCGCAGTCGACCCGGGTTTCCCGACGCTGGTGATCGACGCCCCGCGGGGCCTCTGATGTCAATGGATGAGTGGGTTACGGATCTCGAGACCCGGGAACCGGCCGAAGTCGCGGTCGGCGGTATAGAGAGCCTGAATTCCGTGGTACCGACAGAGGGCGGCAACCCGGGCGTCGTGGACCTGGGGCCCCAGCGCGCCGCCGGACAGCAGCAGCTGCCGGAGCACGGGCCAGTAGTCCTCACCCTCGCCGAGCAACGTCAGTCCCGGCGCCTCGAGCCAGGCGTCCACCTGATCCACCGCCCGGTCGGCCGGCGTGGGCGGCCGATAGATCCGGGGGTGGGTGACGATGGCCAGAAACTCATGGAGGCAGGGCCAGGGAATCGCCCAGGGGGCGGGCCCCGCAGCGATCCGCTCGATCCATTCGGCCGCAGCGCGGTGCCAGGGCGAGTCCTCCCGGTGGGCGTACACCAGGAGGTTGGTGTCGACCGCGATCACCCGCCTCGGCCCTGGTAGATCCGGGCGCGGATCTCCGGCCACTCGCCGGTCCCGGCGTCGGGATGGAGCCCCTCACCCCCGAAGCTCGCCTTCCGGAGGCGGAACGCGCCGCGGCCGGCCCGCCGGCGCTTCAGGACCTCGCGAAGGCCCTCTTCGATGAGGGACCGGAGCGAGCGCTTTTCCCGCGCTGCCACTCGTCGCGCCTCGGCGAAGAGGCCATCGGATATCTCGATTGTGGTCTTCATACATAGATACATAAACAAGAATATGGTGATATGTCAAACATCGAACGCCCGTGGCGTCATGCCTGAATCAGGTGGCGCTCTGGCTCTCGACGATTGATCGGGATCTCATCCATCGCGGCGTCTTCACGTCCTCCAAGGGCCCCGGCTCAACCTTTCAGGCAGGCCAGTCAACCAGCGGGACACCAGACTAGTGGGGGCCAGGCCGGGTCCAGAACACGATCAAGCCGCATGCCTGGTCACGCCGTGCCGCCGCGAACTCGGTCGGAATGCTCGAGGGTCCGAGATAGACTTCGATGGCTGCGATCTCGCGCGGATCGAGCAGGTCCCAGGATGTGCCTCAGGGAGCAGAGTCGCACCGGAAACAGACCTACTCCGCCGCCCCCCCAAGGCCAACGCCAGCCCTGACGGTGCGCTGCCAGCCGATGGGCCTGCCGTCATGGGCCGCTCGCCAGGCCGGACAAGGGCGGTTGCCTGGCCAGCGAAACCGTGTCTCCCATCGGAGCAGATGCCTTGCGCTCAGACGCTCCCACGAGCCGGGCGATGTAGCGGCGGTCCTACTGCGGCGGGAATCGGAACCGGAAAGCGAGCACGCGCTCCCCTCCATCCGGCTCCTCGTATGTGCCCAGGAGATAGTCCGTCCCAACCTCGAAAATCGTGACGTCGGTGGAAATCCGGATGGACCCCGCAGGGCGCCCGTCCGGCCGGAATGCCTGGATCGCTGTCATGCCATCGCCCGGGGTGGACGTCACCGCCCACAACCGCCCGTCGGGATCGCTGAAGAGCGCACTGTAGGCGGGCAGCCGGCGAGGCATCGGAATCGATCGCAGTCGCTCTGAGATCCGCTGCCGTTCCGCAGGATCGGTCATCCCGGCCACCAACTTTCCGATTGCCCGGCTGTAGTGCGCCTCGCTGGGCGACCGGCCGGCGTCGCCCACAGTGAGAGTCCGGGCGACGGCGCCGTCCAGTTCATAGGCCCGAACGATCGCCGAGTCCGCCGTTCCGAGATACAGCACGTCGGGCGCCAGCGCGAACTGGGTGATGGCCGCAAGTGGTCGATTCTGACCGATCCTGACCTCGCCGAGCACCCCCAGGCTGTCGCCGGCCGCATTGGCCCACACCACGGGGGCGCTGTAGATCGGAGAATCCGCGGAGGGCAGCTGCAGGGCCGGCTGGCGCATCAGGACCGCAAACCGTCCCTCTTGCGAGCAACTCACCCGGGCTGGGCGACCGGGCAACCGAAACCCCCGAGCGAGTCGCCCAACGGAATCGAACACCTGTATCCGGCTCTGGATCGGATCCCACGCGAACAGGCTGTCGCGCGCACACTGCTTCACCCACATGAGATACTGGAACTCGCCAGGCCCCCGACCCCGCCGGCCGATACGCCGGCGGATCCTGCCGTTGGTGTCAAGAAAGACAAGTACGTTCTCGGCGGCATCAGCGACCACCACCAGACCCGAAGCCAAGCGAGTGGCATCCGCTGCCCGTCCAAAGACCACGTCGCCGCCCGGCGACGTAGCGCCGACGTCGAAAAACGGTTCCGCTGCCACCACGAGCGGACCGGTGGACGTGGCACGCGGCGAGCCCCCCGGGTCGCCGCCCCGACCCGGGGGACGCTGCCCCGCCAGCGACGGCGCCGCAGCGACCGCGGCGATGATCAGGCCGCAGCCGACGCCGAATCGACCTCGGCCCCTCCCTCCAGGTAGTGCCCTCCGGCCAAAGGGCACTGGCTGCGAATCACACGCATTGTCTTCTACCATCGAGCCCACCTTCCCTCCCGACCCAGACCGCATCGGCCAAGGCTAACGTCCGAGGTGCCGCTTGACGATACGCTCCAAGTCCCAAGGTACGCCGTCGTAGATCTCGCCATTCACGATGAAGGTGGGCGAGACGGAGATCCGGAGTGCCGACCCCGCCCGGCTATCTGCTGCGAGGGCAGAATCGGGATAGTCCGATGCGAGGCAGGCCGTCACTCCAGCAGTATCGCGGATTCCAGCAAGCGCCGCGTACGAGAGCCAGTCGCGGCGTCCAAGCGATTCGGCATTGGCTAGCAGGACGTCGTGTAGTGCGCGGAATTTACCGAACGTGGCTCCGCACAAGGCCAGGCGGGCGGCGTCCGATGCAACCGTATGGGTTGGCAACGGAAACTGCCGAACGATTACGGAGACATTCCATGCCCGCCGTTCGAGGAGGGCGTACAGCCGCCGACTCAGGCTGCGACAAGCCGGGCACTGGTAGTCGTTGAACACGACTATCGCGGCCTTCGAGTTCGGAGGCCCAAACCGAAACCCGCCCCGAAATAGCGCGGGGAAATCCGGAACGGTCCCCAGTGAGCTCGTTGGCGACCGGGCACGAGCGAGCTTGACACTACGTAGGGTAGGCACGCTGGTGAGAACCGCCATGGCTCCGACGACCGCGACGGCCATCCCTCGTACGTAGGGCCACCAACCAGGCCTTCGGGCGGTCCAGCCGCGCTTGGTCGCTGCAGCCTTCTGACGCGAGCTGATAATGGTCACAGGCTGATGCAGGCTCCGGGCGGCTCCAGCGGGTTCGGGAAGCAGATGTAGCACGGGAGACTGCAGTAGGTATAGTTCGGGCACCAGTCACCACAGCCAGATTCGCTCGCCACTACAGAGTTGAATCGGGCATAGGCGACGTTTGTCGCAATCACCAGCCCGGACACAACGGCAACCACCTTGAGCCATACCGAGCTCGTGTCAAGAGGTGTGTAAACGTGGTTAGGCGGCGAGCCGTCTGAGCTCC
>CAZFSA010000106.1:0-213 GCA_964521535.1 uncultured Gemmatimonas sp.
GCGGGGCAGGAGCGCCTCCACCGCCAGAGCGGCGTCGGCGGCAATCCGGACCCGGGCCGGGTAGTTGCGGTCGAACACCCCGGGGTCGATGTCCACGTGAATCAGCGGCCCGGTGGGCTCGCACGAGTAGCTGCCGGTGCCGACCTCGCTGAACCGGCACCCGATCGCCAGCACGAGATTGGTCTCCCCGGCGGCGGCGCGGACGAACGGCGG
>CAZFSA010000106.1:261-16421 GCA_964521535.1 uncultured Gemmatimonas sp.
CGGGGAAGACGCCCTTCCCGGTGATGGTGGTGGCCACCGGAGCGCCTAACGCCTCGGCCAGCTCCACCAGGGCGGCGCCCGCGCCGGCCGCGCCCCACCCCAGGTACAGCAGCGGCCGGGCGTCGGGTTCGCGGAGCAGGCGGACCGCTTCCTCCAGCGCCGCGGGGTCGGGCCCGGGCGGCGGGGGGGGCGCGAGGGCCGCCAGATCGGATACCTGGTGCTGGAAGAGATAGAAGTCCACCGGGATCTCGACCATCACCGGTCCCGGGGTGCCGGCCCGCGCCAGCCCGCACGCGCGACGGACGGCCGCGTAGATGTCGGCCCCGCTGGCCGGACGATACGCCGCCTTGGTCACCGGCGCCGCGATCGCCAGCTGGTCCACGTCGTGGAGCTGAAACGCCCGGCCGGAGTCCCGCCGGATGCCACACCCCAGCACCAGCATCGCCATCCCGTCGAGATACGCCTCCGCCACGCCGGAGAGGGCATGGGTGAGCCCCGCTCCCGGCACCAGGTTGGCGCAGGCGAGCTGCCCGGATGCGCGCCACACGCCGTCGGCCATGAAGCCGGCGCTCTGCTCGTCGGTCACCAGCACCGTTCGGACGCGGTCCGACCGGGCCAGCACATCGTACAGCTCGATGTTGTGGGTGCCGGGAATCCCGAACGCGAAGCGGACCCCCTCGTCCTCCAGGGCCCGTACCACCAGCTCCGCCCCGCTCAGGCGCACCCCAGATCCTCCAGGATGCCCTCGGCCGTGCGATCGGCCAGCGCCATGACCGTCACGTAGGGATTGATCTCCAGCGCGTCCGGGAAGAGGCTCGCGTCGGCCACGCGAAGCCACGGCCGGCCGTGGACCCGCCCGCGACTGTCGGTCACCGAATCGCGCTCGGAGCGACCCATCCCGCAGCCGCCCATGAGGTGCGCCGACGAGACCGACACCGTGCCGGTCAGGAAGTGCCGGGCCTCGATCAGCTCGTCCTCGCGCCCCGCGTCGCTGCGGGTGAGCAGCGGCCTTCGGGCCGACGGGGCGTGGACCCGCTCGGCCCCGGCCGCGAAGAAGATCCGGGTCGCGGTCCGGGTGGCCCGCACCATCGATTCGATCACGTCCGTGGTGAACCGGTAGTGCACCACCGGCCGCCCGTCGCGATCCACCGTCACCCGGTTGCCCGGCACCGCCCGGTCACAGGCCAGCACCAGAATCATCTGGAGCCGATCGAAGCCCCGCATCAGCACGCTGTGCTCGGGGCCGAACCCGGTCAGGTTCTTGGCGGTGACAAACGGAAAGTACATGCAGGTTTCCAGCACGAACCCCTCGTCCTCCGCGCGATCGAGGTAGAAGCTCTTGGGGTGCCCGACCGCATTGCTGATCGCCGCCGGATGCTGCGCCACCAGGATGTGGGCAGGGTGGCAGGTGAGACCCTGCCCCACGCGGGGAGGAAGGCCGGCCAGACCGGATCGAAGCAGGAGCGCGGGCGTGCCGATGGCGCCGCCGGCCAGCACCACGGTTCCGGCGGAGATTTCGTACTCGCCCGGCGGCCACTCCGACTCGGCCCCCTTCTCGCCCGCGCGACGGTCATGCACCCGGACCAGGACCCGCCGCTCGCCCACCCGCAGCACCTCGGCCCGGGTCACCACCTCCACGCCGAGCCGCTCGGCGTTGGGAAGCTGTACCCGATTGGTTCCCTGCTTGGCGGCGTTGGGGCACCCCAGGTTGCAGAGGCTCGAGCCCCGGCAGCCCTTCAGGTTGAGCGGGAACTGCTCGGCCCGGAACCCGGCCCGCTCGCAACCCAGGACGAACAGCCGGTTGTTGTCGTTAAGCTGGTCGGCGTCGAGCAGGTGGACGTTGTTTTCGGCGAGATACCGGGCGGACCGCCGCGCCAGGTCGGCGTGGTCGAGCCCGGGAACGTTCCAGCGCCGGATCACCCGCTCCGGTGCCACCAGCGAGGTGCCGGTGTACACGATGGTCGACCCGCCATATCCCCGGCCGAACGCCAGGGTCATGGTGCCGTCAGCGGTGAGGAAGCCACCCCCGTCGGCGTAGAGCGCCTCCGCCATGTCGAGCTCCCGGCCGGTGAACTCGTCATCGCGGAACCGCGGACCCTGTTCCAGCACCAGGATCCGCCGGCCCTGCGCCGCCAGGGGAGCAAGCCGCTCGGCCACCGTGCCACCCCCGGCTCCGGAGCCGACGATCACCACGTCGCAGGCACGCCCGGTCATCGGACGGCATCCCAGCCGGCCGCGCTGGCCCGGTAGCCCAGCCCCTCGATCACCCGGGGCTGGGTGTAGTAACCCATGAACACCAGCGTCCGGAGGCCCCACACGCCCCGGCGCAGGAGGAGCAGGGGGGCCCGCTCCAGACGATGCAGGAGCGCCGCGCGGCGCTCCGGCGCCAGTCGATCGAGGGACCGCCCGCCGGTCAGCCGGGCCGCGAGGTCCAGGAGGCGAACGAACGTCACCAGCTGGCGAACGACGGTCGGGGGTCGGGAGGCCAGGGCCCGCGCGATCGTCGCATCGAGCTGGTCCCAGACCGCCTCGTCCGCCTGGTCCAGCTCGGGGACGAAGGTGACGGCGGCGGCCCGGAAGGGCCGGCGCACTGGACCCAGCGGCGTGTTCGGCACGGGCGCAAAGTAAGCCCCGATCGGAGCTGACCGTAAGATCGCGGACCCGGGTTGACCGACCTCTCGGTCGCCCGTAAGCTTGCCCCTGCCCCCGGCCTTTCAGTCGCTCCCGTCGAACCCGGCGGCGGTCGCCCCGTCCGAAGGAGGAAACCCTCTGTCGCCTCCGACGCCCTCGTCCGCCGATCTCGTGCCCCGCGAGGCGCGGAGCGGGCTCAATCCCTTCACGCCGGCCGAGATGCCGGAGCCGCCCCGGCCCAAGGGCTTGGGCTGGATCCCGGTGGTCGGACCGGGGGTGATCCTCCTCGGCGCGGCGATCGGTAGCGGCGAGTTCCTCCTGGGCCCCGCCGTGATCGTCAAGCACGGCCCCAGCATTCTCTGGATCGCCACCTGCGCCGTGATCCTCCAGACGCTCTTCAACCAGGAAGTGATGCGCTACACCCTGGCCACGGGCGAGCCGGTCTTCTCGGGCTTCATGCGGACCCGGCCCAATTCCACGCTCTGGGCCTGGATCTACTCGCTCCTCTACCTCCTCCAGTTCGGGTGGCCCGCCTGGGCCGGGACCGCCGCCGGGGCCGCGTTCTTTGTGGGCGCCCGGCGACTTCCCGGACCCGAGGATGCGACTCCGGTGTACTGGATCGGCGTGGCGGGCTTCGCGGTGTGCGTGGGGATCCTGCTGGTGGGGAAGCGGATCGAGCGGACCCTGGAGGTGCTCAACTGGATCCTGGTGGCCACGATCATCGGGACGCTCACCGTGCTGGCGGTCGTGTTCGTCCCGCTCGCCACCTGGCTCGCGATCGGCGCCGGGTTTGTGGGGTACGATCTGACGGGCGGTGGCTTCCGGTGGATCCCCGATCAGGCCGACTTCTTCCTGCTCGGCGCCTTCGCGGCCTTCACTGGAGCGGGCGGGCTGGCCAACGTCACCCTGTCCAACTGGGCCCGCGACAAGGGCTACGGGATGGCGGGGAACGCCGGCTACATCGCAGCCGCCATGGGCGAGAAGGTCCATCTGGCGCATGGCGGATTCCGCTTCACGCCATCCCCCAAAACCCTGGGCCGATGGCAGGGCTGGTGGCGGGTGGTCCGGATGGACCAGTGGGGAGTCTTCCTGGTCGGCGCCGTCCTCGGCATGGCGCTCCCGGCGATGCTCTACTCCGCCTTCATCCCCGCCGGGACCGACATCCGCGGGCTGGGCGCGGCCGCGGCCCTCGCGGAGGCGATGGGGCGAGCAGGGGGGCCGCTGCTGGCCGGGGTGGTGGCGCTCATGGGGTTCTGGATCCTCTTCAAGACCCAGCTCGACCTGATGGAGGGAATGACCCGGTCGATCACCGACATCCTCTGGACCGGCAGCCGTCGGCTCCGGGCCTGGCGCGGTGGCGACGTCCGGATGGTCTACTACCTGGTGCTTGCGGTGGGGGTCGCCTGGGGCGTGGTGGCCCTCCGCCTGGCCCAGCCGATCGTCCTGCTCCAGCTCGCGGCCAACATCGGGGGACTGATCTTCGTGATCACCTCCATCCACGTGCTCTACCTCAACTGCACCCTGCTGCCGGCCGAGGTCCGGCCGCCCCTCTGGCGCCGGATCGGTCTCCTCGCGGTGGCGGGGTTCTATGGCGTGTTCGTGACGCTCTGGCTCTGGAATCTCCGATGACCGGGAGGGTGTGAGGAGGCCGAATGCGGTGGCGACCGGGGCAGGTAAGCCGCGATATCGAGGATCGCCGGGGCGTCCGCTTCCGTCGCGGGCCAGGCCTGGGTCTGGGAGGCCTGCTGCTGCTCCTGGTGCTCAGCCTGCTCTTCAAGATGGACTATCTGAGCCTTGCCGGCGCCGGCGAGGCCGGCGGCGGGGTGAGTCGGGAGACCGGCCCGGTCGAAGCGTCGGCGGAAGAGGAGACCATGGTCCGGTTCGTCTCCTTCGTGCTCGACAGCACCCAGGCCTACTGGGAACGGACCTTCCCCGCGATGGGCGCGGAGTACCGGCGTGCCCGGCTGGTGCTCTTCCGGGACGCGGTGGAATCGGCCTGCGGCTTCGCCCAGGCGGCCACCGGGCCGTTCTACTGCCCGGGAGACCAGAAGGTGTACATCGACCTCGGCTTCTTCGATGAGCTGCACCGCCGGTTCGGTGCGCCCGGCGACTTCGCGCAGGCCTACGTCCTCGCTCATGAAATCGGCCACCACGTCCAGACCCTCCTTGGCATCGAAGGGCAAGTCCGCCGGCTCCAGCAGCAGGACCCGCGGGGCGGCAACCGGGTTCTGGTCCGGATGGAGCTCCAGGCCGACTGCCTGGCGGGGGTCTGGGGACACGAGGCCGAACGGGCTGGCCTGCTCGACCCGGGCGATCTGGAGGAAGGTCTCGGCGCCGCCGCGGCGGTGGGCGACGACCGGATCCAGCGGTCGGCGGGGGCCCGGGTGAATCCCGACGCCTTCACCCACGGTTCGTCAGAAGAGCGGATGCGCTGGTTCCTTCGCGGGTTCCGGTCGGGGCGCGTGGACCAGTGCGACACTTTCGGCGATGGCCGCTGACCCGGAGGCGGCACCGGCAGCGCGGGCGGCGTCTGGAGGTCGGTGCGAGAGGGCCCTGCCCTATCGGGCTCGCCACACGTCCCAGGTCAGGGGGCCAGCCTCGGCATCAGGGAGCAGTCGCCCCGCCGCCTTGAGCGCCAGCTTGATCTGGCCGTGATGGTACCCCTCGTGGAAGATCAGAAACTGAAGCAGATGGACCGGGTGGGCATAATCGCGGTCGAGGGCGCGACCAGCCTCGACCCTGCCCCTGACGGCGTCCCGGACCCGCCTCGCGCTCTCCTCCAGCATCGCCGCCATCGAGTCGATGTCGGGGACTTGCCCCCACTCCTCGGCAGGTACGCTGCCGCCGTATTCCGGCGCATTCTCGACAACGGAGATCATCCGTTCGTGATGCAGATGGGCGAAGATCTGCCCCGCGGTCGGACTCCCCGGCATCGCCCGCGCGCCGAGTCCGCCATTCCCGACGGCCCGGAGCAGGTTGATCAGGACGACATTGTTGCGGTCCCAGCCGTCGAGCAGGGCGTCGAGCAGGCGGGTTCCCGTCGAGCCCGTCATCTCGGCCCGGTGATGCTGAGGGCGGGGCTTGAGGTCACCGTTCCCGCACCAGCTGCTCGCTGATCGCTCTCAGCCTGGCCCGCGCCTCGGCATCGTAGGCCTGGGCGTGGGCCCGCACCGGCTTGAGCTGATTGAAGTACGTTCCCGTCGGCTCGGTGGTGGTGATCGCGTTGACCACCGACTCGACCCCTTCCGCGATCGTCGAACGGGGCCTCACGTTGAGCGCCCGCGCCATCGTGGTGGCCATGGTCGTCGCCGGATGGAGCGAGTAGGTCAGGACCCCCTGCCGCTCCAGCGCCGGCGCCAGGTCGATGGTCATCATCACCTGGGCCAGCTTGCTCTGGGCGTAGCCCCGTCCCCCGGTATACCCCTTTGCCATCATCACGTCGTCGAAGTCGATCGGGGCCTGGGACCCGGAGGAGACGTTGATGATCCGCGAGGGAGCGCTGGCGACGAGCAGCGGGAGCAGCCGCTGGGTGAGCAGGTAATGCGCCAGGTAGTTGACCGCGAAGTGCAGCTCGTGCCCGTCGGCGCTGAACTTCCGGGTGGTGTCGAAGACCAGACCGACCCCCGCGTTGTTGACGAGGAGGTCGAGGCGGCGGTTGTCGCGGATCACGGCGTCGGCGAGGCCGCGGGTTTCGGCGAGCGACGCGAGATCGGCGCGATAGAACCGGGCGCTCCCCCTGCCGCTCTTCGCGATCTCGTCGACGAGGGCCTCGCCCCGCTCCACGCTCCGTCCGGTGACCAGGACGTGCGCCCCGGCCGCCGCGAGCCGGCGGGCCACGTCACGGCCCAGCCCGTCGGTCGAACCAGTGACCAGCGCCACCTTGCCAGTGAGGTCGGGCAGGGGCGGAGCCTTGGGGAAGTCGGTGGAGGGTTCCTGCCCGGCGGCCGGCGCCGGCAACCCGGCGAAGGTCGTCAGGGAGACGAACAGGGCGACGGCCGCCCGGCCGACGAGCACCGGGAACGCGCGGTGCCGAGCGGAACGAGGAGTGGTTGGCATGGCGGCATGATACCCGACCCGCCCGCCCGGTGTCGAGCGATCGCGTGTCCCTCGCCCGCCGGCCGGGCCGACCGCCGGGAAGATCCCTTCCGGCAGGGGCTGGATCGAAAACAACAAGTGTTATTATTATCAGGGCCATGGCCGGCCCGCTCGCCACCCTCCTGATTCGTCCCGACCCGGCGTACGACGCCCGGGTCGCTCAGGCATCCGCCCGGACGCCGGCCGAGCGTTGGGCCGTCGTCGGGCTTCATCTCCTGCCCGGGGCTTTCGGGCTGGCGTCGATCAAGCTCCTGGTCCCGGCCCTCCACCGGCTCACCGGGCTCGAGCACCACTGGCTCCAGTTGCTCACCCTCGGCACGATGGCGCTCGGCTGGGAGCTGCTGATGCCCTTCGTCTGGCTCCGGCGCGACGGGCTGTCGTTGCGGGAGTCGCTGGCCTACCTGGGGTTCACGCCGTTCGACTGGAAGGGACTGCTCGGAGTGGCGCCGGTACTGCTCCTGGCGCTGGCCGTTCTCGGCTATCCCTACCTGGTCCACTGGTACGAGCCGGTGCGCCAGTGGCTCGACAGCTGGGCTCCGATCCGGATGCCCGAGTGGCACATTCTCTACTACGGTTACTACAACTTTCCGATCCTGCCGCTCCTGTTCGTCATTGTCGGCAACTTCCTGGGCGAGGAGGTGTACTTCCGGGGCTACCTGCTCAAGCGGCTGGGGTTTCTGGGCCCCCGGGCCTGGCTGGCCAGCAACGCCCTGTTCTGCATCTACCATCTCTGGCAGGCGCCGGTCAACTGGGCCTATCTCCCGATCTTCTTCCTGGTGCCCTTCGGCCAGGCGATGGCGTGGCGCAAGTCGATCTGGGTGCCGATCACGCTCCACGTGGCGGTCAACCTCGGCGCCGTGGAATGGATCCAGGCGATGCTCCCAAGGTGACCGTTCGCGTCGCCCTGCCGCGGCTATGACGAGCAGCTCACCACGATCTCCCGGGCCCAG
Organism: uncultured Gemmatimonas sp.; assembly: GCA_964521535.1. Taxonomy (GTDB): domain Bacteria; phylum Gemmatimonadota; class Gemmatimonadetes; order Gemmatimonadales; family GWC2-71-9; genus SHZU01. Next base: position 7,938 of record CAZFSA010000106.1, read on the forward strand.
GGCGGCGGTGGTCCCGCCCAGGCTTCGTCGGCCGGATGTTCGTCGAACGGCGTTTCCAGCACTTGGCGGAGCCGCTCGATCAGGGTGAAGTCGCCCTCGCCGGCGCGCTCGATGGCCTGCTGGGCCATGTAGTTCCGCAGGACGTATTTCGGGTTGGCCGCCAGCATCGCCGTCTGGCGGGCCGCGGGTTCGACCGGTTCGAGCGCCAGGCGGCTCCGATATCGCTCGAGCCACGCGGCCATCGGGTCGGCGGCGCCACCCAGCTCGAGGAGCGACGCTGGCACCCGGTCCGGCTCCGCCGGCACCCGGGAGAGCGCGCGGAAGAACCGGGTGTAGTCGATGCGTCCCGCCTCCAGGACCTGAAGCAGGCCGGCGATCAGGGCGTCATCCTCGTCGTGCGCCGTCGCGAGCCCGAGTTTCGCCCGCATCCGGGCCCGATACCGGTCCTCGAAGGTCGCCGGGTAGCGCGCCAGCGCGGCGTTGGCCTCCTCGGCGCTCATCAGCGAGAGCAGGGCCTCGCCGAACCGGGCCAGGTTCCAGAGTCCGATCGCGGGCTGGCGGCCGAAGGCGTAGCGGCCGCCGTAGTCGGAGTGGTTGCAGATGAACGCCGGGTCGTAGTCCTCCACGAAGCCGTACGGCCCGTAGTCGAGCGTGAGCCCCAGCACCGACATGTTGTCGGTGTTGAGCACGCCGTGCGCGAAACCCGCCGCCATCCAGTCCGCGACCAGCCGCGCGGTTCGCTCCACCACCTCGGCGAACCAGAGCAGGTACCGATCGGGGCCCGAGGGAAGAGTCGGGAAGTGAAGGTCGATGGTGTAGTCGGCCAGCTCCCGGACCCGATCGGGCTGGCGCCGCGCGGCGAAGATCTGGAAGGAGCCGAAGCGGACGTGGCTGGGTGCGAGCCGGAGCAGGGTGGCGGCGGTCTCGGCGGTCTCGCGATAGACGATCTCGTCGCTCCCCACCACGCAGAGCGCCCTGGTGGTCGGGATGCCGAGCCCGTGGAGCGCCTCGCCGCCCAGGTACTCCCGGATGGCGGACCGCAGCACCGAGCGGCCGTCGCCCATCCGCGAGAAGCGGGTCTGGCCCGCGCCCTTGAGCTGAAGGTCCCAGCGTTCGCCGCGGCGGTTCACCACCTCGCCCAGCAGAATGGCGCGACCGTCGCCCAGCTGGGGGACCCAGACCCCGAACTGGTGGCCGGCGTAGATCGCCGCCACCGGTTCGCTACCGGGAATCCGGCTGCCGCCGGCCATGCAGTCGAGGAACGCCGGGTCGTCCGCCACGGCCGGGTCCAGATCCAGCAGCTCGGCGGCTCGGGGGTTGAACGCCACCAACCGGGGCTGGCGGAGCGGCGTCGGGTCCACGACCTCGTGAAACGCCGGGGGCAGCCGGGCGTAGCTGTTGTCGAACCGGAGGCTTGCGAGCGTCCCCATGCCCGCAAGATAGGCGGATTAGCCTCGCCCGGTCGCCCGGTCGCTGGCGGTCCGGGTAACCCCGCCCGAGACGATGAAAGCCATGGTGTCGGCGGCCTCCGCGGGGAGGGGTGTCACCCGCTGGGCGGGGACCACGATCACGTGGCCCGCCACGCTGTAGGAGAAGGGCAGGTAGACCGCCACCTGCTCCGCGAGGCCCAGGTGGTCCAGCGCGTCCGCGGTGACGAACCCGAGGAGGTGGATGGCGCCGTCGTCCTGGCCGAGCCGCACCCGGACCGGCCGGTTGAAGCGGCGCTGCTCGCCCACGAAGGCGTTGAGCAGGTCCTTGGTGCTGTTGTAGAGGAGCCGGACGAAGGGGAGGCGGGCCAGCGCCCGATCCACCGCAGCCACGGCGCCCCGGGTCACCAGATTCGAGGCCAGGGCCCCGATCAGGGTGATCCCGGCCAGCACGATCGCCACGCCGAGGCCCGGGATCGGCGTGCCCAGCAGCTCGTCGAACCAGCGGATCGCGACCCAGCAGACGTAGACGGTCAGGCCGGCCGGGACGACGATCAACAGGCCGCGGAAGAAGTAGTTGGCGAGGCGGCGCATCCCCCGCTCGCTCAGCGGTCGAACCGGAGCGCGAGGCCGACGGTCATGAGGAGGTCGACCTGGGTGGTGGAGGCGAACCCGGGTCCGGCGCTCCACCGGTAGAGGAGGGCGTCGCCGTCCAGCCGGAAGGTGACCCGGGGCGACATCTCCACCCGGAGTCCGGCGCCGAGCGCGGTCCCCACGTCGAACTGTTGCGATGCCAGCAGAAAGGCCCGGCCCCCGTGCTGGACGCCGGCCAGGCCCGCGCCCAGGACGATCTCGGTCCCGGTGCCGGCCCTGGTGGCCTGATAGAACGCCTTGACGGCGCCGCCCTGCACGTTGGCGTCGACGGTCGCGGTGAACGGGCCCGCGGTGATGTTGAAGTCGGACCAGGCGTAGAAGTAACTCCCCTCGACGCCCCACCGCGGGCCGAGCCACACGTCCAGGCGCCCGCCCGCGGCGCCAGCGGTTTTCATCTCGCCCCGGAAGGTGAAGGGCTGGGGGGTGAGGCCCCCGATCCGGAGCTGGCCCATCGGCTTGGTGGGAATCAGGCCGCCGACAAACGGCGTGGCCGAGACCTTCATCTGAGCGGAGGAAGCGCCGGCGGCAACGAGCCAGGCCAGGATCCCGATCGAGACGCCGCGTCGCGCGGTCAATGCCCGCATGGAGCCTCCTTCGGGGTTCGAGCCGGCCCGTCCCGGCGGGTACTATGATGCGCCGGCCAGCCGGGTCAGAGCAAGGGTTCCAGCTCGGCAATCAGCTCGTCGAGCTCGGCCGGCTCGACGTCGCCCATGTGGCCGATGCGGAGCAGCGGTCCGTGCCCGGGATCGAGCCCGAGTCCGACCAGGAACCCGCGGGCCGCGAGGCCGCGGTGGATGGCGACCGGATCCTGCCCGCTGGCCAGCCGGACGGCGGAGACGGTTGGCGATCGCCGCCCCGGACCGGCCAGCAACTGGAGATCGGACCGGGCGTCCGCCCATTCGTGGAATCGCGCCGCGAGCGTTCGGTGGCGGGCCCAGCGGGCCGGCCAGCCGCCGGTGGCGGCGATCCGGCGGAGCTGGGTGCGGAGCGCCAGCATCTGGGGGAGCGCGGGCGTCTCGAACAATCGGCGTTCGCGGGCCAGCGCCACCCAGCGGGGCACGTTGAAGTAGTGGCCCGCGTCGGCGATGGTCGCGGCGCGCTGTTCCAGCCGTTCGCTCACCGCCCCGAGGGCAAGTCCGGGGGGAACCGCCAGCGCCTTCTGCGATCCCGTGATCATGAAGTCCACGCCCGACCGGTCCATCTCGATCGGCATGCCTCCGGCGGAGCTCACCCCGTCGACCAGCAGCATCACATCAGGGCGGGCGGCCAGGGCCCGGCCCAGGTCTTCCAGCGGCGCCAGCGCGCCCGTGGAGGACTCCGAGTGGACCAGTGCCACCGCGTCGACGGCCGGGCCGTCGAGCAGCGCCAGGAGCTGGTCCGGCTCCAGCGTCCGCCCCAGCGGCACCTGGACCCGCACCACGTCCTTGCCGCAGCGATCCGCGATCCGGGCGAAGTACTCTCCGAAGAATCCGCTCACCACCACCAGGACCCGCCGCCGGACGGCGTTCCGGATGGCCGCCTCCATGAGGCCGGTGCCGGAGCAGGTGACCACGAACACCGGGCGGGTGGTGCCGAACATGGCCTGGAGGGCGGGCTGCATCTCGTCCAGGATCGGCGGCATGTCGGGGCCATAGTGGGCGAACATCGGCGCGTTCATGGCGGCGAGCACGTCGGGGTGGACGCCCGTCGGGCCGGGAAGGAAGTTGCGACCGGGCATGCGGCCCTCGTCAGGGGGTTGGACGGTCGCCGGGCGGCAGCCGTCCTCCGTGGGCGGTGCGAAGCTCCACCAGCTCCCGCACCGCCCCCGCAGGGTCGGCGAGCGGGCCGGCCAGCAGCGCGGCCCGCCGCACCATCGCCGCCGCCCGCACCGATTCGTCGTTCTTCGCGCGCTCGCGGTGGCGCTCGGCGGCAAAGGTGTACTCGCCCCGGGCGGCGGTGATCGCCAGGATCACCGCCACTGCCGTGGCGCCCAGCATCAGGAAGGTGATGGCGCGCCGGGCGAGCGACAGTGGCTCGCTGCCGTGGTCGGCGAGGTCCGAACCTCGAGAACGTCGCAGCAGGGACACGCCCGAAGGTAGGACCCCGCTCCGGCCGGCGGCAAGTTGAATGGATCGGGTGGCGGTGGCACATTCCGGAGTCCTCCAGCGCTGCGGGGCCTCCGTGACCGACCAGCTTTCCCGTCGTTCCTTTCTGGGCGCGGCGGCCCTGGGCCTCGCCGCCCGGCCGCTCGACGCCGCACCCGGATTTCCGGCCATCCGGCGGAGCCGGGTCGCCCGATTCGCCGCCATCGCCTCCGGCAACGGCCTCCGCGCGGTGAACCGCGCGGTGGAGCTGATGCAGCAGGGCACGGACACCCTGGATGCGGGGGTCGAAGGAGTGAAGATCCAGGAGCTGGATCCCGAGGACAACTCGGTCGGCTACGGCGGGCTGCCCAACGAGGAGGGGGTGGTGCAGCTCGACGCCAGCTGCATGCACGGTCCTACCAAGCGGGCGGGGGCGGTCGCGGCGCTGGAGGGCATCAAGACACCCAGCGAGGTGGCCCGCCTGGTGCTCAAGTACACCAACCACATCCTCCTGGTGGGCGCGGGCGCCAAGCGCTTCGCGCTGTCCTACGGGTTCAAGGAGGAGGAGCTGCTCACGCCGGCCTCGCGGGAGATCTGGCTCCGCTGGCGGGCCAACCGCGGCAAGGACGACGACTGGCTCGACGTCGACGAGAAGACCCCGTTGGGGGTGCGCCCCACCGGCACCATCAACCTCAACACCATCAACGATCGGGGCGAGATCTCCTCGGTGACCACCACCAGCGGGCTGGCCTTCAAGATTCCAGGCCGCGCGGGGGATTCGCCGATCGTGGGCGCCGGCCAGTACACCGACAACGAGATCGGGGCTGCGGGGTCCACCGGACGGGGCGAGTCGAACATCATGGTCTGCGGGGGGTTCCTGACGGTGGAGTTCATGCGTCAGGGCATGGCCCCGACCGACGCCTGCCTGGCCACCCTGAAGCGAGTGGTGGCGCTCACCCCGCCCCGGCTGCTCGATCCCCAGGGACGGCCCCGCTTCCAGCTCAACTTCTACGCGGTGAACAAGGTCGGTCAGACGGGCGGCGCGGCCCTCTATCCCTCCCGCTACGCGGTCAACGACGGCTCCGGGGGCCGCCTCGTCGACTCGGCGTATCTCTACCCCCGATGAATCGACCGCTCCGGGCCGTGGGCCGCGCGCTGCTCCTCGCGACGCTCGGCTCGGGCGGCGTCACGGCTTTGGCCCCGGGCCAGGAACCGTGGCGGGCCAGCTATTTCCCCTATGTGGTCGGGGGGCCCACCGACGGCGTGATGGGGGTGGTGCGCTACCAGCTCACCCGGAACGCGCCCTACTTCGCGAGTCGGCCGGACGGGGAGGAAGTGATCAACCCCCTGTCGTTCGCGGGCGCCTTCTCGGCGGAGGCAGGGGCGGGCACGCGCGGCAGCCGATTCCTCACGCTGCTCTTCCGGGGACCGGGGCTGGTGGATGGCTGGCGGTTTCACGGCACCCTCGAGGCGAGGCGCGACGGACGGTTCGGGTCCTACGGCCTCGGACCGGACGCCGGTCCCGCCGGGTCAGGGATAGCTGCCGATGACGACGCGGACCGGGCCCGGCGCGACCGGTACGTGGCGCGCGCCGAGGTGACCAGGACGCTGGTAGGCCCGCTTCGGGCGGCGCTGGCCGCCTCCCTGGAACGGACCGAGTTCCGGCCCATCGGTCCCCCGGCCACCTGGGGATTCCTGCAAGCGCCGATCAAGGGCACCGACGGGATCATGCGCGCGACGCTGGTGCTCGACACCCGCGACCGCGAGTTCGTGCCCGGGAACGGCGTGCTGGCGGAAGCCGGGGTGCTGGTCGGGACGGACGGGGTCGACCCCGACCTTCCAGGCGGAACCGGCGGCCGGCAGGCTTACACCGGCGGCTATGTCCACCTGCGGGGCTACGTCTCCCCCCGCGAGGGAACTGTGCTCGCCGGACGCCTGGGGCTCCGGAGCTTGAGCGCCGGCGCTCCCTACAGCGCCCGGTTCATGATGCCCGGGTGGGAGCGCGACCTGACCGTGCTCGGCGGGGTCGAATCGCACCGGGGCTTCGTCAAGGGTCGCTTCGGCGGGCGAGGCGTGATCCTGGGCGGCGCCGAGATCCGTCACGACCTCCTCAACGCCGGCGACTTCGGCGCGATCTCGCTCCTCGGGTTCGTCGACGGCGGGCGGGTCTTCGAGGGCGAGGGCGCCCGGCTGACCGCCAGCGGGTGGGAGCTGGGCTACGGCGGAGGTGTGGCGCTCCGGATCCTGCGTTCCGCGGTGCTGACCTTCAACTTCGCGGGCGGCGGCGACGGGTTCACCTTCGGTACCGGGGTGGGCTGGAGCTACTGAAGGCCCGGTCCCCCTTCAACTCGACTGCTGCGCAATCCGCACCCCGAAGCTGGCCAGCCCGGCCACATAGGGTTCGAACGGCACCGCTTCGTCCGGGGTGCGGACCCCCGGGCCGCCGACCTGTCCCCGTTGCTGCATCAGCCCGGTGAGCGCCAGCGAGAACCCGGTGGCTCGCATCATCGCGCTGATCCCGCGGTCGGGATCGTACCGGTCCACCAGCTCGAACCGCTCCTCCGCGTCGCGGCCGGCGCGGGTTCCCGACACCACCACCCGGAGCGCTATCAGGTCCCGACCCTCCGGCTTCCGGAGCCTGGGCTCCACCGTGGCGATGAAGACGTCTCGCGGGGTCACCTCCGTTCCCTTCACCCGGATCGGTTCGGTGGAGAGGAGGCCCAGCTCCCGGATCGACCGCATGATGGCGGCGTGACCGGGGTACCGCAGGGTCTTGTACTCCATCGTGTCGATCTTCCCCTCCCACGCGAACGGCAGGGTGCTGATCCCGCCACCGGTGTGGAACGCCTCCAGGGTCCCGATCGGCGACGGAAACTGCTGGGGCTCGACTTCGCTGAGCGGGTCGACCTGCACCGCCTTCCCGCCGCGGAGGATCCAGGAGGGTGTGGTGTAGTAGTCGAGCGCGCCCTCCAGCGAATAGACGATCTGGTAGTTGAGCGGCGGCTCGGGATGCTGGGGCAGTCCCCCAACGTAGATCCGGACCGCGCGGGTCCGCTCCAGGCGCCGGATCCCCTCGGCGGCGAGGACGTTCACCATGCCGGGCGCCACCCCGCAGTCGGGGATGACCGACACGCCTCGGGCGACCGCCCGCTCGTGGAGCTGTTTCTGCCGCATCACGATCCCGGTGTTCCCGCCCAGGTCCGCGAAGTGGCGGCCCGCATCCACCGCAGCCCGGGTCATCGGCTCGTTGAAGTAGTAGGGCAGGGCGCAGAGCACCACGTCGTGCTCCGCCAGCAGCGCCAGGGCCCCGGGGTCCGAGGCGTCGAAGCGGCAGCTCCGGAGCCGGTCGCCGGCACCTGCAAGGAACCGCGGCAGGGGGCCGGGCGACACGTCGGCGAGGGTCACCAGCTCCACGTCGTCCTGCGCTAGCAGGGCGAAAGCGCAGGCCGTACCCTGGAGGCCCGCGCCGAGCACGATCATCTTCATCCGAACAAACCCCGAAACTGGAGGGATCGAGAGGGGAGCAACCTAACCGGCGATCGAGGTCGAGTCCAATCCGGCGTGGAGGCCGCGCCGCGATGCGATACATTCCGCGCCATGCCGCCTCGAGCTCCGCCGAAGCGCAAGGACGCGATCGCCACGCGGGCCCGGCTGGTCCGGGCGGCGCTCGATCTCTTCACCTCCCACGGGTACCGGGGCACCACCACCCTCGACCTGGCAGGCCGGGCGGACACCGCCGAGGCGACGATCTACCGCCATTTCACCGGCAAGGACGCGCTCTTCAACGAAGCGCTCCGCGAGGCGCTCCGGTTCGGCGTTTCCCTGGCCCGCGAGGGAGAGCGAACCCGTGGCCTGGCCTGTCGCGAGCGGCTCCAGCGCATCGGGCGGGGACTGGTGGAGGGGGCGGGGCGGGACCCGGCGCTGGTGTTGATGCTGCTTCGACGAGGCGCGGGTCCACCGCTCGACGAGGCCAACGGGCATCTGGCGCGGGAGTGGACCGGACTCCTGGCGCAGGCGATCGCCGCCGGCAAGCAGGACGGCACGGTGCGGGCGGGCGCGGCCGAGGTCTGGGCCTCGATCTGGCTGGCGGTGGTGACCCACGCGGTGGAGCGGGTGGCCGCGCGCGACTGGCGCGCCGATCACCCGAACGTCGGCCTCGCGCTCTCGTCGGCCTGGGAAGCGATCGCCTATCGCGGGGGCGCGGCGGGAGGCTGACCGGCCCCCGGGTGGTAGGTGAGGTCCCGGAGCCGTTCGGGCCGCGCAATGCCCAGTGTTCGCCGCGCCGCACGGTCCAGGAGACATCGTCGAGAATGCGGCGCCCGCCGCGGAGGAGGGTGATG
>CAZFSA010000107.1:0-16404 GCA_964521535.1 uncultured Gemmatimonas sp.
CCAACGCCCGGCTGGCGGCAGCGGCCGCGGGCCTGCTGGCGGTTGCCTCGGTGTCGTGGGCGCTGGTGGCGCCCGGCGGCCGGGAGGCGGCGGACGCCGGGGTCGTCCTCCTCCGGCGAAGCGCGGGGGACACGTCGGTGGTGGAGGTGCTCGAGCTGGACCTGACCCGCCGGGGCTGGCGGGGAGGCCAGCCCATCCGGATGCCCCGGCCCGTTGAGCGGATCCGGGACCCGGTCCTGGCCAGGATCGGCTGGCGGCAGCTGGCGGTGAGCCCCGACGGCCGGACCTGGGCGTTCAGCACCGTGGTCGACAACGTCCTGACCGACGACATCTTCCTCCGGGCCAATGGCCGCTCCCGGGTCTTCCACTCCGCGCCGCGCGATGACGGCGGGCCGGCCTGGTCTCCGGACGGCCGATCGCTGGTGTTCATCACCTCGATGTGGTCACCCCGGGGCGCCGACGACTACGATCTGGCCGTGGCCGAGGTCGCGACCGGCAACATTCGGCGGGTGACGACCACGCCCGATTTCGACCGGAGTCCGGCATGGGCCCCTCACGGGGGGCTGATCGCCTTCGTACGGTTCCCGCGGGCTCTCCGCCCCCGGGAAGCCTGCTGGGTCACCCCGGACGGCCGGCGCGAGCACTGTGTGCCCTCGCCCATCGGCGAGGCGAATGCGATTGTCGGTTGGCTCGACGGCGCCCGGGTGCTGCTTTCGGTCATGGATGGCGACCGGGTCCACCTGGTCCGGTGGGACCTCGCCGGCGACCGGTTCGACCTGATCGCCGGCCCCACAGCCGTCGAATACATGCTGATGGGCCCCGACGGCCGCTGGGTGATCTGCGTCTGCGCCCGGGACGCCGACGAGAGGCACACCTGGACCATCTTCCCGGTCGACGACCCGGCCGCGTTACGCCCCCTGGCCAACGCAGGAGACCTGCTCGCCGTCGGGTGGCAGCCGACCGGCGGCCCGGTAGAACCCCCTCGGGTCCAGGTCCAGCACCCCGAACTCGACCTGGCGCCGGGCACGACCCACCTGGCCAGCGCGGTGGCGGTGGATGCCGAGGGCGCCAGGATTCCCCTGCCGTCACGCGTGCTTCACTGGACCTCGGCCGACCCTGCCGTCGCCGAGGTGGACTCGCTCACCGGACGGATTCGGACCCGCGGCCTGGGTCGGACCATCATCACCGCCGACCTGGGCGGCGTGGCGCGTGGCACCATTCGGCTCACCGTGAGCAGCGACAGTGCCGCGACGATCCTGGAAGAGAGCTGGGCCGCACTCGACTCCACCCGCTGGCTCGACTTCGGCGAACCGCCGCCCAGACTCGTCCAGGTCCAGGCCGGCCTTCGCGCCCTCAACAACAACGGTGACGGTTCGTACAGCAGCGGCGTCCTCAGCCGCGAGGCCTTCGGCGCCTTGCGCGGCCTGGGCCTGGAGGCCAGGGTGTCGCTGGTGGTGTCCCGTGCGCAGTGGCAGGGCCAGACCCTGGCCTTCAGGTCGGCGCGGTCCCACCGAACGGCCGAATGGGACCGACGGACCGCCGGGGGGAGTAACAATCCCCAGCAAAGCACAGAGGAGTGCGGGATCTCATACCCCGCCGGCGAAGGGTTGAGCGGGCTCACCCGGCTCAGCTTCTCCGGCGGCGGCAACATTCGCCTCGCCCCGGCGGACTCGGCCTGGCCCACGGGGGCCTGGCGCACGGTGCGGATCCAGATCTTCCCCGACGGCACCTGCGGTGTGGCGGTGGACGGGGTACCGGTCTGGCGCTCGGAGGCTCGGGTGCCTGTGGACCAGCCGTACCGGGTCTGGCTCTTCGGCAGCAGCGCGGATACCGATCGGATCCTGGTGGGGCCGGTGGTGGTCTGGCAGGGAGTGCGACAGGACGTGGACTGGGAAGCGAGATAGCGGGATGTTCTCGCGGCTCTCCGCGAAGCGATTCCCGGCCCGCGACATTTTGCCACGTCAAGCATGGATTCGGTTGTCGGGGCACCGGCGGCTCGGATTAGAGTGGCGTCATGCCGAGTTGCCCCCTTCGCCGCCGAGCGCTCAGATTATGGCCATGCCCGCTGCCGTCCCTATCCGCCGATTCACCGTCGACGACCTCGCGACCCTGCCGGACGACGGCAACCGGTACGAGCTGCTGGACGGCGTCCTGCTCGTGACGCCCGCGCCGGGCCTGCCCCATCAGAGCGTGGCGGCGGAGATCGCCGGCCTCCTCTATCTCGGGCTCCGCGGAGAGCCCGGGGTGCGGGTGTGGACGCCGGGCGTGATCCGGGTCCGGCCCGATCTGGAACTCCAGCCCGACATCCTGGTCGGACGAGACCCCGGCGCCGGGCGCTGGGAGGAGGTGCGCGATCACTGGCTCACCGTCGAGGTGTCCGGCCGGAGCTCCCGCCTGTACGATCGCGAGTACAAGCGGGATACCTACCTCGCCCTGGGCGTGGCCGAGGTCTGGCTGGTGGACCTGGCGGCCCGGCGGGTGTTCGTCTCCCGGCAGGGCGGTAGCCGAGACGAGCCTGTGGACCATGAGTTGGTCTGGCGGACGCCGGCCGGTCCTGAACTCCGGTTCGACGTGGCAACCTTCTTCACCGGTGTGACCGCCGGGGACCAGTAGGCGACAGGCGCGCCAGCGATTCGAGCCCTTGCCTGGCCGGATTTGACCCGGGTGCGGGCCTGGGGCACAATTCCCCCATGGCGACTGTCGAGGAACGCGAGCTGGCCCGCCTTCGCCAGATGACCGCGGCCGAGAAGCTTGCGGTATCGGAACGGCTCTGGCACGAGGCGTGGGCCCTCAAGCGGGCGGCCATCGCTCGCCGTCACCCCGACTGGCCCGCGGCACGGATCGAGGAGGCTACCCGGCGGGCACTGGCCAGTGGCGGAGACTAGTCTTTCAGCGAACCCCACCTCACGCGCGGCCGTCGCAACGGTCCGCATCAATCAGCCACCGGTCGCAGTAATCGGGTTACCGACGCACCCCACGCCGGCGGGAGCTTGGGACCATGGTCCCTTGCCTCCCGAATCGCGCCGAGCGTACCCTATGGCCATGGCCCCCGCAGTCAGGCGCTGGACCCGCGAAGAGGTGCTCGCCCTCCCGGACGACGGCAACCGCTACGAGCTCATCGACGGCGAGCTGCTGGTGAGCCCGAGCCCTCGGCTCCTGCACCAGCGCGGGGTTCTGGCGCTGTTTCAGCGGGTCGAGCCGTACGTGCGCCAGCACCGGCTGGGATGGACCGGGCTCTCGCCCGCCGATCTCGACCTCCGGAGCGGCCAGGTTTCCCAGCCCGACCTGTTCGTGGTGCCGCTGGTTGAGGGGCGGGAGCCGCTCGACTGGCCCGACTGCGGTATCCCGCTGCTGGTGGCCGAGGTCCTCTCGCCCGCGACGGCCCGGTACGATCGGGTTACCAAGCGGCGGCGCTATCAGCGGTCGGGAGTTCCGACCTACTGGGTGGTGGATCTGGACGCCAGGTTGGTGGAGGTCTGGACCCCGAACGCCGATCGACCAGGGATCGCGGTGGACGAGCTGACCTGGCAGCCGGACGCCGGACTGGCGCCGCTCGCGGTCGAGCTGCCGGGGTGGTTTGCCGGGGTGTGGGGGGAATCCGACCCTCTGTCAGCCTGAGTCGGGGAGGATGGTGCGGAAGTAGCTTCTGGAAGCTACCTTTCTGACCATGCGAATTGTCGGCCTCAAGGTCCTCAAGAACCGGCTGGCCGAGTACGTCCGGCTGGCCGAGGAAGGCGAGACGGTCCTGGTGACCAACCGGGACCGGGTGGTGGCGGAGCTGGTTCCCCCGCGCCCGGGGCGGAGCCCGCTGCTTCAGGACGCGCTGCTCGCCCAGGCGGTCCGCGAGGGCTGGCTTTCGCCCCCGCTCCTGGTCCGCGAGCCACCGCCCCGGCAGCCGGTGGCGCCGTGGCGGGCTTTGGCCGCCGAGCTGGACCGGGACCGCACCGACCGGTAATCTATCTCGACACCTCGGTCCTGCTGGCGCAGTTGCTCGCCGAAGATCGACAACCGCCAGCGGAGATCTGGTCGGAACCGCTGGTCTCCAGCCGGCTGGCCGAGCACGAGATCTGGCTTCGCCTTCATGCGCGCGGGCTCGGGGCCTCGCACGGCGAAGCGGTCCGGACCCTGCTGGGTCGGCTGGCATTCCTGGAGCTGGTGCCGGCGGTGTTGGCCCGGGCGCTGGAACCGTTTCCGGCGCCGGTCCGCACGCTGGACGCGTTGCATCTGGCCTCCGCCGCGTTCCTCCGGGAGCGGGATCGCACCCTCCGGCTCGCCAGCTACGATGAGCGCCAGCGCGCGGCCGCGCGCGCGCTCGGCATCCCGCTGTTCAGCCTTGAGGCGTGACCACCCCCTCCTGCTGATCCCCGCCCGCAGGCGTTTCCGATCTCCCCGGTGACGAGCCCACCGGAGGCGGCCCAACGGTACAGACCGTGCCAACGTACCGGTCGCTGGCCTTCACGATCTCGCAGCCGCTGCCGTACTAGCCCGACCGGTCGGGGAAGAGGCGGGCGAGAGCCGGCCCGGAGGCCTGGCACACCCCGCGCTCGGTGATGAGCGCGGTGACCAGGCGGGCGGGCGTGACGTCGAAGGCGGGGTTGATCGACGGAACCAACGGGTCCCAGGCCAGCTCGGCCCGATCGCGCTCCTCGATCGGGATCCGGTCGCCGTCCTCCAGCGAGAAGTCGATGCTGGAGGACGGCGCCGCCACGTAGAAGGGAATCCCGGTGTCGTGGGCGGCAAGGGCCTTGAGGTAGGTGCCGATCTTGTTGGCCACATGGCCGGTGCGGGTGGTGCGATCGGTGCCCACCAGGCAGAGGTCCACCCGGCCCTGGCGCATCAGCAACCCGCCGGCGTTGTCCACGATCACGGTGTGGGGGACGCCGTGCTGGGCCAGCTCCCAGGCGGTGAGGAGGCCCTGGTTCCGCGGCCGGGTCTCGTCCACCCACACATGGACCGGAATGCCGGCTTCGTGCGCGCGGTACACGGGAGCGAGCGCGGTGCCCCAGTCCACGGTGGCGAGCCAGCCGGCGTTGCAGTGGGTGAGGACGTTCACCGCCCGGGCGCCGCCGGCCCGCTCCCACGCCTGGCGCAGCAGGGGTTCGCCGTGCCGGCCGATGGCCTCGCAGGCCGCCGCGTCCTCATCGGCCATGGCACCGGCTTCCGCATACGCGCGCGCCACGCGGTCAACCGGCGCCACCGGCTCCAGCACGCGGCGCATCCGGTCGAGCGCCCAGCGGAGGTTCACCGCGGTGGGGCGAGTGGCGGCCAGGGTGTCGATCGCGTTCGCCAGCCCGCGGTCACTGGGGTCGGTCGCGAGCCCGAGCGCTGCTCCGTAGGCCGCCGCGACTCCGATCAGCGGTGCACCCCGCACCTGCATGCTGCGGATGGCATGCGCCGCCTCGGCGAGCGTGGTCAGCCGCCGGACCTCGAACCGGCCGGGCAGGAACGTCTGATCGACGATCGCGACCGTCCGACCGTCGTCCTCCACCCAGATGGTCCGATACCAGCGGCCACCAACCTTCATCGTTCAATGCCCCTCGAACGCCACCAGCGCGAACGTCGGGCAGCCGGCGTCCTCCAGCCGCTTTCGTCCGGCCAGGTCCGGCAGGTCGATCACGAAGCAGGCCTCCACCACGGTGGCGCCGAGCTGCCGGAGCAGCGTCACCCCGGCCAGGGCGGTGCCGCCGGTGGCGATCAGGTCGTCGATCAGCACCACCCGCTCGCCCGCCTTGACCGCGTCGCGGTGGATCTCCACCCGGTCGGTGCCGTACTCCAGCTCGTAGTCGTGCCCCACGGTCTCGAACGGGAGCTTGCCCTTCTTCCGGATCGGGATGAATCCCACGTGCAGCCGCTCGGCCAGGGCGCCACCCAGGATGAAGCCGCGGGCCTCGACACCCGCCACCTTGTCCACCCGGTGATCGGCATAGCGCGCGGCGAACGCCGCAATCACCTGCCGGAAGCCGGGCCCGTCGGCGAGGAGGGTGGTGATGTCGCGGAAGAGGATCCCGGGCTTGGGGTAGTCCGGGATGGTGCGGATCAGGTTCTTGAAGTCGACGGAGGTTCCGGTCATAGCACCCGTCCCGCGATGGCGCGGAGGCGTTCGGCCAGGGCCCGGTCGCGGGCCGGCGGCGCGGTGATCAAGGCATGGTCCAGGGCGCGGTCGCAGCCGGCCGGACAGGGAGATGGTCGATCGCGGAGCGAGGGCACCACCTGGCGCACCAGCGCCCGGGCCCGGTCGGCATTCTGGGTGAGCACCGCGATCACCTGGTCCACGGTGACGTGGGCGTGGTCCTCGTGCCAGCAGTCGTAATCGGTGACCATCGCCACGGTGGCGTAGCAGAGCTCGGCCTCGCGGGCCAGCTTGGCCTCGGGGAGATTGGTCATTCCGATCACGCTGGCGCCCCAGGAGCGGTAGAGCTCCGACTCGGCGCGAGTGGAGAACTGAGGGCCCTCCATCACCACGTAGGTCCCGCCCCGCGCGTACGCCAGGTCCAGGCCGCGCGCCGCCCGTTCCAGCGCGTCGCCCAGGCGGGCGCAGACCGGGTGGGCCATCGACACGTGGGCCACGAGGCCGGGACCGAAGAAGGTCTTCTCCCGGGCGAAGGTCCGGTCGATGAACTGGTCCACGATCACGAAGGTGCCGGGCGGCAGGTCCTCGCGGAGCGAGCCCACCGCCGAGAGCGAGATCACCTCGGTGACGCCGAGCTGCTTGAGGGCGTGGATATTCGCCCGGTAGTTGATGGTGGTGGGCGACTGCACGTGGCCGCGGCCGTGTCGTGGCAGGAACGCCACAGGCTGGCCCTCCAGCGTGCCGAGCAGGACCGCGTCGGACGGGTCACCGAACGGAGTGGAGACCCGCTCCCAGCGGGTCTCCTTGAGGCCCTCCATCTCGTACAGACCGCTGCCGCCGATGACGCCGATCACGGGCAGGTCCTTTGCCGGGAAGTTCTGGGTGGGTTCTGCCCGTCAATTCTAATGCCACGCGGGGCCGCCGAGGCGGCCCCGCGCGGGAGCTGGCGGCCGGGGTCGGCCGGGTCGTCACTGGCCGGGAGGCTACTGCACGGTGATGTTCACGGCGGTCGGGTTAGGTTGGCAGACCGCCGAACTCATGTCGTTGTAACTCCGTCGCCCTGCGGGCACGGTGGCCGGGACGGCGAGCGCGATCGGTCCGGTTGCCGGCACGGGCCGGTCCAACTCCACGGTCATCTGATCGTTGGCCACGGGCTGGCCCCCCGGCGCCGGCCAAGTGCCCTTACGAGGTACACCGGCACGCCGCATGATCATCGAGTTGCCCGGGATGCAGATGCCGACGGCGCGGAAGAGGTTGGTGCCGTACACGGTGACCTCGCTGACCGTCCGCCCCGGAACGACGGCGGGCGCGATCGAGGTGATCGACGAGGGGCCGGTGACGATGGTGAGCGGAGTCGGTGCGTTGGCGCTGCCCCCGGCGTGCTGCACTACAACGGTCTTGGGACCTCCGGGATCGTTGGCCGGCGCCAGCGGAAGCTTGACCAGAAGCCCACGGTCGTCCGCGGCGAGAAGCGTGCCGCTCACCCCACCGATCGTCACCGAGGGCGGGGTGGCCTTCAAGCCCTCGCCGACAATCAGAATCGCCTCACAGCACTCCGCGAACAGTGGCAAGCTGGTGACCAGGGGCGGCATCAGAACCAGAGGCTCCGGAGTGACCGTCCCCGGCGCCGCGCCAGGCACGTTATGCAGGAGACTCACGGCGACCGGGACCTTGCCATACTCGCCGGGGGCCGATGGGAGCGTCAGGTCGATTTCCGTATCGGACAATCGGGTCCATCCCAGATCCGTGGTGCCCCACCGCACCGCGGTCAGGGCCGAGAACCCCTTGCCCGAGACCCGGACCGTCCGACCCGGCAGCGACATCGAGGGGGTGACGCCGGTCCCCGACGGTACCACGGGCGGGGACGCCGCTGGTGGCGGGGGCGGGGGCGGAACTCGCTGAAAGGTGGTGGCGGCGGTCCTGGTGAGCCTGGCCGGCGGGGTGAACGCCACCGGAGCGGCGGCGGCCGTCATGCCCGTGGAACCCACCGCGATCACCGTGTAGTACACCGTCTGGCCGGGCGCGATCGCCCGATCGACGAAGCTGGTGGTGGCGATCGGTGCAGTCAGATCCTGACCGGTCGACGCAGGGTCGGTCGACTTGAGCACCCGATAGCTGGTGGCGCTCGGCGCCGCAGTCCAGGTGATCGTCGCCGACTGCTGATCGCCGGTGACCGCGACATTGGTCGGGGCCAACACTGCGGCGATCATGGCGGCACCGGTGGTTCGGGTCCTGGGCGTCTGGGCAACGGAACCGTCACCCGTTGCACTCACGAGGGCGCCCAGAACAACGAGGGCTCGACTGGCGGGGATTCTCATCTCGACTCCTCCTGTTGCGCCTGGTGAATCGGTTGGCAGGCTGAAATCACCGGACTGGGCCTCACCATGGAGACTGCCCGCTCTCCCACCCTCCGATCGTGTGGGCGAACAGGTGCAAGGACTGACCACGGTCTCATGACGGTCCTCCCGCCTTGCGGGCTCTCCTGAAGGGTGCCTGCATTGGACTCTGCGGCCCGACTTCAGTCGCTGGAGCAACGCTGGGAGGCCCGCCTCAGGCGCCGATCAGGCCGGGATCAGCGCCGGATCAAGCTCCGAGGCGGGCGGTAAGACCCGGGCCCTGCGACACATTGTGAAGGGCTTCACAAATGCTGAACGCCGCCGCCACCGGGGATTTGTGACCCGGGTTGGCGGCGGCGGCAGGCCTATGGCAGGCGGATCTGCCAGATCGTCACGGCGTCCGCGGTGGTGGTGGGAGGAAGGAGCTTCTGGGCCAGCGCACCGCCGGGGCCGGACACGATCCCGAAATCGTCGTCGTTCACCACGAAGAGCATCCCGCCGGGAGCCAGCGCCAGGCCCTCGGGCTTGTCATGGGGGTAGCCGAGCGCCACGAGGTCCACCCGGAGCTTCTTGGTGACGGGCACGATGCCCGCCGCGGCCAGCTCGGCCACGGTCGCCTGTTCGAGTGTCTTGCTGCCGCCCATCGGCGTGGCGCCCAACGCGCCGAGCGCCGAGATCTCGGTGGCGCCGGCGATGTCCACCTCATAGATGAGCTTGGTGGTGGCGGCCGGGGTCCCGAAGAGGAACTGCCCGTCGCGCTCGATCACCAGGAAGCGGGTGACCGAGAGCGCCAGGATCTCGCTGTTGCCCTGGAGAGTCGGGCTGTCGAGGAGGTAGAGATACTCCCTGGTCTCGCCGCTCTCCCGGTGGCGGAACAGGATCCGGGTGGCCCGGGAGACGTTGCGGACGCCGGCAGCCGACGGGTTCTCGAGCGGAGCCTGCATGATCCCCACCAGCCATCGGCGATCGGGCGTGAGGGTCAGGCCCTCCATGCCGCGGTTGGGACGCCGGAGCTGGTAGACGGACGGGAGCCCCCCGTTGCAGGGGGAGAGTCGGGCCAGCTCGCGGCCGGTGGCGTCGTAATGGGCCAGGAAGGGACCGTACTCATCGGAGATCCAGAAGGTGCCGTCAGGCAGGGCAACGATGCCCTCGGCGTCGAGGCCGTAGGGGTCGGGCGGAATCGGCGTGCCGTCCAGGGCCTCGGCCGTTTCGAGCGTACTGCCGCACTGGCCCGCGGGAATCGGGATCCCGGTGAGCGGGGTGCCGTCCGGCCGCTTGAGGATGATCTCCCGGTCGACCCGGAGCCGGGAACCGGCGAAATGCATCTGATAGATGCGCGGGGCATAGGTCGGGTCCGGGAATTTCTTGATGGTGCTGGGGACCCCGTCGATGTTGGGACCGCGATCGGTGAGCAGGTAGAAGTCCCGGCTCCGACCCGGGACGAGCGCCATCCCGGACCCGTAACCGCTCTTGTAGACCGTCACCCCGCCAGCGGTGAGGAGGACGGGCGCTTCCCGACTGGCGACGTGCAGCACGGCCGGCCCGGCGCCGCGCACGTCGAACGTGGGAACCGAGTCGTCGGGATCGGAGGGAAGCTGGGTGTCGATGGCGCATGCTGCCGCGAGCAGCAGCACGGCGGGGGACAGTCGGTCCGCGAGGGGGCGAGCGCGCATGGGGTCTGCCTGAAAGGATCGGGTTGGCCAGCGGGCGAAGTCCCCCGAATACACCCCCGCTCGATCACGAATCCGTTGCTCCGAGGTACCGCGCCAATAACCGCCCGGCATCGACCTGGTGCTGCCGCCGGGGCCGCGGCGCGGGTACCTTAGGCGATCGCCGTGCAGGAAACGCCCCATCAATCCGGCTCGCGAGTCAACGCGAAGCGCTGACGCCGGCCGGTACTCTCCACTCACGGAGCCTGGTCGTGAAGCGACGCGTCTTTCTGGCCACGTCCGCAGCCGCCCTGGTCGCCACCCTGCCCCGCCCCGTCCGGGCCGCCGCGGCCAGCGCGCCCCGGATCGATCCCCGGCGCCTCCAGACCATCCTCGACGATGCCGCCCGGGCGCTCCGGGTGGTGGGGGCGCAGCTCGCGGTGTTCGATGGCGACACGGTGCACGAGGTGGCCACCGGGCTCGCGAACCGGGAGCGCAACCTGCCGGTGACCACGGACACCCTGTTCCAGATCGGGTCCACCACCAAGGTGTTCAACGCCGCGCTCGTCATGGCGCTGGTGGACGAGGGGAAGCTCGACCTCGACCTTCCGGTCCGGACCTGGATCACCGACTTCCGGCTGGCCGATGAGAGCGCGGCCCGGCGGATCACGCTTCGCCAGCTGCTCTCGATGTCGGCCGGGCTCGACAACGGGCCCTACCAGGACTACGGTCGCGGCGACGACGCCCTGCCGAAGTACGTGGCCTCGCTGGCGCCGATCCCGCAGGTGTTCGAGCCTGGCACCGCGTTCGGATACTCCAACGCCGGGAGCAACGTGGCCGGCCTCGCCGCGCAGCGGGCCATGGGACGGAACTGGGAGACGCTGCTGGCGGAGCGGGTGCTCCGGCCGCTGGGCCTCCGGCAGGCGGCCAACTTCGCCGAGGACCTGCTGTTCCATCCGGTGGCGCTGGGATACGGCTATCGCGGCGGCGCCAGCGAGCCCACGCGGGTTGGCGTCTGGGGCCTGCCCCGGTCGATGGCGCCAGCGGGCGGTACGCTCTGCGCCAGCGCAGGCGACCTGGTCCGGTTCGCCCGGATGTTCCTGAGCGAGGGCCGCGCCTCCGACGGCAAGCCGGTCCTCTCGCCGGCCGCCGTCCGCACGATGCATACCCCGCAGGTGACCCTGCCCGCCAAACTCACCGCCCAGCGATGGTGCTGCGGGCCCTACTGGAAGCAGTGGGGCGGGTTCGAGATCTACGGGCACAGCGGGACCAACAGCGGGGGCTCGTCGATGCTGCTCTGGTGCCCGGCCAGGCGGGTGGCGATCGCCACCATCGCCAACGTGCCCAACCAGGGCTACCCGTTGGCGGACCGGATCTTCGATACCGTCTTCCCCGAGATGTTCGGAATCGCGAAGCCGGTGCTGCCCAAACCCGACACCGTGACCCGGGTGGCGGTGGATCTGCGCCGCTACCTGGGCCGGTTCGAGTCGTACGGGACCGCGGTCGAGATGGCGGAGGAGGGCGGGCGGCTCGTGGCCCGGGTGTATTCGGGCGCCGGCGACCGGGCGCGCGAACCGGGCATGACCTCGGAGCTGATCCCGATGGGCGACGACCGGTTCCTCCCCGCCGACCCCGCGATGGGCGGCAACCGGGGCTGGGACGTGGCGTTCTGGGGAGCGGATCAGGCGGGCCGGGCCACCCACTTCCTGAACGGGGTCTTCGCGATGCGGCGAGTGGGCTGAGTCCGGGGCCGCCGCCCGTTGCGTCCGGGCCCGCGCCGCCGCATTGTATCGGGGCAGTCGGCCCACGCCACGGCGCGGGCCGGTCCTACCCGGAGGTGACCCGATGCCTGTCGAACGTCAACCGGTGCGTGAGGGAGTCGCGATCGGCCTCATCGCCTTCGCGGCGGTGGCGGTGTTCTACGCGCTCTTCGACCTCCTGGCCGCGCGTGGCAGCCTGTACACCGTGGGCCTCCTCGGCCGGGCGGTGGTTCGCGGGGAGCGCGACCCGTCGATTCTCCTGCTCCCGATCCCGCCCGACTGGACCGCGATTCTGGGGTACAGCGCCATCCACCTGGTGCTGTCGCTGGCGATCGGGATCGTGGTCGCGGCGCTGATCGCCCGGGCCGAGCGGAACCCGGCCGAGCGGCGGGCGATCCTGCTGGTGATCGTGGCGGGGTTCGTGGTCACCATTCTGGCCGTGGGCCTGCTCACCGCCCCGATGCGGGCGATGCTGCCCTGGTGGTCGATCGTGGTGGCCAACTCGCTGGCGGTGGTCCTGGCCGCGAGCTACCTGCTCCGCCGGCACCCGGGCCTGGGTGGCCTGATGCTCGGGCTGAGCGGGAGGAGCGCCACGGCCTCCAGCTGATCGGAAGTCAGGGCCGCGGCACCACGATCGGCACCCGCACCCGGGTCCGCTCCCACTCCAGGATCAGCTCGGCCGAGTTGGGTCCGGTGGGTATGGACCGGATGGTGAAGCGTTCCACCGGCTCGGGCGTACTCTCCGCCGCCACCGGCGCGCGTCCCAGCTCCTGGGCCCGGACCAGGTCGGTGTAGGCGCTCCGGAACTGGCCCTCGTCGCGGGTCGATCCGCCCTGGGTGATCGAGCGGTTGAGCACCACGGTCCATCGGGTCCGACCGGGGACGGTGTAGACCGAGTACTTCCCCGCCGGGACCTTGAGCCCGGCGATCTCGGCGTCGAACGGGAGGTGGAGGATCGTGGGGTCGTTGGCGCCGGTGCGCCAGAGGGTGTCGTACGGCACCAGGTCGCTGCCGAAGACCACCCGGCCGCGCATCGCGGGCCGCGAGTAGCAGAGCCTGGCCGTCCTGCCTCCCACGTGGATCGCGGTGGAGTCGTAGGGCGACGGGCGGCTGGCGAGGCGGCTCCGGTCGGCGTCGGTCGGGTCGCAGCCCAGGGCGATCGCGGCGGGCGACCGGCGGACGAACTCCTGCTCCAGCCCTTCGATCGTGAACCCCGCCACGGCGCCGTCGCCTCCCAGACGGAACGTCACCCAGGTGCGGCCCAGCCGCCGGTCGCGCGAGGCGGCGCGGAAGGTGTCGTAGTGCCAGTGGGTGAGGTCGAGCGGCGCGTCCTGCCCATCCACGCTGACCACCAGACCCTGGCCCTCCACCGCCACCCGCGCGGGGCCGTACATCGGATTGTCGAACACCCCGGCATAGGCGGCGAGCACGTTGGAGGGGCCCTTCCCGGCCACCCGCGCCCGGACGATGCTGTCCTCGCGCGCCTTGCCGGCCGAGTCGAGCATCCGGACCATCGGTAGCACCGCTGGCAGCGGGTCCTGGTCCACGCCGAGGAACCGGTTCACCACAGCCCGGGCAACCGGAAAGGCCGCGAGCGAGTTGCTGTTGTTGGTGAGAACGATGACGCCGAGCTTTTCCGACGGCACCATCATGAGCTCGGTCACCATCCCGTCGATCCCGCCCGAGTGCTCCACCACCTTGCGTCCGGCGTGATCGAACAGGAACCAGCCGAGCCCGTAGCCCAGGAAGTTGACGCCGGGGTAGAGCGCGGCCAGTTCGCCCTCGGGCCGGAGCCACATCTGGGTGGTGAACATCTCGCGGTGGGTGGCCGGGGCGAGCAGCGGCCGCCCGCCCACCGTGCCGCCGTTCAGGTTGAACCGGATCCACCGGGCCATGTCGAGCACGTTGGAGTTGATCGAGCCCGCCGGGCCGATGTTGTCGATCCGGCGATACTCGATCGGGGTGAGGACCCCGTCGATCTCCAGGTGCGGCGTCGCCACGTCGGGCTGGCGCTCCAGGCCGCGCACGGTGGTGGACGAGCTGGTCATGCCGAGGGGCTCGAAGATCCGGTCGCGCAGGAAGTCGTCCCACGAGCGGCCGGTGACCGCTGGCACGATCTCCCCGGCGGCCAGGTACATGATGTTCTGGTAGCCGAAGGTGGTGCGGAGGCTCCAGGTGGGCTGGTGGAACCGGACCCGGCGCAGCACCTCCGCCCGGGTGAAGTTGGAGCCCATCCAGAGGCGGTCGCCGCGGGAGAGGCCGCTCCGGTGGGTGACCAGGTCGCGGACCGTGAGCTCGCGGGTGACGGCCGGGTCGTGGAGCTCGAAGCCGGGGAGGAGGTCAGTGGCCCGGGTGTCCCAGCCGAACCGTCCCTCGTCCACCAGCATGCCGAGCGCGGCGGTGGTGAACGCCTTGGAGGTGGAGCCCACGGCGAAGACGGTGCGGGGGGTGACCGGGGCCGGGTCACCCAGCTTCTTCACCCCGAATCCCCGGGCGTAGACGATCGAGTCGTTCTTCACGACCGCAATGGCCAGCCCCACGGCCTTGAGCTGGCTCATGGCGTTCTGGATGTAGGTATCGATCCCGGCGAGCGGATCGCGGGCCGGGCGCTGGGCGGCGAGGTCGACCGGAACGGCGAGGGCCGCGACCCAGAGCACCGCGACCAGGCGAGGCATCGACATCGTCACACTCCCGTGGGGGTGGCAGAGCCGGGAAAGGTAACCGTCCTCCCGCCCCCGGACCGGGGGCGGTGAGCACCGGGCATCCCGGCGGCGTCTCTTGGACATCCGGGACCGCCGGGTACGGTCCCGGCGCCGAACTCGACTGACCCCGGACCGGAGGCCTCATGCGAGCCAGCCTCGCCCTCATGCTGCTCGGGATCGCGGCCAGTTCGCCGGCCGTCGCCCAGACCCCCAGGCCGCGCACCCCTCCGCCACCACCGCCGCCCCCGCCCGCTTTCGAGCTGCTCTCGGCGAAGCCGACGGCGCCCTCGGCGGTCCGCTACCTGCGAACCGGGGCAGACCCGCTCGAGTACCGGGTATCGAGCAGCGCCAACCTGGCCTGGGCCGCCTGGAGCCCGCTTACGGAAACCGATACGTCGTCTTTCGTGAAAGCCGGCGTGAGGTACGTCCAGGGCACGCTCCCGTATTCCCAGCCGATGCTGGTCTCATACTGCGGCGACGGCCGGATCCTGCTCGCGGTCTACCTCCAGCTCCGGACCCGGATCAAGCCGAGCGGCGCGATTCTGGAGTCCGCCGTCCGGGGCGACACCGCCTGCGTACAGCAATGACGCCCCGCGCGGCACCCGGCACGAGGACGGCGGGGGTGGGGGACCCGAACCGTGAGCACCGGACCCCGCGGCCTGCGTCTCTCCCATGGACCACGATCAGGAGCCTGTGGATGCGCGACCTCCCCTTCCTTGCCTTCACCCTGGGTCTGGCCCTCGGCGTGGCCGCCCCGTCGGCCGCTCAGACCCCGACGCCGAAGCCGCCGCTGACGCAGCCGACGCTCGGCATCGACCTGTTGCGCGCGACCGCGGGGCACGGGACGGTGGCCTACGTCCGGACCGGGCTCAAGCCCAATCACTATCGGATCGGCACCGAGCCCACTCTGAGCGGCGTCGCCTGGAAGACCTTCAACGAAGGCCAGACCACCACGACCACCGTCAACGGGGTTACCGGAATCCAGGGGATCATCAACGAAACGGTGCCTGCCGCGCCGCAGGGCGAGTGTCCCCCGAGCTCGATCAAGATTCGCGCCTTCCTCCAGTTCCGGAAGACGGTGTCGATCTCGCCGCCCCAGTACCAGTTCTCCCCGATCCGCGGCGACAGCCTCTGCGTGCCGTTCGGCTGAGCCTGGCGGCCGGCGCTACGCCCTGGTGACGGGGCCTGGCGAGTTGCGACGGGGGCGGGCGCGATGTATATACATCACATGATCCGGACCCAGTTGTATCTCGACGAGAACCTCCATCGCCGGCTGCGGATCGCCGCCCATCAGCAGGGTCGCACCGTGTCCGACCTGGTGCGGGAGGCTGTCGCTCGAGCGTACGGCCCACCCCCGACGGACGAGCGGGTCACCACGCTGAAAGGGATCGCAGCTCTATGGCGCGACCGGGACGATCTCGGCGCAACGCCCGGGTACGTGAGGCGTCTGCGCCGCGATACCCGACGCCGCCGGCTGGCGGGGTAGCCGGCGTCCTCTACGACTCGGACGTAATCATCGAGATCCTCCGCGGGCGCCCGAAGGTGATCGAGGCGGCCCTGGCGCTGGAGGCATCCGGAACCCCCACCTACAGTACGGCCGTTGCCTGGGCGGAGATCTACGCTGGCCTGCGGCCCGGCGAGGAACCGAGCGCCCGCGCGTTCTTCGACGCTCGTGGCGAGGTGGTGCTCGACGCGCTGGTTGGTCGCCGGGCGGGCGCCTATCTGGCGCGGTTCGCGCGCTCCCATGGCGTGGAACTGGCCGATGCCCTGGTCGCGGCCGCGGCGGCCACCTCCGGCCTGCTACTCTGGACCGCGAACCGAAAGCACTATCCCATGCCGGAGGTCCGGTTCTACGAGGCCTAGTCGGGCCGGGCGGCGGGCGCGGCG
>CAZFSA010000108.1:0-16020 GCA_964521535.1 uncultured Gemmatimonas sp.
TGGCGGACATCGAGCGCGTGGCGGCTTGGCGCTGGCTTCGGCTCGGCCAGCCAGCGGCGGCGCTCGAGGCCGCCGAGGCCGGGCGGGCGGCTGCACGGCGGTTGGGCGGGCTCCAGCTCCAGGGCGAGTGTGCTGCCCTGGCAGCCCAGGCGTTCGAAGCCCTTGCTCGGCCGGCGCGAGCCGCTGCCCGTCGGCGGGAGGCCCGGAACCTGTTCGAGCGCCTGGGGGCCACGTTGCTGCTGAAGCGCCTGCCCGCCCCTTCCTGAGCCAACTGCCCGGCGCCCAGTTCGGGACTATCTTGGGCCTCGATCGGCGAGCCCGAGGCACCCACGCCGGGCCGAAACAGGGAGGTGTCATGGACGTACGGTGGGCAACGCAGGGGTTCCTCTCCCCATCGCTGGCGGCGCTGCTCCTCCTCGGCGGCTGCCGGTCCGCTTCGCGCTGCGAGGAATGCGGCCTGGTCCGGATCGCCGCCACGGGCGAGCCGACCGCGCTCCTGCCTCCACTGGTGACCGAGACCGTCGGCCGTGACATCACCGACCGGATCTTCGAGCGCCTCGCCCGGCTCGAAACCGGTGGGTCCCCCCTCGATCCCGCCGCCTACCGACCCGGGCTGGCCCACCGGTGGGAGCGGATCGACTCAGCCGCCTGGCGGTTCGTGCTCCGCCCCGGCGCCACCTGGCATGATGGGCGCCCGGTGCGCCCCGCGGACGTGGTGTTTTCCTTCAGCGTCTACGGCGACTCCGTGCTCGGGCCGCCGGCCACCGGCCTCCAATCGGGCGTGGTCGCGGCTGCCGAGGCGGACACCGCGGTCGTGATCCGCTTCGACCGCCCCTACCCGGAGAGCTTCCACGACGCCGCCAGCCTGGTTCGGGTCCTGCCACAGCATGTCTGGGGAGAGATCCCCCGCGCTGAATGGGCCGGCGCGTTGCGGGACGACCGAATCGTCGGGTCAGGATCCTTTCGCCTGGTCGAGTGGCGGCGAAGCCAGGCCCTGGTGCTGGAACGGGCCGGCCGGGAGGCCGGCGAAGCCCGCCGACTCGTCTGGCTCTTCGCCGCCGACCAGGACGCAGCGGCCAATCTGGTGTTGGCCGGGCAGGCTGACCTGATCGAGACCGTCACCTCGCCGAGCACCCTTGCGCTGGTGGAGCGCGATACCCAGCTCGTGCGCCGCCCGTATCCGTCGGCGGTCTACGGCTTCCTCGCCTTTCGGCATCGGAACGCCGACGGCGCCCCGGACCCCATCCTCTCAGAGCGCACGACGCGACGGGCACTCGTCGCCGCCCTCGACCCCGCCCAGTTGGCCCGGGCGCTGGTGGGCCCCGACGCCGCGGTGCCGCCGGGGCCCATCTCGCGGGCGAGCTGGCTTTGGTACGAGGCCGCTCCCGCAATCCCGACCGATCCCGCTCAAGCCCAACGCTGGCTCGACGCGGCCGGCTGGCGGGCAGGCCCACGCGGAATCCGTCGCCGCGGGGGCCGGCCTCTGGCGGTCGACATCCTGGTCCCCGGCACCAGTCGCGTCCGTCGCGACCTGGCCCAGGCCATTGCCGCCGCGTGGACCCGGATCGGCGTCGCGGCCACCGTGACCACGGTCGATTTTCCGGTCTTTCAGGAACGGCTGATGAGCGGTCGGTTTGAGACCATGGTAGGCGCCTCGCTCGACGATCCGAGCCCTCGAGGGCTGGTGGACCAGTGGTCCCGGTCCGGCTGGGGCTCGCTCAATTACGGCCGGTACGCCCATTCGGGCTTTGACTCCCTCTCGGCGGCCGCGCTCAACGCGTTCGATCCAGCGCGGGCCCGGGCGTTCTGGCGGGAGGCCTTCGACACGCTGGCCGCCGACGCCGCCGCCCTCTTTCTCTACACGCCCACCAATGCGGCGGTGGTCCGCTCCCGGATCCAGGCCTTCCGGATCAATCCCTTCTCCTGGCTGGAGGAGCTGGGGGATATCGATCCCGGAATTCGTCGCGAGTAGGAATCTCGCGGCCTCCAGGCCTCAGGGCGATTCGAGGCGGGCGCGTCGACGCACTCCCTCGCGATTCGACAACCGGCAAGCTCAAGCTGGTGCAATCGAGGAAGGCCGCGGCCGCCCTGCCGCCGTCGCCCTATCCGAGCAGGAGCTCGTAGTACACCAGAGGGTTCCCCCGGTAGACCACGCGGCCCCGCTCCTCGAAGCCGCACGCCGCGTAGAACGGCCCGGCCCCCGCCGCGGCGTCGTAGGCATCGAGGCGGATGGCATCCGCGGGCCAGGTCCGGGCCACGGCTCGCGCGTCGGCCAGGGCCAGGCGGCCCAGCCCCCGCCCCTGGTGGACCACCGAGACGGCCATCCCGGTCAGGTAGAGGGGCCGCTTCACCGGAGTGAAATAGGCCACGTCGATGGCCCAGGGCTTCTTGGGGGCGAGGCGGAGCACGGTGACGATCCGCCGGCCCAGCCGGCCCACCCTGACCCGGGCATGCCGCTGGGCCAGCAGCGCTCCCCGCTCGGTCACCAACCCCGACCAGTGCCCCTCGCCATGGCGGGCCGTGAGCGCGCCGGCGGCGGCGTTCTGGAGCGCGGCGATGGCCGGTACGTCGGCCGGGGTGGCGTCCCGAAAGGACAGGCGCATACGCGGGGTCAGGGCGGCTGCAAACATCGGTGCCGGCCGGTGGTCGATCAAGTGGCGCCCTCTTCCCTGGCGCCCCGCGTCGACCGTACCTTGAGGCGAGTCGCAGCCCCTGACCGAACCGGCTGTACCCCTCTCAATCGCCGCGCAGGAGGAGCCGTGTCGTCCACCGCCCATCGTCCGCCCGAGTCCGATCCCCAGGGAATGAAGCGCCGCGAGTTCGTGCGGAGCGCGGCCGCGGGAGGCGCCGCCCTGGCGCTGGGCGACCGGGCCGCATTCGCCCGCGCGCCGCAGGACCCCGGTCCGGTCATCGCCCAGATCGCCAGACGGCACGACCTCACGGTGAAGGCCCTGCGCGACTGGATCGCCCTCCCCTCCATCGCGGCGGAGAACGTCAACTACCCGGCCGGCGCGGAGTACATGGCGCGGCTCGCCCGCGAGGCGGGCTTCCAGCAGGTCGAGATCGTTCCCACGGCCGGCAAGCCCGGGGTCTTCGCCACTCTCGACGCCGGGGCCCGGAACTGGCTCGCCATCTACTTCATGTACGACGTCAAGCAATACGACCCGGCGGAGTGGAGCTCGCCCCCGCTCGAGGGGCGGCTGGTGGACCGGCCCGGCCTGGGCAAGGTGATGATCGGCCGCGGGGCCACCAACACCAAGGGGCCGCAGATGGCGTTTCTCGCGGCCCTCCAGGCCTTCAAGGCGGCCGGCGTCAAGCCTCCCGTGAACCTCGTCCTCGTGGCGGAAGGCGAGGAGGAGATCGGGTCCCCGAACTTCCGGGAGATCGTCTTCCAGCCCCGGGTGGAGCAGGCGCTCCGCAAATGCCTCGGGATCATCATCCCGCTCGGCGCGCAGTCGCCCGACGGGTCGGTCGAGGTCAATCTGGGCGCCAAGGGAATCGTGGAGCTCGAGCTGGTTTCGACCGGGGAGCGGTGGGGACGCGGCCCGGCCAGGGACATCCACTCCAGCCTCCACGCCAAGGTGGACAGCCCGGCCTGGCACCTGGTCCAGGCGCTCAACACCCTGATCAAGCCCGACGGCCACACCCCGGCGGTCGAAGGCTTCTTTGACCGGGTGAAGCCCTTGAGCGCCGCGCAGGAGCGGATCCTCGAGGCGGCGATCCCGCGAAAGAACGAGGCCAACACCAAGCGGGCGCTCGGCGTGCAGCGCTGGATCGAGGACGAGCCGTGGCCGGCGGCGCTTCGGCGGCTGGTGTCGCAGCCCACGATCAACATTCAGGGCCTGGTCGGCGGCTACACCGGCCCGGGCGGCAAGACCATTCTGCCGCATCGCGCCGTGGCCAAGATCGACATGCGGCTGGTACCCGACATGACGGCCAAGGGGACGCTGGAACTCCTCAAGGCCCACCTCGCGAAGCACGGCTTCGGCGACATCGAGGTGAACATGACGGGAGGCTATGATCCGACCGAGACCGACCCCGACTCGAAGCTGGTCCAGGCGATGCTCGCCACGTATCGGACGGTCGGGGTCGATCCGCTCCTCTGGCCCCGGATGGCGGGCTCGTGGCCCGGCGTCACCTTCACCGGCGAGCCGCTCCGGATGGCCGCGGGCTCCTTCGGCATGGGGCACGGCGGCGGGGCGCATGCCCCGGACGAGTACTTCGTGATCGACTCCTCGCACCCGAAGGTGGCAGGGCTGGACGGGGCGGTCCGCTCGTACGTGGAGTTCCTGTACTCGCTCGCGTGATCCGGCGGATCCGGTCCTTATCGCCAGCGCAGGTCCGCGACCACCGGTAGATGATCGGTGGCCTCCCCGTCGCCGGGGCGGAGGCCGAGCGCGGCCGGCGCGCGGGCGGCCAGATCCGCGGGATCGAAGGCGAAGGATCGCCGCACCTCCAGGCGGGACCCGCTCACCAGCAGGTAGTCGAGCCGGCCCGGCGGGAAGGGGCTCGGCGCAGCCCAGGTCGCGTTGCCCCGGCCGTCGAGCCGGGGCGCCGGCACCACCGTCAGATCGCGGCCGTCATCGAGACCGCGCCTCAGGATGTCGAGCGGGCGGCGTGATCCCACGAGGTTGAAGTCGCCACCCAGCACCACGGCCTCGGCCGTTCCGGCCGCGAGCGCCCGGGCCACGGCCCCGTGAATCGCGAGGGCGGTCATGATCCGGGCCCGGTCGTCGGGGCCTCCGATCCGACCGCAGCAGAAGAAGTCCATCGCCATGACCAGCACCTCGCGCCCGTCCACGGTCACGACCGCCCCCACGGCCGGAATCCCGTCCTCGGCCGCGGTCCGGAGATCGCTGGCCATCTGGCGGCTCACGGGGAGGCCGGCCAGGGCGCGCAGCGAGTCCGGATAGTCGATCCGGTCGAGGCCGGGCACCGCGCGGAGCGGCAACCGGCTCAACACCGTCGTTCGCTGGCGTCCCCCCGCCGCACCCAAGACCACCCGCCAGGGGCCGCCGGGCAGGCCGGTTGCGAAGCGCTCGAGCCAGGCCTGGTCGAGTGACGGGTGCAGTTCGTCGAGCAACGCCACGTCCGGGTCGAGCGCCGTCAGGATCCGACGGTAGGGCTCGGCATCGCGGAGCAGCCCCCGGTCGCCGACATTCCAGGTGAGGATCCGGAACGAGGTCCCCGGCGCCCGATCGATCGCGGTCGCATCGGCAGTCGGCACGAACGACCGGTGCCCTGCCAGTCGCTGGGTCAGCACCGAGCTCTGCGCGGTGAGCGCGCCGTTCCGGTCGAAGCCGGTGATTCGAGCCCGGACCTTGGGCCCGGCCAGCAACGGCCCGCCGCCGGGCCGGAGCGCCCCTCGCTCGATCGACACCTCGAAGCGCGGCGCCGCATGCGTCGGCGCGTACCGGAGCCCGATCCAGTAGCTGTCTCGCCACGCCGTGTCGCCGGGGAGGCGCGTCATGATTCCGTACCGCCCCCCCAGGCCCTCAAGCGCGGAGAGATCGATCTCCAAGTCCACGCCGTCGAGCCCGTCGAGCGTCTCGCCCGTCGCGGAGTCGCCATCGGCGTCGAGAACCAGCCGCGCGGACCAGTCACCCAGGGCCTGGAGGTTCACGGTATCGCGGAACCCGATGAGGAAATACAGCGCGGCCGGATCGTGGGTCATCCGGAAGCGCTCCAGCGGGGTACCCGGGGCGACCGGGACCTCGTCCCCGCGGCCGGTCCAATCCTCAAAGTCGCCGTCGATCACGATGTCGGTCCCCGTCGCAACCGCGATCGGCTCGGGCGGCCCACCGGGCCGGCACCCCAGAACGGCCGCCGCCGTGGCCACCCGGAGCACCCACCCGTGCAAGCGGAGGGGCCCGGACTGCGGGATGGTCATAGGGATGGCTCGACTGGTGGCGACATGATCCTCGTCCCTCAAGCCGTTGCTCTGCGCTGGACGCCATGCCGGCCCGGCCACCGGCGCGCCCAGGGAACATCAGGGCGCCGTCGCGGCGTTGCAATCCAGCCCCCAGGATGTCCGGGACTGGCGCTCTGCCTCGACCGGCAGGCGCCCGACTGGAAGGGCCGATCAGCGGGTGCCAGATTTTCGCGTCCCCGAGTCCCGGGCCTCGAGCACTCACCGGAGACATCCCTTGCGCAGCTTTGTGCTTCGCCATCCCGCCTTCGCCCTGTTCCTCCTCGCGGTGGCGCTCGGGACGGCGCCCATGATCCCCGTGGCCCTCGGCGTCGTTCCGGACGGATTCGTCCAACTGGGAGCCCTGAGTGCGAGCGCTGCGGGATTCCTGCTGGCGGGTCTGGAAGGCGGCCGGCAGGGTGCTCGCGAGCTTCTTGGTCGAGTAGCTCGCTGGCGGGCCGGGCTGCGGTGGTGGCTCGCCGCACTGCTGGTTCCGGCGGGGTCGGCGATCGCGGCTGCCCACGCCGCGGCCGCCGTTGACGGCGTCGACTTCGCGATCGACGCCGCCACCTGGCGGAGCCTGATCCCGGCGTTCCTCTTTCTGTTCGTTTTTGCCGGTCTCGGCGAAGAGTTCGGATGGCGGGGCTACGCCGTACCGAGGGTGCAGGCCCGGCACGGCGCCCTGGCCACCAGTCTGATCATTGGCGGGTTTCACGCGCTGTGGCATGTACCGCTGTTCTTCATCGAGGGCGTCGGTCAGCATGCCATCGCCCAGCAGATCGGCCTGCTGCCGGGCCTGCTGGGTTATTCGGTACTGGTCCTGGCGCTCGCGGTCCAGGCCACCTGGATCTTCAACAACACCGCGGGCAGCGTGCTCCTCGTGGCGGTCTACCATGGCGCGGCGAACGCCTCAGCCGTCCTGGTCGACCCGACCTCCGGACGGTTGACCGGGATCTACGCCTACACTCTGGTCACCGTCGCGGTGTCCGTGCTGGCGGTCGCTTGGTTCGGGAGTGCCCGTCTCTCGCGCCGCCCCGGGGGTGGGGGGAGATCCTCTCCAGGGAAAGGCATCGCTGGAACCGAATAGCGCCCGGATCCGGCACCGTGGTCCGGCGGCCTGGCGGAAGCGAATCAGCCGGTGGCTGCCTCGATGGCTCGAGCCAGCAAGTCGAGGCCGAGGTCGATCTCGGCGTCGCTGATGGTGAGCGGCGGCGCGATCCGGAAGACGCCGCCCATCCCGGGAAGTCGAGCGATGTTCATGCTGAGGCCCAGCTCCAGGCCGGTGTGGCTGATCGCGGCGCCCAGCTCCGGTGCCGGCGTCCTTGCCACGCGATCGGAGACGATCTCCACGCCGAGCAGGAGACCGCGGCCCCGGACGTCGCCGATACAGTCGAAGCGCTGCTGGAGCGCCCGGAGGCCCTGCTCCAGCCTGGCCCCCGCCACCCGGGCCCGCCCCGCCAGCCGGTCCCGCTGGACCACCTCGAGCACCTTGAGTCCCACCGCGGCCGGCAGCGGGTCCGAGACGTGGGTGGTGTAGAACAGGAAGCCGCGCTCGTGGCAGCGCTCCTCGACGTCCGCCGAGCAGATCACCGCGGACAGCGGGAGCCCGGCGCCGAGCGTCTTCGACAGGGTCAGGATGTCCGGCACCACGCCGTCCCGCTCGAACGCGAACAGGTGTCCCGTCCGGCCGAGTCCGGTCTGGGCCTCGTCCAGGATCAGCAGCATCCCGCGCTCCTCGCACTTCCGCTTGAGCGCCGCGAGGTACCCCACCGGGAGGTCGATGATCCCGCCGGAGCTGAGGATCGGCTCGGCGATGAAGGCGGCCAGGCCCCCGCTCGACTGGCGATCGATCAGGTCGAACCCGTAGTCGAGCTCGGCCTGCCAGTCCGGCCGGCCCCCGCGCTCGAAGCGCGGCCGGTATGCGTCAGGCGCCGGAATGGCGAACGAGCCGACGGCCGCCGGCCCGTACCCCTTCCGACCCGCGGCGTAGGTGACGGAGGCCGCCCCGCCGGTCATCCCGTGCCAGGACTGGGCGAAGCCGACGACCTCGTGGCCCCCGGTGTAGAGCTTGGCCAGCTTGATCGCCGCCTCGTTCGACTCGCCACCCGTGCTGAGCAGCAGCACCCGATCCAGCCCGTCGGGCGTCGCCTCGGCGAGGCCCCGGGCAAGGTCCACCACCGGGCGGGAGAGCATCCCGCTGAACAAGTGATCCAGCCGGCTCGCGTACTCGGCCACCACGGCGGCGATCTCCGGATGACCGTGCCCGAGTAACGCGCTCATCTGTCCGGAGGTGAAGTCGAGGATGGCGCGCCCGTCCGCGTCGTACACGAAGCTCCCGGCCGCCCGTTCGACGATCAGCGGCTCGAACCGGCCGCCGTACCGAATCAGGTGCGCCCGGGCATCCCGCCAGAACTGCGGATCGGCGTTTCGAGACAAGGGGCCTCCGACAGGGTTGCGGCACAACCGGAAGAGCGATCGGGCAGAATTATTCGCAGTCTGGCCGCCCACACAAGCGGGGTTAATTGTGCTTATCTGACTCATTCACGATCTTTATGAGCATGCCGACCGAATCCCTCGACCTCCAGCTGCTCCGGACCTTCGCTGCCATCGCCGAGACCGGAACGCTGGGCCGGGCGGGCGGTCGCGTCGGCAGGACCCAGGCGGCGATCAGCCTTCAGGTCAAGCGACTCGAGGAGATCGTCGGTCACCGCCTCCTGGATCGGGGCGCGCGGGGCGTGAGCCTCACCCCGCACGGGACGCGGCTCCTGGCCCACGCCAGGCGGATCCTGCAGTACCACGACGAGGCCCTGGCCGAACTCTCGGGCAAGGGGCTGGTGGGAACGATCCGGTTTGGCTGTCCGGACGACTACGCGGTGGTCTTCCTGCCGCACCTGCTCCGCGGCTTTGCCCGTGAGCATCCGGGGGTCCTGGTGGAGGTCCACTGCGCCCACACGCCCCGGCTGCTCGAACTCCTCCAGCGCCATGCCCTGGATCTGGCGCTCACCTCGTTCGCCGAGTCGGAGAAGGGCAAGGCGATCATCCGGAAGGAGCCGCTGGTGTGGGTGGGCGCGGTCGGATCGCGCTTGGCCCGCCACCAGCCCCTCCAGCTCGCGCTGACCGACCCCGACACCCTCGACCATCGGGCCGCTCGTCGGAGCCTCGAGGCGGCGGGCCGGGCCTACCGGCTGGCGTACGCGAGCGCCAGCCTGACGGGATTGATGGCGGTGGTGCGATCGGGCCAGGCAATCGCGGTGACGACCCGGACCGCGGTGCCGGAGGACCTGCGGGTGTTGCCCCCGGAAAGCGGGCTGCCGCCGCTACCGAGCGTGGGAATCGGGCTCACCGCCGACAGCGAGGAGCCGAGCGCGGTAGTGAGCGCGTTCGCCGAGCATGTGCGACTGGTCCTGCCGACGATCTAGGACTGGTTGAGCGTCTTCACCGGGTCGATCCGCGCCGCCCGACGCGCCGGCACATAGGCCGACAGCAACGTCGCCAGGGCAAGGCCAACCGCCACCACGGCGAAGATCGCGGCGTCGGCCGAGCGGCTCCCGAGCAGCAGGCCCCCGAGAAGCCGCGCGATCAGCACCGCCACCACCGCGCCGAGGACGATCCCGGCCGCCGCGAGCTTCCCGCCTTCCGTGAGGATGGACCGGATCACCGCGCGGCGGGAGGCCCCCAGCGCGATCCGGATCCCGATCTCGCGGGTTCGCTGCGCCACCGAGAACGCGGTGACCCCGTAGAGGCCGGCCAGCGTGAGCGCCAGCCCCAGCAGGCCCACGGCCAGTGCGAACCCGGCCCCCATCTTGAAGAGGAGCGTCCCGTTGGGACTGGTGGCGAGCACCTCCTCCATCGGGGCGATCGAGAACGGAACGAGGTCCCGGTCTGCCGCCGCCACCGCGGCGCGGACGGGGGCGATGAGCGTAGCCGGATCGACCTCCGTTCTGATGTGGAGGTAGACGGCGGGCGAGTAGGACTGGGCCAGGGGACGGTACAGATACGGCCGTGGCGCCTCGAAGATCACCAGGTAGCGGCCGTCCTCCGCGACGCCGACGACCTCGAGCGGAGGGCCGGCCGGGTCCAGTCGAACCCGGCGGCCCACTGCCGAGCCACCCGGGAAGAGGGCCTCGGCCGCCTTCCGGTTGATCACCACCACCTGGGCAGCAGCCGAGTCGTCGCTGCGCAGGAACCCCCGACCCTCGATCAGCGGAATCCCCATCACCTCGAAGTAGCCGGGGCCGACCGCTCCGGCAAACATCCCGACCCTCGCGTCGGCGTCGCCGATCACCTCGCTCATGCCAAGCGCGCCGCGTTTGATCGGTACGGTGGTGGCCCAGGCCGCCTCCCGAACGCCGGGCACCCGTTCCACGGCCTCCCTGATTCGCTCGAACGCCCGGCGGGCCGTCCCTTCGTCGTAGCGCGCGAACTCGGCATTCATTCCGAAGGTGAGCAGGTGGTCGGCCCGGAAGCCGAGCTGCACCCGTCCCGCCTGCCTGGCGCTGGTGAGGAAGAGGCCGGCGCACACCAGCACCACCAGCGACGCGGCGACCTGCGCCACGACCAGCGCGCTCCGGGAGAGCCGCCCGCGACGCCCCGCGCCCGCCCGGCCACCTTCCCTGAGGTGCGGCTGGACCGCCCGTCCCACGACGGACAGCGCCGGCGCCAGGCCGGCGACCAGCCCGATCAGCAGCGTGACGGCCACCGCCATGCCGAACACCCGCAAGTCGAGCGCGAGTCCCCAGCGGAGGGCCAGATCGTCGACCGCCAGCGGGATCGACGTCAACAGGCGAACCCCGAGCCGCGCCAGGAGCCACCCGCCGGCCAGGGCCAGCGCCGCCAGCAGCAGGGTCTCGGTGAGCAGCTGGCTCGCCAGGCGGCGGCGGGAAGCGCCGAGCGCCTGTCGCACGGCCAGCTCCGTGACCCGGGTGGTGCCACGGGCCAGGATCAGGTTGGTGGCGTTGACGGCGGCGGTGAGCAGCACCAGCAGCGCCAGCGTCGCGGCCACCACCGACGCCGCGGCCATTCCGCCGGCCGTGGCCATGTTCGGGCGAGCCCGGGATTCCGGGAACACCCGGAGCCGGAACTGCTCTCCCACCACCGGGTAAAGGCGCTCGATCTCCCGCGACAGCGCCTCCAGGCCCGACCCGATCTCGGCCACGGTGCGCCCGGGCTGCCGGCGCGCGATCGCCGTGAACCGCCCCGCATCCCGCCGCGTGCCGAGGTCTCCCGCCGCGGGGTCGAGGAGGCCGAGCAGGGCGGTGGGCACATAGCCCGCGGGATCGAACAGGTGCTCGGTACCCGTAAACTCGGGGGGCGCCACCCCGACCACGACGAACGGCAGGGTGTTGAAGTGAATCGTCCTTCCGATCACCCCCGGGTCACCCCCGAAGCGGGTCACCCAGGTGCGATGCCCGAGCACGACAACCGGCGCACGCTCACGCTCGTCGACCGGGCCCAGGACCCGCCCGAGCGACGGTGACACGCCCAGCAGCGGGAAGTAGTTGCCGGTGACGGCGAGCAGGATCGAGCGGTCACCCGGATCGCCGTCGGCCGTCCGCGTGGCGGCCACGGTCATGGCGGTGGCGGCGACACCCTGGAACAGGTCGGTGCGGGCCTCCAGGTCGTGTACCGTGGGCAGGCCGAGGACCCCGGCGGCCAGCGAACCGGTGGCCCGATTCGAGGCGCCGATCACCACCAGCTCGCCTGGATCGCGCACCGGCAGCGGCCGGAGGAGGAACGAGTCGATCAGGCTCAGCACCACGGTGGCCGCGCCGATGCCGAGGGCCAGGGAGCCCGCCGTCATCAGCGCGTACCCCGGCCGCTTGAGCAGCGAGCGCGCCCCGTAGCGGAGGTCGTGAGTCAGCTCTTGTGCCAGGAAGGAGAGCCCCATCCGCCGACCTCGCTTCTGCTCGATCCGGTTGAGCGTCGCCTGGATCCGCGCCCGGTCGCCGAAGCGCCGCTCGGCCTCCTGACGGGCGGCGGCCGGGTCGAGCCCCCTTGCTTCCAGCTCCCGGGCCCGCATTTCGACGTGGAAGGCGATCTCCTCGTCCACCTCGCGCCGAGGCCGGCCGGTGAGATGTCGCCAGTACCGCTGCCAGCGGGGGTCCTCCCTCATCGCCCGGCGAGCCCGGCCGCGGGGACATCGAGCGCCCGGCACATCGCCCGGGCAAACCGCAGGAACTCGCCGGTCTCCGCCTTGAGCTGGGTCCGGCCTCGCGGCGTCAGCCGGTAGTACCGCGCCCGGCGGTTGTGCTCCGACGTGCCCCACTCCGACGCCACCCAGCCGCGGTCTTCGAGGCGGTAGAGCGCCGGATAGAGCGACCCTTCGTCAATCTGGAGGGCGGCTCCGGTGGCTTCCTCGATCCAGCGCATCACCCCGTAGCCGTGCGTGGCCCGGGCGGCGAGCGCCTGGAGGATGAGGAGATCGAGCGTGCCCTTGAGGACCGGTACCCGGTCGGCGGCCATCAGTCTCCCCCAGAAGTACCAGGGGAGAACGGTACCGCCGCTTCCCTAGAACTTCAAGGGATCCCTCGCCGGCGGACTCCGTTTACTGTGGCCGGCGAACGATCCGGTAGACCCGGACATGCGGACCTCGTCCTGGTCGCGCCAGACGCCGACCAGGTGCTCGGCCCCGATCTCCAGGATCTGGAGGTTGGGAAGGGTGGCCCGGGCCTCCAGCGCCCCGGTCGGCCCGAACACGGTCCAGGTCGTCACCGAGTCCTCCGCCGGGAACGGCCGGTAATCCTCGACCCAGAGGCGACCGCTTCGATCGAGGGCCAGCTCGCCCAGCGCCGGGAAGGTCTCGGGGAGGCGGTCGTACTCGGCCACCTGCGTGACCTCGGGTGGCACCGGTCGGCCCTTGAGCCGCTCGAGGCGCTCGGCGTGCTGCTGCCGCCAGCGGGCGCGGGCAGCGTCGTCGACCCGTCGGGGCGGGACGCGGCGCCGGAGGATGCTCCGCAGCCCGCCGGTCTGATGGTACGACCGGATCTCGTACGAGTCCTGGGTGGCCACGAAGAACGTCGAGTCGCCGGCCGCGATCACCGTGCGACGCCCGAACGGCGCCTGGTCCTGGGACACCACGCGACCCACCGCCCGCACGTTCTCGGGCCCCGGCACCCGGGCGATCGGCGTCTCCCCCGAGCCGTCAGCGGCCACCACCATCAGCTCGAGCGAGTCGCGCACCAGGCCGGTCGGGACCTGGGACAGGTCCTCCGACAGATTGGGGAAGCGGCGCATCAGGAGCGACCCATCGCGAAAGACCCCGGCCACCGTACCGCCCCCGGCTCCCGGCAGCGACGTGACCCGTTCCACCTCGCCCGTGGCAGCGAGCCGGGTGAGCCGCCGGGTGGACGCGTCGAAGACCGAGGCGACGCCCGCGGGGTCCACGCCGACCCAGGACATGGCCTGGAACTCGCCGGGGCCGCTTCCCTTCCGGCCGAGCCGGCGGACAAACCGGCCGGTGGAGTCGAAGACCCGGAGCTCGACGGCCCGGGTCTCGGCCACCAGCAGCTCGCCGGCCGGCAGCAGGCTCGCGGCACCGATCCGGGCGAACAGGTAGGGATCCTCCCCCGCGGCGCGCCCGACATCGAGGGTCGGGACGGGGTCCAGGGTCCAGGCGTCGAGCGCCCGCGGGAGGTCCCGGCCGTGCTCCACCAGGCGGACGCCGGCGCTGTCCCGGACCGTGGTTTCGTCGCTGGCCGTGCCGCCGCAGGCCGACACGACGGCGAGCAGTGCCCCCGTCCATACCAACGGCATCCGTGCCATGGCCCAGGCCTCCGCGTACAGGGTGATCGGGTGCGGTGTCGCCCCACCGTCCCGACCAACCTACGCCGCGGCTGCGTCGACGGCTACCGCGACCCGAGGCGGGCGTGCCCCGCCTGGCGCACCTCAAGCGCCCATTACCTGCCCGGCGGGGGCGCGGCCACCGTCATGCCATGGCGCCGGAAGAGCTCCATCATCGTCGCGCGGTCGGGCGGCCCTTCGGCAGCGGCACCGATGAGTTCTGCCGCTTCCCGGAAGTAGGCGGGCCCCATGATTGCCGGGGCGATGACTACGACCTGTTTCGCGTCCTCAGTACCGAGGTTGTCGAAACGATGCGCCGCCCCCCGGGGAATGCACAGCGCCTGCCCGGGACCCACCGGGATGGGCGTGCCGTCGACCGTCCAGGTCAGGACGCCCTGGATCCCGTACAGGATCTCCTCGTAGGCATCGTTCTTGTGGGCCGGCGCCGCCAATCTCTCCCCGGCGGGCACGAGGACTTCGAACACCGACACGCTGCCATTGGAGTCGTCGCCCGTCAACAGGAACCGGATCCCAAGCGGACCAATCCGGATGGTCTCTTCCGAAGGATTGACCCTGATCACGCCATCCGGCATCTGAACACCCCTCTCCGGTCGAAGTCCCTGACATTCTCCGACGCTCCGTTCGGGCGCGAACAATACCCGCGTCGTCTCGTCGCTCCAACCCGGTCGTGTCAGACCGACGCCGACTCGACCGTTTCAAGGATCCGTGTCTCGGCGATTCCGCATCACGCCTCCGCCACGCCGTGAAGAGCAAGCACGACCGCCCATTGCCGTTTCGGGTCGGTCGTCGATGCCGTTCCGTCCCGGTCCCAAGGACTCGCGACGAAGACTCGGTCCACCGGCCCGAGGGGATCGAGGCCGGTGGACCGCTCGATCCGGCGCGGTCGTTGATCGCGTGCCGACGCCCGGTGCTTACGGCAGGGTTCGCTCGGCGTAGTTGTTACCGGTGCCCGGATCCGGCGTATTGGAGTAGGCGAAGACGCCATATCGCTTGGGGATGTACGCCGGCGGGACCGAGGTCGTGAAGCTGATCGTCCGGGAGCCGTTGACGGGAAGGTCGCCGAGATCACAACTGAGGAACGCATGGTAGGTTCCGTTGACCCCGGTGCCCCCTGGCGAGGGCTGACAGCCCGCCGGCACGTTGAGGATGCCGGACTCCGGCGGCAGGAAGATCAGGACCCGGGTCCGGCCGGCATCATCGTCGTTGTTGCTGAAGACCGTGACGTCGATCGCGACCACGCTGGAGGATGGCGCCAGGGTCGGGGCGCTCACCTGGCCCCCGATCGAGGCTCCTGCGGTCGTCTTGGTGATTGGGACCGGCCGAGCGGCCGCGGCGCGGAGCTGGACGTTGAAGGCCTGGATCTGGACGTCGGCTTGAGCGCGGGCTTGGGCCGCCGCGGCGGCCGGAACCCCCGTAGCCAGTACCACGAGGAACGAGCGGGCGAGGTGCGACATGGCAGACTCCGTGGTGTGAGTGGACCGGGTACGCGGCCCAGGGGTGACGTCCCAGCCGCTTGACGAGCAAGGTAGGCCGCCCCGATCACACCAGGATCAAACCTCAATCACGTCGCTATCAGCCTCAGCTATCTCCTTCCACGTCAAGACCTTGATGGGCCGGACGCCCGGTCTTACCTCTCCGGCCGTTTCCGATAAACGGGACGCCGAGGACCGCGCTGCAAGCGGCCCCTGGCTTCCGGTCGTCGGCGGCTGCGGAGCCGTCCACGCGCCAGTCCCGGAACACCACCCGCAACCCGCGCCTCGCGATCATCGGCATCACCGAGGCGTGCGTCTCCCCGGGAAACACGTGGGAACTCATCCTCAGGCGGGGGTACCTCTGAACCGCACCGGGTCCCCGTGAGCCACACCCTGATCGAGGCGTACATCGGCTCCGAGGCCATCGACGACGGCCTCCGGGACGTCTTCGTTCACGACTGCCGGCTCGGGCGGTTCGACGAACGCCGCGACCGGATCATCGATGACCGCGGGCGGTGGTACCGCCACCACCCGCAGCCCGGCAACCCAAGGAGCGAGGGTAAAGGATCAACCCAGAACACACTGTCAAGGATCAACCGGACCGTTCACCCAGGGTGGTCACTGGGTGCGGCCAAATACTGCGCCGTGGGGCATGGCCGCTTCCGCCTTGCCGTGCGGCCAAACGCTTCGATCAAACTCGACGCGGAGCCGCGGGGCGCCTGGCGAGCGGAACGTGCTGTCCCACGCCAGGGTGCCGGTAGTCGAGTCGAACCGGGCGAGCAGGAGAGCTCGTGTCAAGAGGTGTGTAAACGTGGTTAGGCGGCGAGCCGTCTGAGCTCC
>CAZFSA010000109.1:0-15898 GCA_964521535.1 uncultured Gemmatimonas sp.
GAGCTGCTCGGCTTCCGGGTGCACGAGTACCTGCCCGCGCCGGCCAGGCGCGCGCGGCGCGCCGGCGACACCGCGGAGCCGGGCGATCAGGGTCGGCTCGAGCGCCTCCACCTCCTGCATCACCATCTGAACGCCCGCTGGTTCGACGGCGCCCTGAATCCCATTGCCATCCGCCTGTCAAGCCGGATGCGGCGGAAGCTGGGACACTACGAGCCGGCCTCGCAGGGATCGCCCGCCATCGTTATCAGCCGACGACACCTCCGGCGCGACGGCTGGGCCCGGGTGGAAGGGACGCTGCTCCACGAGATGGTGCACCAGTGGCAGGACGAGACCGGCCTGCCGCTGGATCACGGCCCGGACTTCAGGCGAAAGGCCCGCGCCGTGGGAATCGAGCCACGCGCGATGGCACGGCCCAGCATCGGTCCGCCCGGGCCCGGGATTGACGACACTCGCCGGCGTCTGTAGACTAGACCGATCGGTCTAGTCACGCGCCCATGACCACTGACACCCGACAGCAGCTGCTCGAACAGGGCATGGCCATGCTGCTGCGCCACGGGTACCACAACCTCGGCATCACGGCGGTGCTGAAGGCGACCCGGGTTCCCAAGGGTTCCTTCTATCACCACTTCAAGTCCAAGGAGGACTTCGGCCTCCGGGTGATCGACCTCTACCTGAGCCAGGTCCACGTGGCGCTCGACGAATGCCTGGGCGACCGGTCCCGGCCACCCCTCCAACGGGTCCGGCGCTTCTTCGAGGAGACCGAGCGGAAGTACCGGAGTGAGGGCTATCTGGGCTGCCTGCTCGGCGGGCTGGGTCAGGAACTGTCCGGCGTGAGCGAGGCCTTTCGCCGCAGGGTCGAACAGTGCTTCTCGGAGATCGCGGACCGGATTGCGGAATCTCTCCGGGAGGCGGTCAGGCAAGGCGACCTGCCGAGATCGGCCGATCCGAGGAAGCTGGCGGAACTGCTCGTCAACTGCTGGGAGGGGGCCGCTCTCCGAACCCGCCTCCGGCGCGATCCGGCTCCACTCAAGGAGATGTTGGACTTCTACTTCCGCTCGGCGGCCAGGTAGTGGATGACCTGGGTGCCGGAACCCGGGGCAGGTTGCTCCTGTCGCTAGACCGACCGGTCTACTACCAATCACCCCGCAAGGAGGCATGCAATGGGTAATGCGTCTCTCTTCGATCGCCTTGGTGGCTCGTTCGGGATCCGATCCCTGGTGGACGACATCGTCGCCCGGCACATGGAGAACCCGGCGATCCGGGCCCGCTTCCTCCCGTACCGGGAATCCCCGGACCGGCTGGAGACGATCAAGACCCATCTCTGTCGATTCATGGAAGCGGGCAGCGGCGGCCCGGCGCAGTACGCCGGTCGCAGCATGCCCGACGCGCATCGGGGCATGAACATCAATGAAGCCGAGTACCTGGCCGCCACCGATGACATCATGGCGGCGCTCCGGCACCGGGGCGCCGACGAGCAAACCCAGAAGGACGTGCTCGCGATCGCCTACGCCCTGAAGGGAGACATTCTCCACCTCTAGAAAGCCGTTCCAGGAGACGACGAACGTTTCAATAGTTGACGTTTCGTCACCTCCACCATACTATTGTCGGCGAGGTATCAACGAAGAGCCGACACCGATGCAGATCCAGCGCGAGTTGATTCGCGGCGCCGGGCCGCTGGCCGTCCTCCAGCTGCTCCGGGGCCGCGACATGTACGGGTACGAGCTGGCCGAGGCGCTTTCCAGCCGCACCGACGGGGTGCTCGCCATGGGGCAGTCGACGCTCTACCCGCTGCTCTACAACCTGGAGTCCAAGCGGTTGGTCGAGAGCCGCTGGGAGGAAGCTCCCTCGGGTCGGAAGCGGCGCTACTACCGTCTCACCGAGCGCGGCCTTGCGGTCCTCGAGGCCCGCCGGGCGCAATGGCAGGAGCTCTTCGAGGCAATGGTGGGGCTCGGGCTCGTCACCCCGCTTCCCCAAGAGAGCTGAGAAATGACCCGTGACGACGACTCGCTCGTTGCCCGGATGGACCGCATCGGGGTGACCCGGGTGGCCCGCTCGGCCGGGCTGCCGGAGGTGCTGGCGGACAAGGTGGCGCAGGTGGTGACCGGGACTGGCCTGCCGGAGGATCGACGGGCCGAGGTGTTCCGGGAGCTGGTGGCCCATTTCGAGGACGGGCTGGCTGCGGGGCGGAGCCCGGAGACACTTCTCGCCGAGTTTGGCGACGGGCGTCGAGCGGCCGGGCTGATCACGAGAGCCAAACGGGTGGTGACCCCGACCGGGCTGGGTGGGACTGGTCGGGGCGACGGTTGGGTGACGAGGACGGCCCGGGATCTCCGCTACGCGGTCCGCCGCCTCGCGGCCCGCCCGGCGTTCGCCGCCACCGCCGTGTTGTCGCTGGCGCTCGGCATCGGCGCCAACAGCGCCATGTTCACCCTGGTCAACGACGTGA
The DNA here is from genome assembly GCA_964521535.1 of uncultured Gemmatimonas sp. Taxonomy (GTDB): domain Bacteria; phylum Gemmatimonadota; class Gemmatimonadetes; order Gemmatimonadales; family GWC2-71-9; genus SHZU01. The sequence continues at coordinate 2,447 of CAZFSA010000109.1, forward strand.
TCCTCCGCCGGCCGCCCTTGGAGCGGCCCGAGGAATTGGTGGATCTCTATCAGTCGACAGCGGCCTTCCCGTACAACGTCTTCTCCGAGCCTGCGGTGGTCGAGATTCGCCGGGCCACCACGGTGTTCAGCGGCCTGGCTACCTCCAAGTTCTCGATGGTGCCGTACGAAACCGACGGCCGGATCGGGAAGTACTCGGTCGAGCTGGTCTCGGGCGACTACTTCGAGACCCTCGGGCTCAGGCCCCTCCGGGGTCGCCTGTTCGGCCCCCCCGATGCCCCCGCCCCTGGACAGGGCGCTGTCGCGGTGGTGAGCGAGCGGTTCTGGCGGAGGGCGCTCGGGGCCGACCCGGCGGTCGTGGGCCGGTCGATCCGGCTCAACGGGGCGAGCTACGAGGTGGTCGGAGTGCTCGGTGGCGAGTACCCCGGGCGGCTTCGGGCGCTGCCGAGCGATCTCTACGTGCCCGTCATGATGGTGGACCAGATCGACGGGACATCAAGCGAAAGCCAGCTCCTCGACGAGGGCACCAACGGCACCTTCGTGACCGGAAGACTCCGGCCGGGGGCCACGCTGGCGCAGGCCACGGTGGAGCTCGAGCGCCTGGCCGCCGAGCTCAAGGCCCGGCGGGCCCACATGTGGCAGGGCGACGCCTCGATCCTGGTCCTTCCCAAGGCCGACGTCATCATCTACCCGCCGGTGGATCGCTACCTGGCCCCGGTGGCCGGGATGCTGATGCTGGTGGTCGGGCTGGTGCTGGTGATCGCCTGCGCCAACCTGGCCGGCTTCCTGCTGGCCCGGGCGGTGGACCGCCGGAAGGAGATCGCGGTGCGCCTGGCGCTGGGCGCGACCCGGGGGCGGCTGGTATCGCAGCTGCTGGTCGAGACGATCCTGCTCGCCCTGACCGGCGGCGTGCTGGGCGTACTGCTCGGCAGGGCCGCGCTTCGCGCGGTCCTGGCGAGCGACATTCCGCTCCCCATTCCGATCGACCTCGCGCTCACCATCGACTGGCGGGTGATCGGGTTCTCGGTTCTGGTATCGGTGGTCGCGGGTCTCTTCTTCGGGCTGCTGCCCGCTCTGCAATCCACCCGGCTGGAGCTGGCCTCGACGATTCGCGATGAATCGGCGGGGGGCGGGCGCCGCAAGGCGTTGCTCCGGCAACTGCTGGTCGGGGGTCAGGTGGCGGTCGCGATGGTGCTGCTGGTCGTGGCCGGCCTCTTCGTCCGGAGCCTGGACGTGGCGCGCCGGGTCGACCCGGGGTTCGGGGCCCGGCCGGCGGCGCTGCTCTGGGTGAGCCGGCCCGTGACCGACTCGAACGCAACGGCGGTACGCGACCGGATGATCGAGCGGTTCGCGGCCCTGCCCGGCGTGGAGCAGGTCGGCATGATCTCCAACATCCATCTCAACACCCTGGGCGACCAGTCACGGGAGATCGTCGTGCCCGGGATCGACCCGCCGCCGGGGCGCACCAGTCATGTCGTTGACCGGGCGGCGGTCGACAGCGGGTTCCTGGCCGCCGCCGGCCTGCGCCTTGTTGCCGGACGCAACCTTCGGCCCGAGGATGGAGCGGCGCCTGGTGGTGCTGGCCGGGCCACGCCGGTGCTGGTGAACGAGGCATTCGTGGCCCGGTTCTTCCCCGCGCGCGAGGCTCTGGGTCAGCGGTTTCGGTCCGGGGAAACGGAGTTCGAGGTGGTCGGGGTGACCAGCACCGCCCGGATCCACAGCCTGGCGGAGGACCCTACGCCCTTCATTTACGAGCCGTTCGCCGGCTGGAACGGGGTGGCGTGGGTCGTGGCCCGGACCACGGGTGACCCCGAGCGGCTGGCGGCCGAGATGCAGCGCCTCCTTCCCGAGATCGACTCCCGGCTCTTCGCCATGCAAGCGGGGAGCCTCGGACGGCACCTGGCCGCGATGTCCTACCCACTCCGCATGGGGGCCACGGCCCTGATGGCGTTTGCGCTGGTGGCGCTCCTCATGGCCTGCATCGGCCTCTACGGCGCGGTGGCCTATGCCGTGGCGCAACGGACCCGCGAGGTCGGGATCCGCCTGTCGCTGGGTGCGGGCCGGGGAGCGGTGATCCGCCTGCTCCTGGGCGGCGGAATTCGGCTGGTCGTCGGGGGCCTGGTAGTGGGGTCACTCGGAGCGTTGGCGGTCGGCCGGATGCTCGAGGGTCTGCTGTTCGGGGTGCGAGGGGTCGACCCCCTGACGCTGGCCGTGGTGTCGCTGGTGCTGGTGCTGGTCGCCGCGACGGCGGCCTGGGTGCCCGCTCGCAGGGCCGGAAGGATCGAGCCGGTGATTGCCCTCAAGTCCGACTGACGGGGAGACGATGAGCGAACCCGAGCGATTGGCCGGTCGGCTCGATCGGCTGTCGGTGGAGCGGGCAGCCCGGGCGGCGGGACTGCCCGCGCCGCTGGCCGCGCAGGTGGCGGACGTGGTCGTGACCAGCGGCTTGCCGGAGGACCGCCGCGAGGAAGTCTTCCGCGAGCTGGTGGCGCACTTCGAGGACGGCCTCGCGGCCGGACGCAACCCCGCGGAACTGCTGGCCTCGTTCGGCGAGAGTCGCCGGGCGGGCCATCTGATCCGGCGGGAAAAGCGCCTGGTCACGCCCGAGGATCTCGGGGGCAGCGGGACGGGGGATGGGATGCTGGCCCGCCTGGGGCGGGACCTCCGCTATGCCCTTCGCCGGCTGATGGCGCGGCCGCTCTTCACCGCTACGGCCATTCTGTCGCTTGCGTTAGGCATCGGAGCCAACGCGGCGATGTTCACCCTGGTCAACGAGGTGGTGCTCCGCAAGCCGGCGCTCCCGGAGCCGGAGCGCCTGGTGGACGTCTACTACAGCGGAGCCACCGGGCCCTTCACCCCGCTGTCTCACCCGGACATGGAAGACGTGGGCCGGCGCGCGGCAGACGTGTTCGCGGCGGTGGGCGGCACCAGGATGATGCTCGTGTCGCGGAACGACGGCGACTCGCCGGAGCAGCTGTTCGTCGAGCTGGTGACCGGTAACCTCTTCGAGGTCCTGGGAGTGCGGCCGGCGCTGGGCCGCCTGATCGAGCCCGCCGACGCTCCCGCGCCCGGCGGCAATCCGGTCGCGGTGCTGACCGAGGCGTACTGGCGCCGGGCGTTCGGCGGCGACCCCGGCGTGATCGGACGCACCCTGCGCCTCACCGGCGGGACCTACACGGTGGTGGGCGTCGCGCCGGCCGACTATCCCGGCTCGTTCCGGGGGCTCGCCATCGATGCCTTCCTGCCGGTTACGATGGCCGAGCAGCTCGACCCCACCAGCACCGATTTCTTTACCGAGCGGGGCAACCATAGCACGTTCACCAAGGCCCGCCTCCTTCCCGGAGTGACCCTGGAACAGGCGAGGGTGGCGCTGGCGCGAGTGGCCGCGGACTTCAAGGCCGCCCGCCTCGGTCCCTGGGAAGGGGATGACTCGTTCGTGCTGATCCCCTTCTCCGACGTGATCGTCTGGCCGCCGATCGACCGCTTCCTGGTGCCGGTGGCGTGGATGCTCCTCGCCGTGGTGGGGCTGGTGCTGGTGGTGGCCTGTGCCAACCTGGCCGCCTTTCTGCTGGCTCGCGCGGTCGACCGCCGGAAGGAGATCGCGGTCCGGCTGGCGCTCGGCGCCACCCGGCGGCAACTGGTGGCCCAGCTCCTGGTCGAAACCGTCCTGCTCGCGCTGGTGGGCGGCGCGGTCGGCGTCGCCCTTGGTCGCGCGGCGCTCCGCGCGGTGCTGGCGATCGATCTTCCGGTGCCGGTCCCGGTGAATCTGGGGTTGACCCTCGACTGGCGGGTGCTCGGGTTCGCGATCGCGGTCTCGGTCGCGGCCGGGGTGTTGTTCGGGCTGGCGCCGGCCCTGCAAGCCACCCGACTCGACCTGGCCAATGTGATTCGCGACGAGAGCGCGGGCGGCGGGCGAACCCGGGGCGCCCTCCGCAACGTGCTGGTGGCGGGCCAGGTGGCGGTCTCGGTGGTGCTCCTCGTCGCGGCGGGTCTGTTCGTCAGGAGCTTCGACGTGGCGCGGCAGACCGACCCCGGTTTCGGGCGGAGTCCGGCCGCGCTGGCCTGGATGGGCGTGCCGGCCGCCAGGGGGAACGACGCGGTCCTCCAGACGATCGAGCGGATTCAGCGCCGAGTGGGAGAGCTGCCAGGTGTGCGGGCGGTTGGCGCGATCGAGGACCTCCACCTCAACACCCTGAGCACCACCTCCTTTGGCGTGGTGGTCGACGGTGTCGATCCACCGCCCGGCCGGCAGGCCCACGAGGTCGACCGGGCCGCGATCGACACCGGGCTCGTGGCGGCGGCTGGCCTTACCCTGCTGGCAGGCCGGAACTTCGCCGCCTCGGACGACCAGCACGCGCGGCCCGTCGCGATCGTCAACGAGACCTTCGCCAACCGCTTCTGGCCGGGGCAGTCCGCGGTGGGCCGCCGGTTCCGGACCCAGGGCGGAGGCGGCTCCGCTGCTCGCGAGTTCGAGGTGGTCGGGGTCATGAACACCGCCCGGATCCGCAGCCTCGGCGAGGAGCCGCGGCCGTTCGTCTACGTGCCGCTGGCGCAACGGCCGGTCGAGACCCTGTGGCTGGTGGCGCGAACCGAGGGTTCCGCCGACCCGGTGGTGCCCTCGCTGCTTGCCGCCATCAGGGAGATCGAGCCCGACGCGTTCGTCATCCGGACCTACACCATGGCCCGTCACCTCGACATCATGGCGCTCCCGATCAAGCTCGGCGCCACCGCCCTGGGGGCGTTTGCCCTCCTGGCGCTGGTGATGGCCAGCACCGGCCTCTACGGCACGGTGAGCTATGCGGTGGCGCAGCGGACCCGCGAGGTGGGGATTCGCCTCTCGCTCGGCGCCAATCAGGGTATGGTGGTTCGGCTTCTGCTCTGGAGCGGGGTCCGGCTGGTGCTGGTCGGCGGTGCCGTTGGCATGGCGCTCGGGCTGGTTGCGAGCCGCCTGCTCCAGGGCTTTCTGGTCGGGGTGGGCTCGCTGGACCCGACCACCTTCTTGGCGGTACCGCTGGTGCTGCTGGCGGTGGCGCTGCTGGCGGCCTGGCTCCCGGCCCGCCGGGCGGGCCGGGTGAGCCCGATCGCGGCGCTCCGGAGCGAATAGGACGATCGGGCCGGCGATCGGGAGGGTTGCCCTCTCCCGGTCGCCGGCCTGGTGCCCGGCGTCAGGATCCGTCGCGACACCCTACCGAAGGCCGCCCGACCGGGCTAAGTTCGTATCCTCTATCTTGCTGTCATTCAAGGGGTTGAGGACCCGTTCGTCGAGGTGCCGCATGCCTGCCGGGACCGCCGCTGCCCAGTTCGCGGGCGTCGACTTCTATCAGATGGATACCCTCCTTTCCGAGGAGGAGCGCGCCGTACGCGACACGGTCCGGGCCTGGGTGGACGAGCACCTCATCCCGATCATCGGCAGCGCCTACGTCGAGGGGCGGTTCCCCAGAGAGCTGATTCCCGGCATGGCCGAGCTGGGGATGCTTGGCGCCAACCTGCCGGAGGAATACGGGTGCGCCGGCCTCAACAACGTGGCGTACGGGCTCATCATGCAGGAGCTGGAGCGGGGTGATAGCGGGATCCGCTCCTTCGCCTCGGTTCAGGGCGCGCTGGTGATGTATCCGATCTATGCCTTCGGGTCGGACGAGCAGAAGAAGCGGTGGCTGCCGAGGCTGGCGAGCGGGCAGGAGATCGGGTGTTTCGGGCTCACCGAGCCCGACTTCGGTTCCAACCCGGGCGGGATGATCACCACAGCTCGGGAAACCGCCGACGGATGGGTGCTCAACGGCACCAAGATGTGGATCACCAATGGCTCCCAGGCCACGGTGGCGGTGATCTGGGCCAAGACCGGCGATCTCAAGGATGCCAAGTCGGTGCGCGGGTTCATCGTCCCGACCGACACCAGGGGGTATACCGCCAAGGACCAGAAAGGCAAGCTGTCGCTCCGGGCGTCGGATACCAGCGAGATCCACCTGGAGGACGTGCAGCTCCCGAAGGACGCGTTGCTGCCGCGGTCCGCGGGCCTCAAGAGCCCGCTTTCGTGCCTCACGCAGGCGCGCTACGGGATTGCGTGGGGGGCGGTTGGCGCCGCCATGGCCTGCTACGACGAGGCGGTGAAGTACGCCAGGAACCGGGTGATGTTCGACCGGCCGATCGCCGCCACCCAGATCCAGCAGGTTCGCCTGGCCGACATGCTGACCGAGATCACCAAGGCTCAGCTGCTGGCCCTTCAGTTGGGCCGGCTCAAGGATGCCGGGACGATGACCCCGCAGCACGTCTCCCTCGCCAAGCGCAACAACGTCAACATGGCGTGCGAATGCGCCCGGGAGGCCCGCCGCCTCCTCGGCGCCAACGGGATCCTGGCCGAGTACCACTCCATGCGCCACATGGCCAACCTCGAGTCGGTCTATACCTACGAGGGGACCCACGACATGCACTCGTTGATCCTGGGCCAGGAGATCACCGGGTTCCCTGCGTTCTGACCTGGCCTTCGTTCACCCACTTCGACCGGTTCGAATCGCCTGCCCATGCGCATTGCCGTCTGTCTGAAGCGAGTACCAGACACCACCACCAAGATCGTCATTGCCGGTGATGGTCGGTCGATCGACGAAACCGGCGTCAAGTTCGTCCCCAACCCCTACGACGAGTACGCCCTCGAGGCGGCGATCCAGCTCAAGGAGCGGGCCGGCTCGGGCGAGACCGTGGTGTATTCGCTGGGCGGCGACGCTGCCCAGGAGACCATCCGCACCGCCCTCGCCATGGGCATCGATCGCGGGGTGCTGCTCCGTTCGGCTGGCTCCGCCGATGGGCTGGAAGTCGCGAAGGCGCTGGCCGCCGAGCTGGACGGTTTCGACCTGGTGCTCTTCGGCAAGATGGCCGTGGACGACTACAACCATCAGGTGGGGCCGATGGTGGCGGAGCTCAAGGGCCTGCCCTGCATCACGGCGGTGTCCCATCTGACGATCGACGGCGGGGCGGTGACGGCGGAGCGGGAGGTGGAGGGCGGCGTGGAGGTCGCGACCTGCACCCTGCCGGCGGTGCTTACCACTGACAAGGGCGTAAACACGCCCCGGCTGCCCTCGCTCAAGGGCATCATGGCTGCCAAGAAGAAGCCGCTGGAGGTCAAGGACGTCGCCCTCGGGACCGGGAGCCTGGAGGTGATCGGCCTGGCACTCCCCCCGGACCGGCAGGCGGGGCGGATCGTGGGCGAGGGGCCGGAGGCGGTGCCGGCGCTGGTGCAGCTGCTCCGGACGGAAGCGAAGGTGATCTGACCATGGCTACAGTGCTCGCGGTGCTCGAGCAGCGTGACGGCGCGCTCCGAAAGGTTTCGCACGAGGTGCTGGCCGCCGCCCGCCACCTGGCCGACGGATTGGGCGGCACCGTGGACGCGGTGGTGTTGAGTGGCGGCCCGGCAGCCGGGGTGGAGGGACTGGGGCCTGCCGGGGCGGATCGGGTGCTCACCGCCACCGACCCGCGGTTCGGGCTCTATCATCCGGACGGCTACGCGGCCACCGTCGCGTCCCTTGCGGGTTCGGCGGCGGCGATCGTCTTCGCGGCCACGGCACAGGGCAGGGATCTGGCTCCCCGGGTGGCGGCGCGGCTGGGTGTGGGCTGCGCCACGGATGTGACGGTCTGCGGGATTGAGGACGGACGCGTGGTCGTAACCCGTCCGATCTACGCCGGCAAGGCGCTGCAACGGGTCCGGCTGGTGGGCCAGGTGGCGGTGCTCTCGATCCGGCCGAATACCTTCCCCGCAGTCGCAGCGGGGCGGGCCGGTACGGTGGAGGCGGTAACCGTGCCGGCTTTCGCCGAGCGCGTCACGGTCAAGGAAATCAAGGCACCGGCCGAAGCCACGCTCGACGTGACCGAGGCGGCGATCGTGGTGTCCGGCGGCCGCGGGCTCAAGGACCCGGCCAACTTCAAGCTGGTCGAGGAGCTGGCGGCCGCCTTCGGCGGGGCGGCGGTGGGCGCGAGCCGCGCCGTGGTCGACGCCGGGTGGCGGGAACACGGCGCCCAGGTGGGGCAGACCGGAAAGACCGTCTCCCCGTCGCTCTATGTCGCGGTTGGAATCTCTGGGGCGATCCAGCACCTGGCCGGGATGCGGACCTCGAAGGTGATCGTCGCCATCAACAAGGACAAGGACGCGCCGATCTTCAAGGTGGCCGATTACGGTATCGTGGGCGACCTGTTCGAGGTGGTGCCCCGGCTCACCGAGGAGGTGCGGAAGCTCCGGGCCGAGGGCTAGGAGGCCGCCATGCCCGAAACGCTGCCCGACCTGTCGATCGATGCCACCCGGGTGGCGGCGGCCGCCCTGGCAGAAGACGGCCTGCTCGACCTCACCACCGCCGTGACCGTTCGGACTCCGGTGGCCGGCAAGGCCGTGATCGAGGCGCGGGGTCCGTGCGTGGTCGCGGGGCTGCTCTACGCCGCCACCACCGCGCGGGCGGCGGGCTGCGCGATTACCTGGAAAGTGAACGAAGGACAGGCCGCCGGCCCCGGCACCATCGCCACCATGAAGGGCGATCTCGGCGCCATGCTCCGCGCCGAGCGGCCGGTGCTCAACATCCTCCAGCGTGCATCGGGAATCGCCTCGGCCACCCGGGCCTTCGTCGAACGGCTCGAAGGCACGGGGTGTCGGGTGCTCCACACCCGGAAGACCGCCCCCGGTCTCCGCCTGCTGGACGCCTCGGCGGTGGTGGCCGGCGGCGGGGCGATCCATCGACTCGACCTGGCCCACACGGTGATGGTCAAGGACAACCACTGGCGGGCCCTGGAACGGGAACGGCGCGCCCTTCGCGACGCGCTCGCGGCCGCCCGGGCCAGGGGCGCCCTCGCCTGCCAGGTAGAGGTGGAGTCGGAAGCGCAGGTCCGGGAAGCCTGCGCCGCCGGGGCCGACCGGCTGCTCATCGACAACCAGACGCCCGAGATCGTCCAGGCGTGGGCCGCCATCGCCCGCGGGATCCAGCCGGAGATCGGGATCGAGGCGACCGGTGGGATTACCCTCGAGAACGCGCGTGCCTACGCGCTGGCCGGGGCCAACTACGTCTCCATCGGGGCCCTGACCCACAGCGTGGTGGCGGCGGACATCGCGCTGGAGCTGGCCTAGCGCCGGCGGGCCCGAGCGGCGGCCCGGCAACGGTATCACCCCAGTCGGCCCGTCAGGAAACCAATCACCCGATTCCAAAGGCTCTCCGTGTCCCGCATTCTCCCGATCCGATACCAGCCGCCGCTCCCGCTCGCGCGCCTGATCCGGACCGATCCACCCTCGGCCGAGGCGCTGGAGATGGACGTCCTGTTCGTCGGCGCCGGACCCGCGGGGCTGGCCGGCGCCATCGAGCTGGCCCGCCTGGCGCGGGCCGACGGCGGGCCGGGCGAGCTCAACATCGGCGTGCTGGAGAAGGCCGGCAGCCTGGGCGAGCACAACCTCTCCGGCGCGGTGGTGAACCCGAGGGCCTTTCGCGAACTCTTTCCTGACCTGCCGATCGAGCAATTCCCTTTCCGGCAGGCGGTGCGTGGCGAAGCGGTCTACCTCCTGACCGAGGGGACCTCGATCCGGATTCCGACGCCACCGACGATGCGGAACCACGGCAACTACGTGGCGTCGATCTCGGAAATGGTGCGATGGCTGGGGGAGCAGGCGGAGGCCCTCGGGGTGAACCTCTTCCCGGGGTTTCCAGCCGAGTCGCTCCTGGTGGACGGCCAGCGGGTGATCGGGGTCCGGACCACCGCCTCGGGCCTCGACCGCGAGGGGAACCCGGGCGAGGGATACGCCGAGCCCACCGATCTCACCGCCCGGGTCACCGTCCTCTCGGAAGGCACCCGAGGCGCCCTCGCCCAGGCCTGGCTCGGCTGGCAGCGGATCGGCGCGCCCAACCCCCAGATCTACGCGCTGGGGGTGAAGGAGGTCTGGGACGTGAGGCGGCCGCTCGATCGGGTGATTCACACCCTGGGTTGGCCGCTTCCCCGCGACGCGTTTGGCGGGAGCTTCATGTATCCCATGGGCCCGAACCAGGTGGCGCTGGGCCTGGTGGTGGGCCTCGACGCCAGAGACGCCGGGCTCGACGTGCACGAGCTGCTGCAGCGTCTGAAGCTCCACCCGCTCTTCCGGCCGTGGCTGGAGGGCGGCGAGCTGGTGGAGTGGGGAGCCAAGACCATCCCCGAGGGCGGCTTCTACAGCCTGCCCGATCGCTTCTCCGGGGATGGCCTGCTCCTGGCCGGCGACGCCCTCGGTACGGTGGAGGTGGCGAGTCTCAAGGGGATCCACTACGCGATGCAATCCGGCATGTACGCGGCCCGCGTCATCGCCGCCGCCTTGAAGCAGGGCGATACCGGGGCCGCGGCCCTCGCTCCCTACGACCGGATGCTCCGCGAGAGTTACGTCGTGGCCGACCTCCGGCGACGCCGCAACATGCGACTGGCATTCAAGCATGGCTTCTACCGGGGCGGGGTGGAGAATGTGCTCCTCACCCTGACCGGGGGTCGGTTTCCGGGGGGGCGGATCGCCACTGAGCCTGATGCGGCCGAGGCCCGGCACTCCGGCCCTCGCCCGCCGTTCGTTCCCGACGGCAAGCTCACCTTCAGCAAGGTGGACGCGGTGTTCAAGTCGGGGAACGCCACCCGCGACACGATTCCCTCGCACCTGGTGGTCGGCACGGATGTCCCGGCCGAGGTGGCGGAGTTCTACAGCCACGTCTGTCCGGCCGGGGTCTACGAGCGGGTGGGCGACGAGCTCCGGGTCAACCCCCCCAACTGCGTCGACTGCAAGGCCACCGACGTGCTGGGCCCCCGTTGGACCCCCCGCGAGGGCGGGAGCGGTCCGAAGTACCGGGTGATGTGACCGGTCCCACGACGGGCACCTTCCCCGCCTCCCGCCGGTCGCTCCGCGACCGGCTCCGGTCCTTCTGGAAGCCGCCCGACGAGTTCCTGCTGGACGCCGGCATGGCCGCCGAGTTGCTGATCGCGCGGCTCCGGCTGATCCTCACCCTGGCGATCCTCCTCGGTCCGCTCGCGCTCGTGGCGCAGCCCGGGCCAGCCGGCCCCGACAGCGTGGCCGCCCTGCTCATCGCCCTGGCCGCCGTCCTCGCGGCAGTGGGCGTGCTGCTCGCCGTGCAACGCGATCGGCGGGAGCGGTGGCTCCCCATGGCCAGCAGCCTGATCGACGTGTCGCTGGTGAGCTTCGCGCTCGCGGCGCACGGGCTGGCCCACCACCCCGGCGAGATCCTGGAGAGCCGGCTCGGGTTCGATCTCTACTTCCTGGCGCTCGCGGCCACCTGCCTGCGCTATGACCCGCGAGTGGCGTTGACGGCGGGGCTGGCCGCCATCGTCCAGTATCTCGGGCTGGTGGCGGCCGCCATTGCCGCTGGCGGGGCCATGGGGCCCTCCGCCTGGATCGACGGGCTGGGGCGCGCCAGCCTCCTGCTCGCGGCCACCAGCCTCAATGTGATCGTGGTGCTGGGCCTCGAGCGCCAGCAGCGGCTGTCCAGCAGCGATCCCCTCACCGGGCTGTTCAACCGGCGGTTCTTCGACGACTACCTGGGCAAGGAGGTCGCCCGCGCCGACCGCTACCACAGTCTGTTCGCGGTCGCGATGATCGACGTCGACCACTTCAAGGAGTTCAACGACACCTTCGGCCACCCGGCGGGGGACCGGGCGCTCCGGACGCTGGCCCGGGTGGTGCTGCACGCCGTTCGGCGGAGCGACCTGGTGGCCCGCTACGGTGGCGAGGAGCTCGTGGTGATCTTTCGGGACACCGACGCCGAAGCCGCGGTGGATCGGGTGGAGGAAATCCGGCGGGCGGTGGAGGCCGAGTCCTTCAGGGTCGGACGGGCAGGCGTGCCGGCGCGGATTACGGTAAGCGCGGGGGTGGCCGGCTGGCCCGCCGACGGCCTGACCGCTGACGACATCCTCGGCGCTGCCGATCGGCGATTGTTCGAGGCCAAAGCGGCCGGCCGGAACCGGGTGGTGGGGCCGCCCGCCGACGGGGAGCAGCCGCGGATCGCCCTGGTCTGACAGCCCCCCGGCAAAGCGTCAGGGGAATCGCATCCGGTGGACCAGGTCTATGAACCGGGGGAACTCCCGCAGTGGATCGAGGATCGGGTCCACCTTGAGATAGACGAGAAATCCCCGGCGCTCCTCCCAGGCCCGCTCCAGCATGGCGAGCGCCTCCGGGTATTCCCCCAGCCCGAGGTGGAGGCGCACCAGGTCGGTGGGCGAGACGTACCGCTCGCGGGCCAGGTCCAGCAGCCGATCGCGGAGCGATTCGGCCTCCGGTCGCCGTCCCTCGGCCGCGCGCAGGCGGGCCAGGGTCGCCAGCGCGCTGGTGGAGTCGGGCTCGAGGGCCAGGGCCTCCCTGAGTGCCAGCTCGGCGTCGGCGTGCTCACCCGCGGTCAGCAATCGCTGCGCCAGAATCACGCTGGTCTCGGCGGTTTCGGGATTCATCACCACCGCTCGCCGGAGGTCGTCGATGCCGGCCTGGGGGTCCCGGGCGTAGTGGTAGATCCATCCCAGGCTCCGGCGAATCGAGACCGAAGCGGGGTCCAGCTCCGCGGCGAGCCGGGCTTCGGTCACCGCCTCGTGCGGTCGCCCCATCGCGGCCAGATACCACGAATGCCATTGGCGGGCGGTCGCGTATCGCGGGTCGAGTTCGATTGCCCGGTGGAAGTGGTGCGCGGCGCGGGGCCAATCCCAGTCGTGAATGAAGGTCACCCAGGCGAGCGAGGTGTGGGCCTCCGCCAGGGAGTCGTCCAGGGCCAGGGCCCGCTCGGCCTCGCGGCGGGCCAGGGCCATCCCCTCGCGCACCGGCATGGCGCGGTAGTCCACTCCCAGGGCATGGGCGTCCGCCAGCCCGCTCACCGCCGCGGCGTACCCAGGGTCGGCCGCGATCGCGGCCTCAAAGTGCCGGATCGCCTCGTGGACGCCTTCGACCGTACGCTTGTTCCAGCTGTGACGGCCCTTAAGGTAGAGCGAATAGGCGAGCGCGTTCGCGGTTCGGCGCTGCGGCGATTCCTGGCCCGGCGACGTCAGCGGGCCGGCCCGAAGGGTTCGCACGATGGTGCGAGCGATGTCCTCCTGCATTGCCAGCAGGTCGCCCGACGGACGATCGTATCGATCGGTCCACAGGACGCGGCCCTCCCTCGTGTCGGTGAGTCGGGCGGTCACCCGAAGTTCCCCACCGTGGTGACGGACCGTTCCTTCCAGGACCGACCCGACGCCCAGCAGCGAGCCGATCCACCGCGCATCGCCGTCGGCGCCGCGGGCCGCATAGGTCGAACTGCGGGCGGCCACCCAGAGACCCGGCACCTGTGCCAGGGTGTTGATCAACTCGTCGGTGAGGCCGTCGCTCAGGTAGTCCCCATCCGGATCGCCGCTGGCGTTGACGAAGGGGAGCACGGCAATACTGGGCCGGTCGAGCGGCGCGGACGACGCCGGGGTGACGCCGGCCAGCGGCGTGCCGAGGGCGTCG
>CAZFSA010000110.1:0-15889 GCA_964521535.1 uncultured Gemmatimonas sp.
AGTGGCCCGCGCCGCCGCGGGCAAGTCGAGAGCGGCGGCCCCTTCCAGGGCCCGGGCCCGCAAGCGGTCCTCGTAGGGTCGGGCGACGGCGGGAAGCCGGGGAATCGAGTCGCCCCGGGCCACGCGCTCGAACGCGGCGCGGGCCTGGTCGAGCCGACCCTGGATCACGAAGGTCTGGGCCTGGCCCAGGTTGTGATAGTGGACCCACATCGCGTCCGGCGTCATCCGGGGCTGGCCGCACGCGGCCATGCCTATCACGATCGGAACAGAAGCGGTCAAGGTGCGCATGGAACACCCTCCTGCGCCTGGCAGGGCGAATCGTGACTTCGATGTTACTCGTTCAGGGCAATCGCGAGCAACCGCTCGCACGCATTCGGCTTGGCGAATGCGGCTCCGGTCTCAGGGTGTCGCCGTCGGTCGTCGCCGGCTCTGACGATAGAGGTACCATCCCACCGCCGTCGGGCCCAACACCCCCGCGACCATCTTCGCCTCGAACACCAGCACGCTCCGGACGTCCCCGGTGGGAATGAAGGCCGCGATCATGCCGCCCACCGTGGTCGTCAGGCCGACTACGCCGGCCGCCCGCGTCAGCGGCCTCACCCCGTCGAGCCGGGCAAGTGCCAGAAAGAGATAGACGAACGGCACCAGCTGGATCACGATCGAGGCCTTGAGCAGCACCTGGAAGGCCTCGGCCACGGTGGAACCGGCCAGCGACATCAGGGTGAAGAGCCCCGCCAGCGCCGCGCAGACCGCAAGAGCGAGGTACGGGGACTGCCACCGGGGGTGGACCCGACCAAGGGCTGGCGGCAGGGCATGGTCGAGGCCAGCGACGAACGGGATCCGGGACGAACCGGCGAACCAGGCCGACGCGGCACCGCCAATGGACAGGGCCATGAGCACGGCGATCGGCGCCACGACCCATTCCAGGCCGACCCCGGACGCACTGGCGCTCACCGCCTGCATGATGCCCTGGATGGAGCCGACCTCCCCGGCCGGAACCAGCGCCAGCACGGCCCAGGTGACCAGGAGATAGGAGACGAGCGAGATCCCGCCCGCGGCCAGCACGGCCGGCTTGAGGTCGCGGGCCGGGTCGCGAATCTCGTCGCCCATGGTCGAGGCCAGCTCGATGCCGATGAAGGCGTAGCACATCACGCTGAAGGTGGCGGCCAGCTCCCAGCCGGCGCTGGCGGCCGGCGGCGGCGCCGATGTCCCGCCGCGGGCCCAGGCCGCGACTGCCGCGAGCAGGACCAGCGCGACGGTCAGGAAGGTGCCCACCGCGCCGGCATTCTGGATCCACTTGCCGACCCTGAGTCCGCGGATGTTGAGCCAGGTGATCGCGGCGAGCCACCCGAACGCCACCGTGGCGACGAAGCCGCGTCGCTCCACCAGATCCGCGGAGTCGGCCCCGCCCCCGAAGGCCATGATCCCCGCCAGGTAGAGCAGGAGGACCGGGACGTAGAACAGGTTGTTGGTCCAGTAGCACCAGCCCGACAGAAATCCATGGCCCTCGCCGAAGGTCTTCCGGGTCCAGAGGTAGATCCCACCCTCGCCGGGGTACCGCCGCGCCAGCTGGAGCACCGCCACCGCCTCGGGCAGGAAGAAGGCGGCGAAGGCCAGGGGCCAGAGCAGGAGCGCCGCCCGCCCGTAGACGGCCGTGGGGGGCACGTTGTTGAGGTTGACGATGGCCACGACCTTGAGGAGGACCAGGTCGGTCCGCCCCAGCGTCCGGGGAATCGGGCGGCCGGGGGTGGCCGTCACCGGCGCGCCTCCGCCTTGCCCCGGATCCTCACAGGCCGCCGACTGCCACCAGCTTGGTTTCGAGGTACTCCAGAAGTCCCTCGGCCCCGCTCTCGTGGCCGATCCCGCTTTGCTTCCAGCCGCCGAACGGCGCCTCCGTGGCGTGCGGCGTCCATTCGTTCACGCCCACCATGCCGAACTCGAGGCCCTCGGCGGCCCGGACCGCCGCGTTGAGGTCCCGGGTCCAGACGTAGGCGGCCAGCCCGTAGGGCGTGGCGTTGGCAAGCGCGATGGCCTCGTCCAGCTCGTCGAAGGGCGTCACCGGCATCACCGGACCGAAGATCTCCTCCTGGTACAGCGGAAGCCCCGCTCCCACGCCGGCCAGCACCGTGGGCTCGAAGAAGTAGCCCCTGGCGAGGGTTTCCGGACGACGACCCCCCGCGAGCACCGCCGCCCCGCGGCCCGCAGCGTCGGCTACCAGGGCCTCGACCCGGTCGCGCTGGCGCGCGTTGATCAGCGGACCGACCTGCGTTTCCCGCTCCAGCCCGCTCCCGACCCGGAGCGCCCGGGCCCTCGCCGCTGCCCGCTCGGCGAACCCGTCCGCGATGTCCCGATGCACCAGGAACCGCTGGGGCGAGACGCAGACCTGCCCATTGTTGCGGAACTTGGCGGACACCGAGCCTGAGGCGAGGGCATCGAGGTCAACATCGGGCAGGACAATGACCGGCGCGTTGCCGCCCAGCTCGAGCGACAACCGGGTCACCGTTCGCGAGGCGCCGTCCATCAGGATCTTGCCGACCCGGACGCTGCCGGTGAAGCTGATTTTCCGGAGGGCCGGATGATCGAGCATCTCCTGTCCCATGCCCTCCGGATCGCCATTGACCAGGTTGAGCACGCCTGGTGGGAGCCCGGCCTCGACCAGGATCGCCGCCAGCTCCATCGCGCTGAGCGGGGTGAATTCCGAGGGGCGGCCCACCACGGTGCAGCCCGCCGCCAGCGCCGCCGCCCAGGCGCGGCCCGGGTTGTACGCGGGGAAGTTCCAGGCCGTGATCACCCCGACCACGCCGAGTGGCTGCCGCAGCACCGTCATCCGCTTTGAAGCGACCCGCGAAGGAATGCTGCGTCCATAGGCACGCTTGCCCTCCTCGGCGAACCACTCGAAGAGGTCGGCGGTGGCGAGCCACTCCCCCCGGGCCTGGTTCCAGGGCTTCCCGCTCTCCCGCACCGTCACCGGGGCGAGCTCCGCCGCGCGCTCCCGCATCAGCTGGGCGGCGCGGAGCAGGATGGCGCCCCGGTCCCACGGCGTACGCCGCGACCACTCGGGGAAGGCCCGGGCCGCCGCCTCGATGGCTCGGCGGCAGTCGGCACGGTCGGCGTAGGGAACGGTGCGGATCGGCTCCTCGGTGGCGGGGTCGATTACCGTCCAGGTTCCGCCGTTGCCGGCGTCAACCCAGGCACCGTCGATGAGCTGCTGGCAGGGACATGGCATGAGCGTCAGAGGTGTTGGTAGGCCAGATGCCCGGCGACCCAGGTCTCGACGACCTCGATGTCGCCAAGCCGGTCCGTCGGGGTGGTGAGCGGGTCGTGCGAAAGGATCGCGAAGTCGGCCCATTTGCCGGGCTCGAGGCTCCCGCGGTCAGCCTCGTCGCCTGCAGCCTCGGCCCCGGCAAGCGTGTACGCGCGGAGCGCCTCGTCAACCGTGATCGCCTGCTCCGCGGCGAGCGGCTGCCCGGCGTCGTCCAGGCGATCCACCGCCGCGCGAATGCCCAGGAAGGGGTTGTCGTCCTCCACCACCGGGGCGTCCGACGAGAGCGCGACCGTGAGCCCGGCGTCCAGCATGGCGCGGAGGGGGTAGACCCGGTGCAGCAGTGCATCCGGCAGGTAGCGGCGGAAGTTCCGGCCCAGTGCCGGGAGGAAGATGGTCTGGGGCACCGCGATGATCCCCAACGCCGCGGCGCGGGTCAGCTGGCCGGCGTCGGGAAGGCCCAGATGCTCGATCCGGTGGCGGACCGGGCCCGGGCCGAGCGCCTCGAAGAGCCGGAGCGCCTGATCGATCGCCCGATCGCCGATGGCATGGATCGCGATCCGGAATCCCGCGGCGTGAGCGGGCGCGGCCAGCGCCAGCAGCTCGTCGTCCGCGAACCGGAGCACGCCGGTGGATGTGCTCTCGCGGTAGGGTACGGTGAGCGCCGCCGTCGCTCCGCTCAGACCGCCATCGGCGAGGAACTTGACGGTGTCGATCCGGAGCCGGCTGGTGATCCGCGGCTCCGGGAGCGGCACCGGGCCCACCCCATCCACCTGCCGGAGCGCCATCACGTTGACCCGCGCCGGCAGCCGTTCCTCGAGCTCGAGCGACCGGTAGACGTCCAGCAGCGCCGGTGCCACCCCCGCGTCGGAGGTGCTGGTGATTCCGAGGGAGAGCTGGTGCCGGAGCGCGGCCGTGATCATCGCCGCGTACTCGTCACGACCAGGCGCGGGGAGGTGCGCGGTCACGAGCCCCATCGCCGTCTCGTGCAGCAGCCCGGTCGGTTCGCCGTCGCTCCGGCGCGCAATGACGCCGCCGGGAGGGTCCTGAGTGCCGGGCCCGATCCCGGCGAGCCGAAGGGCCAGGCTGTTGCAGGCCATGATGTGCCCGCAGGTGCGGGTCAGCACCACCGGGCGCTCGGAGACCAGCGGGTCCAGGTCCCAGCGGGTGGGCGACCGCCCCTCGGCGAGGCGGGCCTCGTTGTAGCCCCGGCCCTGGAGCCAGGCGCCAGGCGCGAGGCGAGCGGCCGCCTGGGCCAGCTTCCGGCCCAGGTCAGTCAGGCTGCGCGCGCCCCGCAGATCCACGAGCGTGGTGAGCAGGTGGCCGATCTTCCACAGGTGGGCATGGGCGTCGACGAACCCCGGAATCAGGGTGCGTCCCCCGAGGTCCAGTCGGCGCGTGCCGCCGCGGGCATACCGGAGCACATCCTCCTCGTCACCCACGGCTTCGATCCGACCGTTCCGGACGGCGAGGGCCCGGGCCCGGGGCCGAACCCGGTCCTGCGTGAGGAGATTGCCGCCGGTCAGGATCAGATCGGCCATCGCGATCCGTCCTATCGTCCGCTCGCGGACGCCAGGCGTTCCCCGTCCATCTGAGCCAGCGCCCCGCCCAGCACCGTCAGACCCTCGCGGAGCTGTTCCTCGGTGATCACCAGCGGAGGGAGGAGCCGGATGCAGTTGCTGTAGAGGCCGGCCCGCATCACGAGGACCCCGCCCTGCACGGCGCGGCGGATCACCGCCAGGGTCTCCTCCGGCGCCGGTTCCCGGGTCTCGCGGCTTCGGACCAGTTCCACCAGCATCATCGGGCCCAGGCCGCGAACGTCGCCCACCAGCGGACAGCGCTCCATCCAGCTCCCGAGCACGTCGCGCATCACCCCGCCCAGCAGCTCCGCGTGCGCCAGAAAGCTCGGCTGCCGGATGGTCTCGACCGCTTGAATGGCGGCCGCGCACGCCAGAGGACTGCCACCGTAGGTGCCCCCAACCCCTCCGGGATGGGCCGAGTCGAGGATCTCGGCCCGACCGGTGACCGCACTGATCGGCAGCCCGGCGCCGAGCGACTTGGCCATGACGATCAGGTCGGGCGTCACCCCGGAGTGCTCGATGGCGAAGAGCCGCCCCGTGCGCCCGAACCCGCTCTGCACCTCATCCGCAATCATGACGATGCCATGCCGATCGGCCAGCTCCCGGATCCGGCGGAGAAAGGCGAACGGCACCGGAACGAATCCGGCTTCGCCCTGCACCGGTTCGATCAGGATCGCGGCTACCGCCGAGGGGTCCACCTGCGCCACGAAGGCGTCGTCCAGCCGGGCCAGGCTCCATTCCAGGTACTCGGCCTCGGTCATCCCCCGCGGGCGGCGATAGAGGTTCGGCAGCGGCAGCCGGACGATCTCGGGGGCGAACGGCCCGAATCCCTTCTTGAAGAGTCCGTACTTGCTGGTCAGGCTGAGCGCGAGGAGGGTCCGCCCGTGATAGCCGCCCTCGAAGCAGATCACCGCGGGCCGACCCGTACAGCGCCGGGCCAGGTGGACCGCGTTCTCGACACTCTCCGCCCCGCTGTTGGCGAGGAGCGTTTTCTTGGGAAAGGAGCCCGGGGTGATCTCGTTCAACAGCTCTGCCAGCCGGACGTACGGCTCATAGGTGGCCACCAGGATCGAGGTGTGGATCAGCCTCCGGGCCTGGCTGGCCACGGCCTCCACGACGTCGGGTGGGGCATGCCCCACCGCCAGCATGCCGATGCCGCCAACCAGGTCGATCAACGTGTTGCCGTCGACGTCGTGGACCAGGGCGCCGTGGGCATGGTCGACGACGACGTCGGTGGCCCGCGCCAGCCCGGCGGGCAGCGCGGCGCCGCGTCGCGCCAGGAGTTCGCGGCTCCGGGGTCCCGGGATCTCGGTTCTGAGCTGGATGGCGCCCATCCGGTCACTCCTCCGAATCCGGCCGTGCTGCGCCGGGAACCTCACGCGACGCGTCCAGCACGATCAGCGCGGCATACCCGTCGCAGGCCGGGTCATCGAGGTGACCCGGGAGGAGCGCCCGGACTTCGAAGCCCACCCGAAGCTGCATGGAGAGGGTGGGGTCCTCCAGAGTCCCGGCCTGGACCGCGTCGCAGTACTCCCGGGCCGAAAGCCGGTGTTTCACCGCACCGTAGCCGCTCAGCATTCCGGCCGTCACCTGACCCCGGAGGCCGAGGGTCCGGACCAGCTCGTGGCGGGCGGCATAGAGCGCCAGGGCCAGGCCCCGGCGCCGGTAGTCCGGGTGCACGCCCAGGTCCGCCCCGTAAAGCCAGTCTCCGTCGGGCTGGTGGGAGGTGAGCCAGCCCCCCTGGATGATGTCATCGAAGGTGTGGTGGGGGTGTTCGAAATCGAACCGCCGGCGGATGGTGCTGGTAGCGCCGACCACCCGGTCGCCGTCAAGGGCGACGAACTGGCCCTCGGCGAAGAGCTCGAGGTGCCGGAGGTAGTGCCGGGCGGCGAATCGCTGGGCCGGCGCCAGCGTGGGGAACACCACCTGCTGGAGGGCCTCGAGCTGGCGGGCGTGGGCCGGCGCCGTCGAGGCGATCACGATGCCGGAGGCAAGCTCGCGCCGGTACGCCGGCCGCCCGGCCCGGGCCCAGGGCTCCTGACTGGTCATGCCGGGCCTTGCGATTGGGGGAGACACGCTTGATGCTAGCCGAATCCCTGGCGGGGCGACAGCGGGCCCGGCTCGCCGCTCCCGGACCGGCGGCGCTACCGCGCTGCGGGCGCCGGCGACGACCGGAACAGCCGTCGGACCACGTACTCCACCGTGAGCCCCTGTCCGATGATCGAGAAGCAGACCACCACGTAGGTGGCCGTGACAATCAGGCCCCGATACGATCCGGGCGGGAGCGAAAGCGCCAGCGCCACCGAGATTCCGCCCTTGAGCCCGCTCCAGGTGAGCACGCTCACCGCGTGCGGGCTGAATCCCCGCACCGCCCGGAGCACCGTCACCGGCAGCGCCACGCTCACCAGCCGGCCGAGCAGCACCAGGGGAATGGCCAGCAGACCGGCCAGCAGGATCGGCTCGTAGAAGTCCACGACCACCACTTCCACCCCGATCAGCACGAACAGCACCGCGTTCAGGAACTCATCCACCAGCTCCCAGAAGCTGTCCAGCCGCTGCCGGGTGGTATCCGACATCGCGAACGCCCGACCACGGTTGCCGAGGAGCACGCCAGCCACCACCATGGCGAGCGGACCGGAGACGTGGAGGTGGTTGGCCAGCGAATAGCCGCCGGTGACCACGGCGAGCGTCACCAGGATCTCCACCGTGTAATGATCCACCTGGCGGAGGAGGTAGTAGGCCAGCGCGCCCAGGGCCGCCCCGAAGGCCAGTCCGCCGCCCACCTCCAGGGCAATCAGACGGGCCACGTGGGCGGGGGTGGCCTCGATGGTGCCGGAGGCCAGGCCCGCGAGGAGCATGAACAGCACCACGCCGATTCCGTCGTTGAAGAGCGACTCGCCGGTGACCTTGGTGAGCAGGCTGTGTGGAACGCCCGCCCGCTTGAGGATCGCTCCCACCGCGATCGGGTCGGTTGGCGACACGATCGCGCCGAACAGGAGGCATATCACCAGGGGAGGATCGAAGCCCAGCCAGCCGAACAGCATCCAGGTGCTGAGCCCGACCACCGCCGTCGAAACCAGCACGCCCACCGTGGCGAGCAGCCCGATGACCGCCTTCTGCCGCAGCAGATCGTCGAGGTTGACGTGCAGGGCCCCGGCGAACAGCAGTGCGCCCAGCATTCCGTGGAGCAGCGCCTCATCGAGGTCGATCGCCCCCACGAATTCCAGGAAGGGCCCGACTGGCGCGAGGCCGGCCCGTCCCAGCGCCACGATGGCGAGCGAGAGGGCGATCGAGGCCACCATCAGGCCGATCGTCGTGGGAAGCCGGACGTACCGGTGATTGAGCCACGAGAACAGCGCGGCCATCGTGGTCAGGGTCGCAACGACGTCGAACTCGGACATGGCGGCCCGAATATCGCCTCCGACCCACCACCTTGAAAGAGCCGCGCCCCTCTTGACATGGGGGCCCCGCGGGGGCTGCATCCAGCGGGAGGTGACCCGTGGCCCGACCCAGAATGCTTCCGCTTGTCGTCGTCGCCAGCCTGCTGGCTGTCCTGGTGCTGGTGCCGGCGCTGGTCGGGCTGCTGGCTGACTGGTGGTGGTTCGGCGAGATCGGCTACCAGGTGGTGTTCCGCCGCGAGCTGGTCACCAAGGTCCTCCTCTTCTTCGGGGTGGGCGCGTTGACCGCGCTGGTGCTCTACCTCAACCTCTCCCTGGCTCAGCGGGGCCTGGTGCCCGACCCGGTGGTGCTCCGGATGCAGGGAGCGCCGCAGATCGACCTGACCGGGATCCTGCGGCGTTTGAGCCTCCCCGGAGCACTGGTCTTCGGCCTGCTGTTCGGGCTGGGCGCCACCCCGGCTTGGGATCTGGTGCTCCGCGCGCTCCACCGAGTGCCGTTCGGCTCGGTCGATCCCGTCTTCGGCCGGGACATCGGGTTCTACGTATTCACCCTCCCGGGGCTGAGCGCTCTGCTCGGACTGCTCACCACGCTGGCGGTGCTCAGTCTGCTCCTGCTGGTGCCCGTGTACTTTCTCCGCGGCGATCTGATCCTCCGGCCCCGGTCACTTCGGATCGAGCCCGCAGCGGGCGTCCACCTCGGCGTGCTGGTCGCCTCGGTCTTCGCCCTCATGGCGGTGCAGCTCTGGGTGGTGGATCCGGCCGGCCTCCTCTATTCCGGGACCGGTCCCCTGGTAGGCGCAAGCTACACCGACCTCCACGCGACCCTGCCCGCCCTTCGCGTTTCGGCCGTGGTGGCGGCCGTGGCCGCCGTCGCGGTCGTGGTGGGTGCGCTCCGCCATCAGCTTGCCTGGTACACCTTCCTGGCCGTGGGGACGTATCTCGTGGTGGCGGTGGTGGGGCGCGTCCTGATTCCGGCGGCCATCCAGAAGTTCGTGGTCGCACCGACCGAGCTCACCCGGGAAGCGCCGTATCTCCAGCGCCACATCGAGGCCACCCGTCATGCCTGGGGCCTGGACAGCGTCGAGGTCCGCGACTTGAGGGGCGAAGCCACGCTCACGCTGGCTGACATCCGCCGCAACGGGCCTACCATCGACAACGTCCGCCTCTGGGACCGGGACCCGCTGCTCCGGACCTTTTCGCAGATTCAGGAGATCCGGACCTACTACGATTTCGTCAACGTCGACGACGATCGCTACTGGATCGACGGGAAGTACCGCCAGGTGCTGCTGGCGCCTCGCGAGCTCAACGCCGCGGCGCTCCCCACCCGGACGTTCATCAACGAGCACCTGACGTTCACCCACGGCATGGGGCTGACCTTGAGCCCGGTGAACCAGGTGACGGCCGAGGGCCTGCCGGTCCTGTTAATCAAGGATCTGCCCCCGGTGTCGAGCGTCTCGCTCGAAGTGACGAGACCGCAGATCTACTACGGCGAGCTGTCCGAGCAGTTCGTTTTCACCGGCACCCGGCAGCGCGAGTTCGACCACCCCGCGGGCGAAACCAACGTCTACCGCAATTACACCGGGACGGGCGGGGTGCCGCTCGGCGGCCTGGTGCGCCGGGCCCTGTTCGCCATGCACTTCCGTTCGTCCAAAATCCTGTTCTCGCAGGATATCGGCGCCGAGAGCCGGGTGCTCTACCACCGGAACATCGGAGAGCGCCTCCGCAAGGCGCTGCCGTTTCTGGAGTTCGACCGCGATCCCTACCTGGTCATCCGCGAGGACGGCACCCTCCACTGGATCGCGGATGGATTCACCGTCTCGTCCCGGTATCCGTACTCCTTCCGGCTGGCCAACGGCGTCACCTACATGCGCAACAGCGTCAAGGTGGTGATCGACGCCTATCACGGCACGGTCACCGCGTATCAGGCGGATCCGGCCGACCCGTTGATCCGCACCTGGGCCCGCATCTTGCCTGGTATCTTCACGCCGCTCGACAGCATGCCGCCCGACCTGCGGGCGCACATCCGCGTCCCCGACGAGCTCTACCGGGTGCAGACCGCGCTCTACGCCACCTACCACATGGATCAGGCCGACGAGTTCTACCACCGGGAGGACCAGTGGCAGATTCCGGTCTCCTCCCGCGCGGACGGTTCGGTCCCCTTCATGCGGCGGATCGTGATGCGGCTGCCGGATGAGCCGGAGGCGGAGTTCATCTACATGGTCCCGTTCACGCCGCGCGGCAAGGACAACCTGGCGGCCTGGATGGTGGCCCGGAACGATGGCGAGGCCTACGGCCGGCTTCGGGTGTACCGGCTGCCGCGACAGAGCCTGGTGTTCGGCCCGCAACAGATCGAGAACCGGATCAACCAGGACACCGAGATTGCCCGCCAGGTGTCGCTCTGGGACCAGCGCGGGTCCCAGGTGATTCGAGGCGATCTCCTGGTGATTCCGATCGAGGAGTCGCTGATCTACGTCCAGCCGCTCTACCTCCAGGCCGAGGGCGGGCGGATCCCTGAGCTCAAGCGGGTGGTCGTGGCATACCAGAACCAGGTGACCATGCAGGAGACGCTGGATCAGGCGTTGGCAGTGCTCTTCGGAGGCGTCGCTGGCCCGCCGGGCCAGGTCGTGGCTGCCGCGGAGGCGGAACGGGTGCCGGCGGCCGCCGCGATGCCCGGCGATGCCAACCTCCGGGACCTCGTGGCCGAGGCGCGGCGCCGCTATCAGGCGGCGCTCGAGGCCCAGCGGGGAGGCGATTGGGCCCGCTACGGCGAGGAGATCCGCCGGCTGGGGGAGCTCCTGGATCGACTGGCTGCCGGTCGACCGGACTGACCCCGGTTGGAGGCGGTGCCGGCTATCGGAACTCCAAGTTGCGCACGAAGTCGGCCGGGCTCGTGGCCGCCGAGCGGGCCACGTCGAGCGAGACCAGACCCTTCTCGTAGAGCTCGGTCAGGTGCTGGTCGAAGGTCTGCATCCCATACTGGGTTCGTCCCTCGGCGAGCAGGTCGCGGATCTCGGCAGTGCGCGCGGGATCGGCGATGCATTCCTCGATCGCCGAGGTCCGCCGCATCACCTCGACCGCGGGGACCCGGCCCTGCCCGTCCTGACGGGGCAGGAGGCGCTGCGACACCACTGCGCGAAGGGACTCGGCGAGGCGCATCCGGATCATGGTCTGCTCGGCCCCGTCGAAGACGCTGATCAGACGGCTGATGGTCTTCGGGGCATCCGTGGTGTGCAGCGTGCTGAAGACCAGATGGCCGGTCTCGGCGGCCTTGAGGGCGATGTCGATGGTTTCCCGGTCGCGCATCTCCCCCACCATGATGATGTCCGGGTCCTGGCGGAGGGCGGCCCGGAGGGCGGTGGCAAAGCTCTCGGTGTCGCCGCCCAGTTCGCGCTGCACCACCACCGACTTCTGATCGCGGTAGAGGAACTCGATCGGGTCCTCGATGGTCACGATCTTGGCGGCGCGGTGCTGGTTGAGGTAGGACAGCATCGCGGCCAGGGTCGAGGACTTGCCGCTGCCGGTCACGCCGGTCACCAGCACCAGGCCGCGATCCTCCATCGCGATCTCCCGCATCACCTCGGGCAGCCCCAGGGCCTCGAACGTGGGCACCTCGTACGGAATGCTCCGGAGTACCGCCGACAGCGATCCCCGCTGGCTGCAGAGGTTGACCCGGAAGCGGCCGCCGCCGGGCAGCGAGTACGAGCAGTCGAGGTCGCGGAGCTGATCGAGGACCTCTCCTACGGTCTCGGCCGTCGCCTTGCGGGAGGCGAGCAGAATCTGGCGACTGATGAGGGCCGTGTCCTCGGTGGTGAGGGGCGGTGCCCCGTTCACGGCGGCAATCTGCCCCCGGATTCGCATCCGGAAAGGCCCGCCCGCGCTGACGTGGACGTCGGACGCCCCGACCTCGATGGCCTTGGCCAGCACGGCATTGAAGAGGTCGAGGATTCGGGGGCTGTTGGCTGGCCTGGCATCCCCGCGGGGCGGAACCGGAGAGGCCGCGGCTGAGGGGGTCGCGGTAGCGGTCATGTCGCTTTCGGCGTCGGGCCCGACCGTCGGGTGGGGCGCACGTCCTGCCCGGACGGCAGGTGCGTCCCGGGCGATCCGCTCTGGTTTGAAGCAAGACGTGGGCCGGGGTGGGTCGCCGACGCGCGGGGAGTGCAAGACTTTGCTCCGCCGGAGCGGACCGCCGGATCGACCCCAGGCGGTCAGCGCAAGAGAGTGGTGAGTCCCACTCCCAGGAAGGTGCCGATGGCGTTACCGAGCGCGCCACAGAGAATCGCCGGGGTGACCAGCTCTGGCCACCCGCGGGCCGCGGCGATTGGTCCGGCGGAGGCCGACCCTCCGACGCAGGCATTGGAAGCGATCACCAGCTCCGCGAGATCGAACCGAAGCAGGCCGCCGGCGATCACCACGACCACCATGTGCACGGCCACGATGAAGAACGCGAATGCGGTGATGGGAAGCGCCGACCCCAGCATGCCCCAGATGTCGGCTGCCGCGCCCATCACGAACAGAAAGACGTAGATCCCGATCATGCCCAGCTCGGTGTGCCCGCCCAGGTGTCGGGCGAGTCCCGGGAACAGGTTCGCCGGCAGCAGCGCCAGGGCCGACACGAACAGGATCCCGAACCCGTCGAGGCCCAGCACCCGCGCCAGCCAGTGGCCCAGCGCCGCGATCGCGAGGGCCAGGGTCAGCGCCAGGCAGACCGCCGTGACCCGGAATGGCACCGGCGCGGGAGCGGCCTGGCGGACCACCTCCCGTTCGAAGGCGGCTTCTTCGCGATCAGCGAGGGGCGAGGGGATCCGCCGCCGGAGCCAGCCGATCGAGGGCAGGGCCATCACGGCGATGATGTACAGGGCCGTGACCAGGTTGTCGGCCGCGACGCTCGCCGCCATCTGGCTGCCGTTATGGAACCCGGTGGTCCGGGCCACCGCCATGAAGTTGAGGCCGCCGCCGATGTAAGTCGAGCTGAACACGCCGGCCAGCTCGGGGCCGGTGTCACCCAGGGACACCACCCGCACCCCGATCCAGGCACCGAGCAGGGTGCCCACGGTGCCGATGCCGAACGCGAGCAGCAGACGGCCGGTGTCCCGGACGATGCGCCGGAGATTGGCGTCGAACAGCAGCAGCGGGATGGCGATCGGGATCAGGTACTCGAGCGCGGCGTCGTACGTGGGGCTGGCCCGGGGGATCAGCCTGAGGTTGGAGAGCACCATGGCGGCGAAGATTGCCACCAGCACGCCCGAGACCCGGTGACCCCACCGGGTGTGCTCCGCCCAGGCCGCGAGCGCCGCCCCCGCCAGCAGGACGGCCCAGATGGCGAATCCGTCGTCGGCCGGAACCAGCGACACGATCGGCGGCCCGCTCAGGGCACCGGACGGCGCCGGGTCAGCGCTTCGATCTCGTCGAGGTCGCGGGGCGCCAGGCTGATCCGTTCGAGGCCGCGGCGGGTGAGCACGTAGCTGTCCTCGATCCGCACCCCGGTGTTCTCGTAGCGCGCCACCACGGGCCGGACCCGGGCAATGAAAGCCCGATTCCTGGGGGTGTCCGGCAGCAAATCGAGGAGCCGGGCGCTGATGTAGAGACCCGGCTCGATCACGAACGCGTCGCCCTCCTGGAAGGTGTCGTAGTAGGCCTGGAGCGGATCGTGGACCTCCAGACCGATCCCGTGGGTGATGCTGTGGATCATGAAGAGCGAAGCCTGGGAACAGGCCGAGGGCGTCTGCCGGCAGTCCACCTGCCAGGCCGGATCGTACGTGGCGTCGGGTGATTCGATCAACCCCAGCGCGGCCAGCCCGCGCGCCCGCACCGCAATGGAGCTGTCCAGCGCCGCGCGGATCGTCATCCCCACCTTCGAGTTCCGTTCGGCCGCGTCCTGGGCATCCCGGACGATCTGATAGACCGCTCGCTGCTCCGGGGTGTAGGTCCCGCTCACCGGCAGGGTGCGGGTCACGTCGGCGGTGTACCCCTGATACTCGGCGCCGGCGTCGACCACCACGACCTCGCCCGGCTGCATCTGCCGGCGGTTCTTCATGTAGTGGAGCTCCAGGGCCTTCGGTCCCGATCCCACGATGGCGCCGTACGCGGGCCGCTCGGCGCCGGCCCGGCGGAAGGTGTAGTCGAGGATGGCCTGAAGGTCGTACTCGTGCATCCCGGGCTCGATCCGCCGCATCAGCTCGACATGGCCCTGCGCCGAGATCTCGGCCGCCCGGCGGATCAGCGCCAGCTCCGCCTCGCTCTTCCGCGCGCGGAGCCGGTCGAGGATCGGGTGCGCGTTCCGGATCTCGAGGCCGGCGTGTCGCGCGGCGAGCGCCTTGACGAACTGCCCTCCCCGCGTCAGCGAGTCCTGAGCCGCGAAATCGGCCGCGGCGAAGTCGCGCAGTTCGTGCACCGGGCGGCGGCCGGCGCGGATCAGGGAGTCGACGTAGCTCGCGACCTGGCCGATCGGCCTGGCGGTGAGGCCCAGCTCGCGCGCGAGAGCGGCGGAGTCTGGCTCCTCGCCATAGTAGAGGGCCAACCGGGTCGGGGTCCGCTTGGCGAAGAGGGTACTGCTGCCCCGGCCGCCCCGGACGACCATCACGAGCGCGGCGTCGGGGTAGAGGTAGCCGGTGAGATAGCGGAAGCCGGGCAGCTGATGGAACGGGCCGAAGTCGGTCACCGGAGTGACCCCTCCGAACGCGACGACCACGCCCTCACCCAGCCGGGCGGCCAGCGAATCGCGCCGCGCCTGATATTCCTCGCGCGTGATCTGGGCCCCGAGCGGCGCGGTGGCGGCGGCCAGCAGGAGCAGAAGAGCGGCCCCGGGGCGCTGGAGCGCCGTCGGGCGGTGGCGATGGGCGGCGGGCGACGCGGCGGAATGGAGTGGCACCACGTGTCCTTGGACGAGGGTGGTCGATGGTAGTGCGGTCGGGCCGGTCAGGAAGAGAATTGCGCCACGTCGTCAGGCCCGGGCCTGCACCGGGCTCCGGAAGCCACGCGGCTTCACCGCCAGGACCGCGCAGCGAACCTGGGCCAATACGCTTTCGGCCGTGTTGCCGATCAGCAGTCCCGGGAATCCGGCCCGCCCCACGGTCCCGAGGACGATCAGGTCCATGTTCCTGGCCTGGGCGAATCGCGGCAGGCGAGTCCGCGGGTCGCCCTTGATGAGCTGGGCCGTGACCTCCACTCCGGTCAGGTCGAGGCGGCGGAGGAGGCGGGTGAGGTTCCGCCGATGGGTCTCCCGGGCTTCGCGTCCCATCTCCTCCACCACCTGCCGCGGGGTCCGGTAGAGGCCACCCCGGATCAGGCGCTCGTGCAGCAGCTGCCAGGCATGGACCACGCCCACCCGGCCGCCTTCCTCGCGCGCGAACTGGGCCGCGAGCCGCACGATGTCGTCGTTGAGCTGATCCCGCCGCCGGTCGCCGGGGTCGGGGTCGACGGCCGCCATGATTCGCCGGAAGGGGCGTCCGGACCCCGGCGGCAGGAGGAGCAGCGGGCAGGGACACTTCCGGAGCAGGTGCTGATCGGTGGAGCCGAACGGCAGGGCCGGGCCAAGGACCCGCCCTTCGGCTGGCTTCACCACCAGGTCGAAGCCGCGCCGGAGGACTGCCCGCACGACCTCGACGAACGGCCGGCCGGTTCCCACCAGGACATGGGCGCGCCGGAGCCCG
>CAZFSA010000111.1:0-15849 GCA_964521535.1 uncultured Gemmatimonas sp.
GTGGCGGGCCCGGCGGTGGTGGCCCGTTCGCGGGCGGGCTCCTCGGCGCGGGCAACTTCCTGGAGCGGATCGATTCGCTGTTGCCCAACCCGGCCCGGGAGATCGCGGCGATCCGGATCGCGCTCCGGCTGACCGACGATCAGGTGACCCGGCTCACCGCGGTGGCCGACACGATGAGCGCGGCGGTTCGGGTCGTGGGCGACAGCGCCCGGGCCATCACCGAGCGGGCCGGCCCGTCCACCGAACCGATGCGGCTCATGCTCTCGCTCCAGCCCCTGCTCCAGCGGCTTCGCGCGGCGCAGCAGGAGGCGCTCCGGGCGTCGGAGGCGATCCTCACTCCCGAGCAGTGGGCCCAGGTGCCGGCCCGGATCAAGAGCCCGGGCGGGCCGTTCGGGCGGGGACCGGGGCAGGGAGGGCCGGGGCGGCGGCCGCCCGGATTCTGACCGTGGAGTGCCGCCGGGGGCTCGGCGTCATCGGACGAACCGCAGCGCCAGGACCGGATGCAGCTCGAAATAGTTCGGGGCCGCTCCGACCTGGCCGTGCCCATGGTCGAGGAACCCAACGCCGAATCGCTCTGGCCGTCCACTGCGGCGAGATACGCCATGACCCGATAAACTGTCGTCTCGTGGGGTGGAGCCCGGCCGTTGGACGGGATTCGGGCCGGTCGGGGCAGCTGGCCAAGGGCCTGGACCGTGGCCGGAACGGGCTTGAGGGCTACCTCGGTTCGTCCGGGATCGCTCAGGGTCTTCACGAGCCACCGCTGGGTTCCACAGGGCACGCCGCACTCGTTCGGAAGCTCGGCCTCGGTTGGGCTTGTGTTCGCCCAACTGCTGGAGTCGATCACCAAAGGTGGGGCATCCGCGGTACTGGTTGGTGCCGGCGTCCGCCACAGTTCCCGGACCGTGTGATCGTCTGCCGCTGGCTCCGCGCTGGCGGGTGTCTCGGAGCCCGCATCGGCCATTTCTAGCCGGCCGACCTCTCGTCCGACTTCAAAAGCAAGCCAGATGAGGCCGGTCACGAGCAGCGCCAGGAGAAGCTTTCGCATGAAGAGTGGTTTCCAACGCTCCGCCACGGTTAGCCCGGGGCCTTCCGCCAGTCGCGTTGCCCCGTCCGCTCCGGCGCAGCGCCGGAGGTGCTCGGTTCAGGTGGCGCCCTCCGGCGGTCGTAAGGTCGCCGGGGTCGATCCTGTCCTCTGGCTAGTAGCGTCCGGCCACGGCCGCCGCCACCGCCTGGAACACCGCCGCCCGCTCCGCGCCCAGCCCGGGCGAGACCGGCTCCGGCCAGGCAGCCGTCTGGACGATCACCACCTCCCGCCCGGGGTCGACGTAGATCGCCTGCCCGAAGATCCCGATGGCCATGAACGCCCCCTCGGGCCAGGGCGGCAGCCACCACTGGAACCCATAGCCCATTCGCGGCGGCCGGCCGGCTTCCCGGACCGGTTTGAGATACTCCTCGTCGGCCGTGGTGGATTGCCTGACCCACGCCTCCGAGACGATCCGCCGCCCGTCGATCGAGCCCCCGCCCAGCATCAGCAGACCCAGCCGACCGTAATCCCGAAGCGTGGCGTTGAAGCAGGCGAACGCGCAGGTCTCGGGCTGCGCCCGGGCCTGGTAGTAGAAGCCGTCGGCCTCCGCGCCGAGGGGTCGCCAGAGCCGCCGTTCGGTCCATTCGCTGAGCCGTTCGCCGGTCACCCGCTCGAGCAGCATCGCGAGGACCTGGGTGTTGACGCTCTGGTACTCGAAGGCCGTGCCGGGCGCCACCGGGGTGGGCTTCATGGACCGGACGAACGCCGAGAAGGCCGGCATCCCCGTGAGCAGCGCCGCGCCGATCCGCGCTGCCCCGGAGGTAGAGTCGCGATAGTCCTCGCTGTAGCCGACTCCCGTGGCCATCTGGAGGACGTTCTTGACCGTCGCCCCGTCGTAGCCCGTCCCCGCCAGCTCGGGGAGGTACCGGGTGACGGGATCCGCGATCGCGATCCGGCCCTCGTCCACCGCCACGCCGACCAGGATCGAGAGGATCGACTTGCCCACGGACTGCGACACGAATCGGGAGCGCGGGCTGGCCCCGTGGAAATACCGCTCGAGGACCACGGTGTCCCGCCGGAGCACGAGGAACCCCGTGACATCGGTCCTGGCGAGATAGTCCTCAAGCGACCGCTCCTCCTCCCGGAAGCGATACCGGATCGGTGGAGGTGGCGCGGCTCGGGTCATGAGCCGGGACGGCGGCCCGGCCTTGCGGACCCGCTCGAGCCGGAATCCGAGCCGATCGATATGGTGGAAGTAGTAACGGTTGTGCGGGGGCGTCATGTAGCTGTACGAGTCGACCAGGAGGCCGGTTGGACGCATCCGGCTCACGTCGATCCGGCCCCCGGGCTGGGCGGCCAGCGTGGCCGCTCCGGTGGCCAGGGCGGCAGCCGTCATGAGGGGCAAATGCCGCCTTGGGGACCGGCAGGTCGTTCCCGCCGCTGCTGGCGGCCTCGGGAAGCGGGAGACTGGGGCGCACGGTGTCATGCATCGCTCCGGAGTGACTCGCCGGTTGCGACCGGCAAGGCCGCGTGGCCGCAATCTAGCCGTGCGGCCGCAGGGCCGGGCAGCGGGCGGAGCCATTGGAGCCCGAGCTATTATCTTGGGGCGCGCCACCGCTCACCCCGAACACCCCGACGACCATGCGCCTGCTCGCGTCGCTACTCCTTTTCCCCGGCCTCCTCGCCGCCCAGGATTTCGACTTCCACACCCGCGGCCCATATCGGCCGGCGGTACCCCGTCCCGACTCGCTCTTGGGATACCAGGTGGGTACCCGGCACACGATGTATCACCAGCAGCAGCAGGTTCTCGACCGGATGATCGCCGCGGCGCCGGATCGGGTCCGCACCGAGGTCATTGGCCGGACCGCCGAGGGGAAGGTGATGAGGCTCCTGATCATCTCGGCGCCCGAGAACCTGGCCCGGCTCGACGAGATCCGGACCAGCCTGGCCCGGCTCGCCGACCCGCGCCGCACCACGGCGACCGAAGCGCGCGCCCTGGCCGAGCGGACCCCCGCCACGGTGCTGCTGACCCATTCGGTGCACGGCAACGAGCCCGCCGGGTTCGAGGCGGCGATGGAGACGACTTATCAGCTCCTGGCCTCCGAGGAGCCGGCCACGCTCGAGATCCTCCGCCAGCTCGTGGTCCTGATCAACCCGTCGCAGAACCCCGATGGCCACGAACGATTCGCCGCCTGGTCCAACTCGGTGGCCGTGGGGGCCGACGATCCGGCGGCGCTGGAGCAGTCGGAGCCGTGGTCGGTGCAGGGACGGTTCAACCACTATCGCTTCGACATGAACCGGGACCTCCTGGCCCGGTCGCAGCTGGAGTCGAAGGCCCTGGCCTCGGTCTACGTCCGCTGGCGGCCGCAGGTGGTGGCCGATCTCCACAGCACCACCGAGCAGTACTTCTTCCCGCCGGTCTCGCAGGCCCACAACCCCAACCTTCCGGCCACCACCTTCCAGTGGTTCGAGCGGTTCGGCCGGGCCAACGGGACGGCGTTCGACGCCCGGGGCTGGCAGTACTACGTCCGCGACATCTTCGACTTCTTTTATCCGGGCTACATCGACATGTGGCCCACCATGCGGGGCGGCATCGGGATGACCTACGAGACCGATGGCGGCCCCGAGCTCCGGCTCCGCAAGACCGACGGCAGCATCATGACTTTCCGGATGGGAATCGCCCATCACTTCATTGCCTCGCTGGCCACGCTCGACTTCGCCGCCGCCAGTCGCGCCGAGCGGCTCCGGGACTTCTACGAGTTCCACGCCACCGGCATGGCCGAGGCGGCCCGGCGGCCGCTTCGGCGGGTGGTGTTCACGGGCTCGGACCCGGTCCGCGTCGACTGGCTGGTGCGACGGCTGCTGGAGGAGGAGATCGAGGTGACCCGCCTCGATCAGCCCTGGACCACCGACCGGGCGAACTCCTACGTCGGCGGGCCCGCGGCCCGGCGGACGTTCGCGGCCGGGACCTTCGTGGTGGACCTGGCACAGCCGCAGGCGCGGCTCGCCACTACCATGCTCGAGCCGGGCGCGGCCTTCGATTCCGGGTTCGTCCGGCGCCAGGTCGAGAAGTACCGGCGGAACCAGCGCCGGGGCGAGTCGGCCGACCGCGACGGCTACGACTTCTACGACGTGACCGGGTGGTCGCTGCCCTTCACGCTGGGCCTCGACGCCTGGTGGACCGACGACGTCCGCCCGGTCCCGGGCACGCTGGTGACCGGCGCCGAGCGGGCGGCTGTGACCCCGCCGGGGCGGGCCCAGTCGAGCTACCTGTTCAGCAATGCGAACGAGGCCGGCACCCGCCTCGCGATGCGGCTGGCGGGGGAAGGGTTCCGGGTCGCGGTGGCCACCGCCCCGATCGTCGCCGACGGGGCGAGCTACCCGGCGGGCACCTTCGTGGTCCGGGTCCAGCGCAACCCCGAGACCCTCCATGACCGGATCGCGGCGCTGGCAGCGGAGGTCGGGGCACCGGTCACCGCGGCGCGGTCCGCCTTCCCCGATACCGGGCAGTACGGCCCCGGGAGCGAGACGGTGGTTGCGGTGCAGAAGCCGCGGATCATCCTCGCCGCCGGCGACGGCGTCAGCCAGACCGCGTTCGGCGCGCTCCGGTTCTACTTCGAGCGCGAGCTGGGCGTCTCCGTCACGCCCATCGCCCTGGCCCGCCTGGCCAGCGCGGACCTTTCGGCCTACAACGCGCTCCTGATTCCGGACGGGTCCGGCGACCGGATGCGCCGGGAGCTGGGCGAGAATGGCCTGGCCCGGCTCAAGCGATGGGTCGAGGAGGGGTCGGTGGTGGTGGCGATGGACGGCGCGGTGAGTCTGCTGGGCGGAGAGTCGGGCCTCACGACCGTGAAACCGCTCAAGGTGGACAGCGCTGCGGCCAAGGACACCACCTTGACGACGACGCCCGCGGCCCCGCCGCTGGTGTCGCCCACGGCGCCCGGAGGACGGGTCCCCGAGTTTGTGCCGGGGAGCATCTTCCGGAGCACCCTGGATCCGACCCACTGGCTCACCTTCGGGTATTCCGGCGAGACACTCCCGGTCTTCCTGGAGACCGCCACCCTCCTCGCTCCGTCGGAGAAGGGTGCCAACCCGGTGGTGTTCACTGGCGAGAAGCTGCTGCTCTCGGGCTGGAGCTGGCCCGATAACACCGAGCGACTCCTGCGGAACAGCGTCTACGCCGCGGTGGAGACGGTGGGGCGGGGGCGGGCCGTGCTGTTCGCCGGAAGCCCGATCTACAGGGGTTTCTGGCGGGGCCCGGCCCGGCTGGTGACCAACGCGGTGCTGTTCGGGCCCAGTCGATAGGCGTTGGGCAGGACGTTCGGGGGTGGGTCAGTTCGGCCGGCGCCGGTCGAGCACCATCCCCGCCCGCTTTCCCGTGGCCCGGCCGTCCTCGAGCGCAACCTGGCCGTTGACGACCACATAAGCCATCCCGCGGGCCAGCTGATGCGGGCGCTCGTACGTCGCCGCCTCGTCGAGCCGCTCGAGGTCGAACACCACCAGATCCGCCTTCGCTCCGACGCGAACCGTGCCCCGATCGCCCATCCGGAATACCGCGGCCGGAAGGGAAGTCATGCTCCGGATCGCGAGCTCCAGCGGTATCACCCCGCGGTCCCGTACGTACCGGGCGAGCTTCCTGGGAAAGGTTCCGTAGGCCCGGGGATGAGGGACTCCTTCGTTGATTGGCACCAACGTCCCGTCCGAGCAGGTCATGGTCCAGGGTTGTCGCATGAAGGCATCGATGTCGCCCTCGTCCATGTTGAACGAGACGATACCCGCCCCGCCGGCCTTGAGAATCTGGATGGCGGCGTCGAGCGGGGTCACCCCCCGGGCATTGGCGATCTGGGCCAGGTTCTTCCCCTCGAGCGAAGGGTCCTCTCGGTGCCGGCTGATCATCTGCCGATCGGGTCCGCCCCGGCGCACGAGGTTCTCGGCCATTTCCGCCCGGAGCCGGTCGCGCTCCTTCGGATCGTCCAGTCGGCGGCGCATCGCGGCGTCGCCCCCCGCCTCGGCCCAGCGCGGGACGAGCGCGGCGGACAGGCCGGTGCTGGAGGCGTCGTAGGGGTATTGGTCGGTGAAGACCTCGATCCCGCGGGCCCGCGCCCTCTCGATCCGGCGGATGGCCGGTGTAGAGAATCCCCAGACGTTGGGCCCGAGGGCCTTGACATGGGTGACGATTCCGGGAAGCCGAGCAGCCTCCGCGATGGTGATGACTTCGTCGATTGCGGCGAGAAGGCCGACGGTGTAGTCGCTCTCGTCGCGGATGTGGCTGGTGTAGACCCCGCCAGCCACGGCCGCCTCGCGCGCCAGTGCCACCAGCTCCTCGGTCTTCGCAAAGCTGCCAGGGGCGTAGTAGGGCCCGGACGAGAGCCCGAACGCTCCCGCATCCATCCCCGCCCGAACCATCGCCTTCATCCGTTCCAGTTCGGCAGCCGTGGGGGGCCGGTCGGCCATGCCCACCACCTCGCGGCGGATCGAACCGTGCGGAACCAGAAGGGCCACGTTCACGCCAAGGGGATTGGACGTGAGGCGGCGGCGCTGGGCGACGAGGTCCACCGGACCGCCGCCGTCGGGGTTGACCACCACGGTGGTGATCCCCTGCGCCAGGAGTGGCTCGCCCGCGGCCAGGCCAGGGGTCTCCAGGCCCGGGCCGGCGTGGGAGTGGACGTCGATGAATCCGGGAGCGACGTAGCGGTCGCGGGCGTCGATGACGCGGGCGGCGGCGGCGCGGGACAGGTCCCCCACCGCAACGATCCGGTCGCCGCGGACCCCGACATCGGCCCGGATCCAGGAACTGGAGCCGTCGAGCAGCCGCCCGCCCCGGATGACGAGGTCCATCGGCTCTTGGGCGACAGCCACCGCCGCCAATCGCCAAGTCGGAGCAACGGAGGTGGCGGCTCCGGCAGCGGCAGCCGCGACCAGGCCCAGTCGGAACCGAAGGCCCATGCAGCGATGTCCCCTCACGGGGCCGCCTGCCGCTGATCCTCGGCGTTGAAGGCCAGCTCCACCAGTTGTTGGAACCGCACCCGCGGGTTCCGACCCCGCGGGGTCTGGGTGAACACCAGCCCGATCAGCTTCCGGTTGGGATCGACCCAGGCATAGGTGCCGTCCGACCCGCCGTGAGAGTAGATCCCGTCCTCGCTCACCGACCAGCCATAGCCGTACCCGTTCCGATACTCCTCCCGACCGCCCTCGCTCCGGGCCAGCGGAATCCCCATCAGCCGGGTCTGCTGGCTGGTGATGGCGGCGATGGTTTCGGGCTTCAGGATCCGTTTCCCGTTGTAGATCCCGCCGTTCAGGTACATCTGACAGAAGATGGCATAGTCCCAAGCCGTCGAGATCATTCCGCCGGAGGCACGGACGAAGGGAACCTGCGGCGGATCGCCGGGTCTCCAGCCGGGCACCCAGCGGCCGTCCTTGCGCTCGTAGTAGACGGCGCCCATGCGACTGAGCTTGTTGTCGAGCTTCTCCGCCACCTCGTGGTGGTAGCTGTCAACCATGCCCAACGGCTGGTAGATCTCCTCCCGGAGCACCGCCTCGAGCGGCTTGCCGGCCCGGAGCTCGATCAGGGCGCCGAGCGTGTTATATCCGGGGTTGCTGTAGCTGTAGCTGATCCCGGGGACCACCGCCGCACCCACCTCACCGAAGCGGGCCACCTCCAGCTGGAGCGACGGAGCGTTGGGCTGCTTCGAGGACCTTTCGAGATAGGGCTGCAGAAAGAGGGTGGGGATCCGCAGTCCGCTGGTGTGCGTCAGCAGGTGGCGGACCTGGATGAACCCGCTCCGGTAGTTGTCGAAGCTTGGAATGTACTGGCGGACCTGGTCGTCGTACCGGAGCAGGCCCTTCTCCACCAGGGTGGCGACCGCGGTGGCGATGACCGGCTTGGTGTTCGACGCCATCCGGAACATGGTGTTCTTCTCCATGGGCAGGTTGGCGTCTCTGTCGCGCCAGCCCACGGCCTCGTGGAGCACCACCTTTCCATTCCGCGCCACCAGGAGCACGGCCCCCACCAGGTCGCCGCGCTCCACGGCCTCCCGGTAGAGCGCCACGCCACCGGCCAGCACGCCGGAGGAGAGTCCGACCTCTTCGGGCTTGCCGGTGCTGAGGGTGACGTCCTGCGCCTTCGCAGCCGGGGCGACCAGCGCCGCCAGGAGCACGGCCTGGGGCAGCGCCCGGCCGAGCCTGACTCCGGCGCCGCGCGGGTGAGGCAACTTGGGGCATCTCGGTCGGGCAGCGGCTGCGCATTCGGAAACATGTCGCACGGCGTCCGTCCTCCTGTTCTGGTGCGCCATCGTGTCGCGGGAACCCTCGGTGGCCGTTGGTCTCCTACGGGCTCGCTACGCCCGCCGCGGGGATCTCGATCGAGGGCAGCGGAATGCAGGTGGTCGAGCCGTAAGGCACGTCCTTGTGGTTCACGCCG
Organism: uncultured Gemmatimonas sp.; assembly: GCA_964521535.1. Lineage (GTDB taxonomy): Bacteria > Gemmatimonadota > Gemmatimonadetes > Gemmatimonadales > GWC2-71-9 > SHZU01. The sequence goes on from CAZFSA010000111.1 coordinate 8,445, forward strand.
TTCGGATGGTCGGAGCCAGGCTCGCCAAGGAACGGTATCCTGAACGGTGTGCTCCGGAATCGCAGGTGGTCGTTGAACCGGTGGCCAGCCTCAGCGAACAGCTCCCGCCGCCGCTCTTCGATCACCTGGCGAATTACCTCGGCCTGGGTGGCCGTGCCGCCCGGATCGTAGCCGGGGATCCCGGCCAGGGTATGGCGCTGGTTGATGATTGCCCGGGCCGTTGCCAGGTCGCCAGAGCGGGCAGCGGCCTCGGCCACGATCAACTGCGCCTCCTTGCCGGAGGCGATCACCACCGGGCTCGCCCGCGAGCTCGCCTTGTTGTGGAACCAGTGAATAGTGACCGCGTCGGACGCAGCCTCGTTCAGGGTCGACACGTTGACCCGGGGGTCGCGCACCCCCTGCCAGGTCACGTTCCGGTAGCTGGGCGCGATGGTGGCGTCGCGCCGTGGCGGCTGGGCGCAGTTCATCACCTCGCACATGCTGTTGTAACGCCGGGTGTCGGTGGCGTCGCGGGTCGCGTTCTTGACGTAGGCCGCGGGCACCTGCTCGGCGTCGGCGCGGGCGCCAGCGAAGTTCTCCAGGTCGAGACGCACGCGCGCACGCCCCACCAGGGCCATGTTGCGGATGTCGGTATTGCCCGCCTGGGTGGCGAGTGTCAGGGCCTCGCTGAACCGGGTCTCGGCGACGGCCAATACATCCTTGGGTTGCATTCGGGGGCCGCGGTCCAGCACCATGCTGCAGAAGCCCTCTCCCAGGGCAACGAGGGAGTACCCGGTGTAGGCGCGCACCGTGGCCAGCCACAGCGTCTTTTGAGGATAGCCCGTGTCCGGAAGCCGCTCCAGACGCCGGTAGATGTCTTCCCCCTGATAACGGGCGACCTGCATCGGGCTGTAGGCCGCCAGCGGCTGGCGGCAGGTTCCGGTCAGGTTGGCGTCGTTCGCCTCGACCCGGCGGGATCCGAAGTTCCGGAGGGCGAGATTGCCGGTGGCTTCCATGTACTGATCGGAGAGCAGCGCCGTCACCACCACCCAGTTGTTCCACGCGCAGTCGAAGTCGGCGACGACGCTCCGGACCAGCGTCTCGGAAAGCGCGGGATCGTCAAGGGCGGCCTCCAGGACCCGACCGGGGATCTCCACGTCGAGCAGGTTGCTGCAGGAACCCAGCGCGCTCGAGCAGGCCAGGTAGAGCGCGAGGCGGCCGCGGCCGGTCCACAGCCGGAGGAACCGCCCGCCCGGCCGGAGCCGGGGGGCACGAGCGGAGTCGGAGTGATGAGCGCGCATGATCAGAAGGTCAGTCGAAGGGTGGCGAGGAGGCGACGGGTCTGCGGCCATCCCTCCTGGTTGTACGCGGTCTGGCCGGTGAGGTCGTTGTTTCGGATCTCCGGGTCCACCAGTCCATGGCCAAAGTCGGTCCTCTGCGCCACCCAGATGGTCCAGAGGTTGCGGCCGGAGAGCGTGAGCGAGGCGCGGTTGACGCCGAAACGTTGCGACAGTCGACGCGGGAAGTTGTAGGTGGCCGAGACGTCCCGGAGCTTGGCGAAGCCTGCGTTCATGATCCCGGGCTGTCGCCTGGTGTCGAGAACGTCGTAGGCCAGGAGGATCGGGTCGGTGCGCTCCAGAATCGCACGCGAGTTACGGAATGACATGTGCGCCGCGCGGACGTCGCCACTCAGTATCCGATGGCCGCCCACGAAGTCCACCTGCCCGAAGAGCTGCAGATTCTGGAAGACGGTCACCGACACGGCCCCGGCTCCTTCCCAGATCGGAATCGCGTTACCCCAGTAGACGGCGGGTGCCTGGAGACAGGGGACTGGCGGACCGCCCCCTTTGGAGAAGCCCACGCCGTTGACCCCCTGGGTCCCCGGCACCACCTCGCCGCTCTCGCACATCATGTTGGTGACCGTGTTCTGCGTGCCGCCGGTGACGAGATCGGCGGAGACCACCCGCCGATGGAAGATCCCGGCCAATGGAAACCCCGGGACGTGGTACTGGCCGAAGGTGGCGCTCTGGGTGAGGAACGGCTGGTCGCCAATCGAGACGATCTGATTGCTGTTGCGGGAGAACTTGAAGGTGAGGTCGACCCCGACGTTCCGCGCCCGGTACGCCGTGGCCTCCAGCCCCAGTTCGAACCCCCGGTTCCGGACCTCTCCGATATTCCGGAACTCCGACCCGGGGAAGCCCGCCGAGGGAGGCGCCGGGACCTGGGCGATTGCGTTCGTGGTCCGCTTGTTGTAAACGGTGAACTCGAGCCCTATCCGATCGTCGAAGAGACTCGCATCGAATCCCGCCTCCCACTCCTGCCCGACCTCGGGCTTCAAGTCGGGGTTGCCTACGTTCTCAGGGGTGAGGGTTGGAAGCCCGCCGTCGCCGGTCTCCGGGGCGTAGGTGCGCACCGCCGCAAAGACATCGGGCTGCTGGCCCGCCTTGCCCCACGCCCCGCGGACCTTCAGGCTGTTGACGAAGGGCACCCGCCCGAAGAATGGTTCCTCGCTCAGCACCCAGGAGCCGCTCAACTTGGGGTAGACGACGAAGTCGAAGTTCTGGCCGAACGCGCTGTTGTCGTCACCCCGGATGGCCCCGGTGAGGAAGAGACGGTTCTTCCAGGAGGCCTGCTGCTGGAGGTAGGCCCCGAACGTCTTGTTCTCGAAGAAGTTCTCCTGCCCGGTCTTGACCGACCCCCCGGTGACGGTCTCCAGCGCCCGAACCGGGAAGATCGACCCCTGCGAAAGAATGGCGTCCTGCTGTTTGCGGTAGTACTGGAGCCCGGCCGACGACTCCAGCCCCAGTGCCTTGGCCAGTGTGAAGCTCGCGGTGGCCGCGTAGTCCGCGTTCACGTACGCGGTGCGGGTACTGGCCACCATCTTCAGGCCCTGGGGGGACGATGCACCCACCAGCGTGCTCCGGCGAAGCAGCTCGGAAAGCTTCTGGTTCGTGAAATCGCCGCCTACCGTCACTCGGTGAGAGAACCAGTGGATGGGGCGATGCCGCGCCGTGGCCGTCAGCGTGCCGCGGTCGAGATCCTCGTATCCTTCCACGTCCTGCTCGAAGGTCTCGGGAGGACCGGTGAGATACCCTCGGAAGGGGCCGTCGATCCCGTTCGGAAGGTTCCGCCCCGGCTCGCAACCGGGCGCAGGGCAGGCCCAGATGATCCGCACGGTGACCGGCTGAATCGCCCCGGCGGAGCGATACTTGCTGCGGACATAGCCCAACCCGAAGTCGATGCCGATCTTCTCGTTGGGCGCGAAGGTCAGGTTCGCCCGACCGCTCAGGCGGTTCTTCCAGTTGTAGGAGACCACGCCCTCATCGCGGTCCCAGTCGCCGGAGAAGTAGTATCCCAGCACCGGCGTGCCGCCGCTCACCGTGGCGGCGTAGCCTTGCTGGAGGCCGGTACGGAACCACGGACCATAGGAGATGGTGTCGCCGGGAAATTCGCCGGTGACGCGATCGCTCCGGAGGACCCGAAACTCCTTGATTTCCCCGCTCGCGCTCCGGTAATAGGTGGGCGGGAAGAAGTTCTCCGGATCGGGAAGCCAGTTGGCGCCCTGCTTGCTGGAGAAATTGACCACAGGGGCGCCCTGACGGCCCTTCTTCGTGATGACATTGACCACGCCGTTCGAGGCCTCCGTGCCATACAGGGTGGCGGCGGCGGGGCCCTTGATGACCTCGATGCTCTCGATGTCGTCGGGGTTCAGGTCATTGATCCGTGACGGGGCATAGCGCGAGTCGACGCCAATACTGCCGCCTACCCCACCTGCATCGGCGCCCGTGTTGTTGACCCGGACCCCATCGATGTAGAGCAATGGCTCCGAGGACAGCGCCAGACTCCCGGCGCCACGGATCCGGATGTTGCCCCCCGAGCCCACGTCGCCCCCAGCGGACATGACCCGAACGCCGGGAACACCCTTGCTGAGGAGATCCTGGACATTCGGCGCAGGTGCCACCTCCTCCACCTGGCTGACCCTGACCTTGCCGAGCGCGTTGCCCAGAGCGCGCTTGGAAGCCTGCTGAGGGGTACCGGTCACCACCACCTCGTCCAGGTTCACTGCCATCTGCTCGAGGACCAGGCGAACCTCGGCGCTCGAGACGGGAATCGTGCGTTCAGTCGGACGGTAGCCCACCATGGTGGCGCGGAGCGTGACTTCGGTGGCCGAGGGAATGTCGAGCCGGAACCGTCCGAGCTGGTCGGTGATCGCGGCGGCGGTGCCACCGACCACGACCACTCTGGCGCCATGCAGCGGTACGGAACGGCTGTCCACCACCACACCCTGGATCACGGTCTGCTGGGGCGCTGGGGCGAAGGCCGGGCCCATGGGGGCGGACCGGAGGTCGGCCAGCTGGTACCCGGGCCGAAGGCCCGGGTCATAGCGAAGCCGAGGCCGCCGGACCACCACGATCTGATCCTCCTGTACCGAGGGTTCGAACGGGAGGGCCCGAAGCAGCGAGTCCAGCGCCTGGCCCACGCTGACCCCGGCGCAACGGCAGGTCACCACATGGCTGGCAGGAAGCAGCGTGCGGCTGAAGGCGATCGGTACCCCCGACCATCTGGCCAACTCGCTCAAGGCGTCGGCGACTGGAAGGTCTACCACGTCCAGGCGGGCGGCTCGGTGGAGGAGCTCGGGGTCCTGGGCCTGACCAGCGAGCGCCATGGCTCTCGGTTTCTGCGCCTCAGCGCTGGAGAGCAGGGGTCCCGTCGCCACGACCAGCGTCACCAGCACTCTTCTCAGCATAGGCAAGTCTCCCCAGTGATGCCTGCCCCCGGGGCAGGCGCGCAGCTATCGCCGCCGGCCCAGCCGTGCGACGTCGCCCGTGACGGTGCAGTCGAGGTCCAGGATCCGGCAGATGGTGCCCACGACCTGGTCGGCCGGCTGAGCGGCGAAGGTGGCCGTCACCAGGTGGCCGCTGAGCACGGAGTCCTCGATGACGACCTTGAGGCCGTACAGGTCCTCGACCTCCCGCGCCGCCTGCCCGAGGGGGGTATCCTGGAACAGCAGCACCCGGCCCACCCAACGCACCGCCTCGCGCGGATTCTCGACCTGGCTCACGCTTGGCGGGACGCCGCCTCCCACCACGGTCGCCTCGCCTCCGGCTACCTCCACCTCATGGTTACCGTCCCGAACCGCCACCCTTCCTTCGATCACCACCACCCGGAGCTGGTGGCCGTCGGCCTGAAGCTGGAAGCGGGTGCCCAGCGCCGTCGCCGAACCCGCAGCGGTGCGGACGACGAATGGAGCACCGGTGCGGTGGGCCACCGCGAAAAAGCCGGTGCCTTCGAGCCAGAGTTCGCGTCGGCCGGGCGTCAGGTCCGCGGTCAGGCGGCTCGCCGGGGCGAGGCGGACCACGCTTCCATCGGCGAGGTGGACGGTGGCCGCCTCGCTGGGGCCCGCGGCCGCCTCGGAGATGCCGAACGGTACCGGTGCCCGGTGGAACCCGCGGCTGGCCAGGAGGCCGCCGATCAGTCCGACGACGCCGGCCGCCGCTGCCACGCCGAGCCACGCCATGCGCCAGGTGCGGGCGGAGCGTTGGCCCATGCCACCCGCGCTCCGCGCGATAACGCTCGCGGCCGAGGGCGGGGGGTATCGATGCGCGGCAGTGCCGGCCGAGGCCAGCAAGCGCGAAAGCCGGGCCAACTCGCGATAGCGGCGTTCGTGATCGGAGTGGGCGGCGCGCCAGTCCGCGAGCAGGCGGTACTCGCCCGCGCTGAGGTCGCCCTCGAGGGCGCGAAGGATGAGATCGTCCATGATGGAGAACGAGGGCGCGCCAAGCGCCCGTCTTGAGGGTATAACGGATCAGGCTGGCAGAATTCCTTCGGGGTGGCTTCGGGTCCCCGATCGGGGTCAGGCGCGCCGGATGCGGCGCCCGGGGGGGGCGCCAACACGCACGTTGTCGAGGTGAGGGGCGAGGGCGCGCCAGAGCCTTGCCATGGCGATGCTCAGGAGGTTCGAAACCGAGGACGGGGCAAGGTCCATCACCTCGGCCACCTGGGTTCGGGAGAGCCCATGAAGGCGGCTCAGCACCACCGCCTCGCGCTCCCGCTCACCGAGGCGGTCGAGAGCGCGGTCGAGGGCCGCGAGGAGCTCCTGGTCCTCCGCCAGGTCGGCCTGGTGTGCGGCGGCTTCCCTTGCCTGGGGCGCCGCCCTGGCGGCCCAACGGAGCCGTGCGGCTTCGGCACGACGGACATCGATCGTCAGGTTCCGGGCGATACGAAGCAGGATGGCGCGGGCGGAGCTGTCCGGGGCCCAGTGCCCGCGTTGCTCCCACAAGCGGACGAAGGCCTCCTGAGCTACGTCCTGCGCGGCGTCACGGGAACCGAGCAGCCGCAAGGCATAGTCCACCACCGCGCCCCAGTGGCGATCGAGCAGCTCGGCCAAGGCGGATTCGTCGCCCGCGGCCAGGCGTGCCAGCACCCCTGAGACGTCGGCTCGGGCCATGGCGATTGTTGGACGTGAGCAGTAGCTGAGCGTCGATACCTGCCGGACCCACGAGGCCAATATCGTGGCCGGTGCATCCGCCCGCAAGCACCGACGGTGGCGCCGCGTCGCGGCGGCGCTGCCGCGACTGTCACTTCCTGGTGGCTTCCTGTCGCCCCGTCATCACCGAATCGGCGCCGGCACCCTGGTAACGCGCGATCATGGTCCCCACCAGCCTGCCATCGATCAGATGGTACACCGAACTGGTCGTCACCATGACGCCCGGGCGGAGTACGCTCGGGAACGGGCCGGTCTCGGTCATGATGCTGTCCCCGTCGACCCGGACCCGAACCGGCACCGGCTCCCGGCCAGCCATGGTCATGGTCCAGCCCTCGGTCGTCCCCGTGGCGGCGATCTCCGCGGTGATGACCGTGTCCCGCCCGTCGGGCATGGTTCGCAAGGTCCAGGTGCCGGCCAGACTGGCAGGATCCACGGGCGCCGGCGTGGCAACGGCGACCGCCGCCGCGTCGGGGTTGGGGGCCTCGTTGGCCTTCGAGCACGCCAATGCCAACCCGATCAGGGCCACTAGAGCGGTACGCATACAGCCTCCAGTCAGGGAACTGCGGCGGTGGGAAGCCGGTAACCAGGTAACCGGCGAATAACGTCGCCTTTGGCGGCAGGGAGCGCAAGCCTGGCGGTGTCGACCCCTCAGGGCGCGCCGGCTGGCTGGCCCGAACGGCCCTCGATCCGAAAGCCGAACTCCCGGCCCACGCCGCCCACCGTGGCGAGGTGGATCCAGAGAACGGCGAGGCTCTCGAGCAGCCCGGCGTTCCGCAGTGGCCCGGCGTCGCGCGGGCGGAACCCCATGCGGGTAGCGAGCGCCATGACCTCCGACCTGGCGTGGCGGTCATCGCCCGCCACGAGCGCATCCGCCGGCCCGGTCGCTAGGTGTAATTGATGAGGACGTTGTTCACGATCATTCGGCTAGGCGCTGCATAG
>CAZFSA010000112.1:0-2984 GCA_964521535.1 uncultured Gemmatimonas sp.
CGAGAAGCTGGCGCGGGCGGTCAATCGGCTGCTGCCGCGCCTGGGCCTCCCGGGGGGCCGGTTCGACGTGGTGCTCGACCCGGTCGAGCCGGTGACCCCGAGCGGTGCCGAGACCGTGGGCTTTACCGTTCAGCTCAACGCGGGACTGGAGGCTCGTCCGCTGCACCGAGCGGCGTCGGGCGGCGAGCTCTCCCGGATCATGCTGGCCCTCACCGTGGCCCTGGCCCGGCGCGACGCGGTCCCGACGCTGGTGTTCGACGAGATCGACCAGGGCGTGGGCGGAGAGGTCGGGGCCCAGGTGGGGCAGGCGCTCGCCGACGTGGCGGGTCGCCATCAGGTGCTGGTGATCACCCACCTTCCTACCATCGCGGCCCGGGCCGACCGGCATCTGGTCGTGGCCAAGCGGACCCGGGGCGGACTCGCGACCAGTGACGTCACGACCATCCATGGCGAGGATCGGGTGGCCGAGCTGGCCCGGATGCTGGGCGATGCCGACAGCGAGGCGGCTCGACGGCACGCTGTTGCCCTGCTGGGCCAGGCCCGTTGACGGCTCAGACCGGGGCGAGGGCAGTTGCTCATTCCCCTTGGTTCGGACGGCCCGCGATCTTGACAAGAATAAGGGGGGGGGACACTAGGTTGGGAAAGGTTGGCCCTCGCTTGGGGGTCAGTGATGGGGTTCCCGTTTGTCCCGCACGCGTGTGGGCTAAGGCTGTCCCTATGGTTCGTCTGGCTCCCGCCCGTCGCTGGGCAGAGCCTCACTGAGCCGAAGCCAGCGATCATCAGGCGCTGGTGTCAGTCGTGCGCAATTGACGTTGGGCCCGCCACCCCGGCTTTTGGCTATCCTCAGGGGTTCGATCAGCGCCCCAGCGACCTGGTCTGGCGTACGGACGGCTCCGTGGTGCTGCTGAAGGCGGGCCATGGCGGCGTCCCGCGGCTCTTCACGTCCGCTTCGGCGTTTCGGGATCTCGGCCGTAACGGTGCAGGTCCCGGAGAGTACCGGGCTGCGTTGCTGGGCGCGGCCGACGCCGACACGGTCTACGTATTTGACCGATTGAATCAGCGGCTGAGCGTCCTTGACCCAAGTGGGACGGTCGTGCGATCGGCGCCTGCCCCACCTGGTACCCTCGACCTGATCTGGCTCCCGGGGCGACGGGAGCTCATCGTGAACGCCCACATCCCTGACCGCAATCGGATCGGGCTCGCCTACCACGCGTTCGACCCTGTCGGAAACCAGCTGAGAAGCTTCGCCGAGTCGGAGAAGCCCGTCGTGGGGGCCAACGCATGGAACGTGGTGTGGCGTCGGACGGTCGTCGACCCGATGGGGAACCTCGTGGCAAGTACCGTTCTTGGCGAGGTGAGGATTGAGAAGTGGTCACCTGACGGGCTACTGATGGCCTCCCACCTGCTACGCCTGCCCGAGTTCCGTGCACCAATGCGTGCGCCTCCTGACCAGCCCTCACCCCCGCCGCCTAGTGTTGAAGCGCTCTGGATCGAGCCTGCCCAGGTTCTCTGGCTTGTTGTCCTCGTCGCAGGGAAGCGTTGGCGTGATGGCATTGGACTTACCCGTGTCCAGGCGGAGCGGACTTGGCGCGTCGACTGGATCGACCCGATGAGATACCAGGACACCAAGGTTTTCGCAGTAGACCTCGCTCGTGGCCTCATTCTCGCCAGCGCGCGTGTCACGGGTACCTGCCGATTCTTCACGAACCGAGGCGGACTGCTTTGTGATGCAGAGAATGGCGATGGCACGTACCGCCTCGATGCCAGGCAGTTACGGGTGGTCGGTGGGAATACCGGGGCTCATTGACAGGCGGCGGGACCATGATCAGGAGGAGGGATACCGATGGCTATTCGCTGGGCAGTCCCGGTTGCCGTGTCCATGTTCCTTGGTGGGTCCATTCGTGCAACGCCGATGAGTGATGCCGTCGCGCCGACTGAGCTGCACGATCCATACGAAGTGTTAGGCGGGTGCGGCGAGTGCCTCTCGTGTATTCCGCCTGACCCGGCCTTTGGGCACGTCTTCTGGGAATGGGCATACGGGCCCAAGTGGGGTGAGATGCACATGTCCTGCTACATCGGGCCCTGCGACCATCCGCCCTGTGGGTTGGCCCTGGACCGCGACCGGGGCGACATGGATGATCGCTCCAGACAGGTACTGGCGTCGGTCGAACATGAGGTCGTCGACGGGCGGCCCGTCAGTGCCGCGACGGCGGCGCTCTTGCTCAGGCTGTACCCGGAACGGGTATCGCTGAACGAGGCGCGCTCTGCGCTGCAAATTCGTTCGACCTGCAGCCCAGAGCGAATCGTGGCTCATGTGCCGCTTTCGCAAACTGGCATGGCGGAACTTGCAAGGATCGGAGTGGCCACTGAGTAGCACGCGGGCGCGGAGGCGTTGGGCAGACCGAACCGGGCGGGCGTGGGGTGGCCCGGGCGCGGAGCTGAACCTCGCGGGAGAGGGCCGGCCAGGGTTGGTTCCGTCTGGGGCGCCGCGGCTACCGCAGAAGGCCTGTATAGAACCGGAGGTCCACCCGCACTACGTGCGAGTCGGGGACCAGCCCCATGCCCGACCGCGCCACCCGCTCGTACCGGACGCTGGCGTCGAGGGGGAGCCGCATGGTCCCGTGGCGGTCGAGGCCGCTGTGCGCAAAGCTGAGCGCGCCGCCCAGGACCAGGGCATCGGCGCGACTGCCCACGGCCAGCACCGCCAGATCGACGCCTTCGATCGGTGGTTGGCCCGCGACGTAGGAATACCGGTCCGTTCCTCGCCGCCAGTAGTCCGCAGACGCTGACAGCGCCAGGAACGGCGCCAGGCGGAAGAACGGCCGAGCCCCGAGGTGGACCTCGTCGCCAGGGTCGCGCCGCACCGCGGCCAGGGACGCCGCCGGCGCCAGCTGGCCGGCGGGCGCCACCCGGCGGTTCTGATTGCCGGGAAGCTGGAGGTTGTAGCCCGCGGATACCCGAGCGCCGAAACGACCCAGGGCGAC
>CAZFSA010000112.1:2994-15812 GCA_964521535.1 uncultured Gemmatimonas sp.
TGGCCTCCACGTCGGGCTGGCGATCGCCGGTACCCAGGTCCAGGAACCGGTCCGGCCGGTCCAGTTGTGCCGTCCGCAGGCGGACCGTGGTCTCCAGCGCCGACCGGATCCCGCGGCCGTATCCGGCCGCCGGGAACCGGTCGGCCAGCGACACCACGGCGCCCAGCTCCATGTCGCCCAGGTAGCTGAGCTTCGGGATCTCGTCGAAAGGCCGCGCCACCACCGGACCATCAGGACTGGTGACAAAGGCCAGGAGCCCGTCGGTCGACACCGCCGCAGTGGGCAGGGGAGGGAGGGCCGTAAACCCGCTGATGCCGAACGAGCCGGCGAACGTTCCCTGCAGCTGCTGAATCATCTGCACCAGGGCGGTCGCCACCGGCGTCCCGGTCCGGGGCAGGAACGGTGAGGCGGTTCCCGGCCGCAGCAAGAGGTCGAACAGGGCCGACGACACGTTGTCGGCCCGGGCGACGGTCTGCTGCGCCAGGGCCTTGAGCGACGGGTCCGCGTCGTAGTCGCCGGCGGCAACCCGTGCCTGGAGCGTTGCGGCCGCCTGACCCAGCGCCCCGAGAAAGGCCGCCGCCTCGGCCCGACCGGCCGCCGTGCCGAACACCGGGTCGGCGGCGTTAGGTCCGGCATTGCCGGTCGCCCCGTCCAGCGTCACCCGGGTCTTCGCCGCGATCCGGACCACGGGCACCGTCGCGAACACGGTGAGCCACCGGGTGAGCCCGAAGGCGCCGCCCACCCCCGTAGTGCCACGGTTCACGAGCTGGGTGGCCCGCCCCGTGCCCAGCGAGAGTCCCACGTCCCCCAGTCCGGTGAGGGCCCGAAGCCGGTTCTCCGCGTCGGCCAGGCCGGGTACGACCGAGCGATCGAACGGACGACCGTCGAAATCGCCGGCCCACTCCTCCCGGACGCCGTCGTTCCACCGTCGGTCGAAGGACTCGAACCGACCGTGGAAGTCGACCCGGAGCTTGCCCCGGGGCACCGTCAGGGGAAGGACCTGGGCCGGCAGGGGCGCGGCCCCGACGACGCCCAGGAGCGCGAGCAGCGGTAGTGGAAGGCGCATCGGGGGTGGAAAGTGGTCGGGGCACCCCTCGAACACCAGCGGGCCCGGCCGACCCCGACAGGGGGACTCGACAACGACGGCCGGGGCCGTAGCTTGCTTCGAGACAGGCCGGATGGCCGGGCCTGCCGGTTCCGTTGCCACCTCCAGAAGGAACGAATCGTGATGCCTAACGTTGGCTCCCATCCCGGGCGGCGGGCCGCGGCGCTCGCCCTGCTGGCCGGCGCCCTCCTCGAGCCGGCCGCCGCCCAGGCCCCCGCCCAGAACGACCAGTGGGACGTTACCCAGGCCCGCGGCCGAACCCGGCAGATCGACTTCGTCACCGACCAGGGCACCTGGATGACGGTCGACATTTCGCCCGACGGGCGGTGGATCTACTTCGATCTCCTGGGGCACGTCTACCGGGTGCCGGCCGCAGGCGGCGATGCGGTGAGCCTCACCCAGACGAGCGGCGTGGCGGTCAACTATCAGCCGGCGGTCTCGCCCGACGGGAGGACCATCGCCTTCGTGTCCGACCGGAAGGGCCAGAACAACCTCTGGATCATGGACGCCGACGGCGCCAATCCGCGCCAGGTCCAGCACGACCTCACCGCCCGGGTGAACGACCCGGTCTGGACCCCGGACGGCCAGTACATCCTGGTGGAACGCCGCCCGCTCCCGGGCGGGTCCGGCGGCAGCGGGATCTGGATGTTCCACCGGGACGGCGGCCGCGGGGTGCCGCTGGTCGATGCCCAGCTGGCCCGGAACCCCGCCTGGCCCTCGCCCAGTGTCGATGGGCGGTACCTGTACTTCCAGGAGCCCACGCCCGGTGAACCGGTCACCTGGACCCGGAGCCAGTGGGACCACCCCGCCCGCGATCACGACGAGGGACTCGTCGCCGACATCCTCCAGGGCGCTCTCAACCTTCGGCGGCTGGATCTTCGCACCGGCCGGGTGGAGCCGATCACCACCGGCTCGCCCACCCGGCAGTTCCGGATCTCGAGCGGCGGGGCCTACGCCCCGGAAATCTCGGCCGATGGCCGGTGGCTGGCCTTCGCCCGGCGGATCCCCGACGGGACCATCACCTACAAGGGCCACGAATTCGGCCCGCGGACCTCGCTCTGGCTGCTCGACCTGGAAACCGGGCGGGAGCGGATCCTGATGGACCCGATCGAGCAGGACATGACCGAGGCGATCAAGGTGCTCCGGGTGTTGCCGGGGTACCGGTGGGCCCCCGACGGCCGCTCCCTGGTGCTGAGCCAGGGGGGCAGGCTCCGGCGAGTGGACGTGGCGACCGGGGCCGTCAGCACCATTCCCTTCCGGGCTCCGGTCCAGCGCACCATCTCGGAGCAGGCCTACCGGCCGTTCCGCATCGACGACGGGCCGATGGAGACCCGGTTCCATCGCTGGCAGACCGCCTCGCCCGACGGGCGGCGGCTCGCGTTCGAGGCGGCGGGCCGGATCTGGATCGCCGACCTGCCCGCCGGCACCCCCCGCCGTCTCACCCCGCCGGGTACCGGACCGCTGGAGTACGGCCCGGCCTGGTCCCCGGACGGGCGCTGGATCGCCTTCACCTCGCTGGACGAGAACGCGGAGGGCCACGTCTGGAAGGCGCCCGCGGCCGGCGGCGCGCCGGTCCGGCTCACCTCGATCCCCGGCGAGTACCTCCACCCCGCCTGGTCACCCGACGGCCAGACCATCGTCCTCGCCCGGGGGGCCGGCGCCAGCCTCAATCACTGGTCGATGGTCCACAATCCCTACTACGACATGGTCACCGTCCCCGCGGCCGGCGGACCGGTCCGGGCGGTGGCCCGCGCGCCCATGCCCGAGGGGACGTTCTTCTCCACCTTCCGCAGTCAGACCCCGCGGCCCAGCGTCACCACGGACGGCCGGATCTGGTTCCCCGATCACCAGCGCTCGGGCGACAGCGTCCGCTCGGTGCTGGTGTCGGTGGCGGCCGACGGCTCCGACCGCCGGGAGGTGCTGGCCTTCCCCTATGCCGACGAGATCGTGGTCTCGCCGGACGGCCGGCTGGCGGCGTTCAACGAGGGCGACAACGTGTATTGGGTGCCGATCCCGCCTCTTGGCAATGCCACCCAACCCATCGTGGTCGCGAAGAAGAACGGCGCGCTGCCCGTCACCATCGTCACCGCCCAGGGCGGGCTCTACCCCCGCTGGCGGGGCGGCATCCTGGAGTTCGGGAGCGGCAACCGGTACTTCGCCCACGATCCGGCGGCGCGACGCACCGACACCACCACGGTCCGCCACACGGTGCCCCGGGCGCTGCCGCAGGGCCGGGTGGCGCTCGCCAACGCGCGGCTCATCACGCTGGAGGACCGGCGAGTGATCGAGCGGGGTACCATTGTCGTTGACGGCGCCCGGATCGCCTGCGTAGGCGAGTGCGACACCGCGGGCGCCCGGGTGATCGACGCCGCGGGTGCCACCATCGTCCCGGGCTGGGTCGACATGCACTCCCACTTCTACCGGGAGTACCGGGGCGTGTTCCCCAGGAACCTGTTCGAGACCGGCGTGGCGCTGGCGTACGGGGTCACCACCAACCTCGACAACTCGATGTGGAGCCAGGACGTCTTCCCGGTCGCCGAAATGATCGAGGCCGGGGAAGTCATCGGACCCCGTACCTACAGCACCGGCGACCCGCTCTATGCCGGCGATCGCTTCCGCCAGAACGAGCTCACCAGCTATCAGGTGGCCGAAGACAACATCGCCCGACTGCAGTCCTGGGGTGCCGTGTCGCTCAAGCAGTACATGCAGCCCCGCCGTGATCAGCGGCAGTGGGTGAGCGATGTGGCCCGGCGCCGGGGCCTCATGGTCACCGCCGAGGGCGGCGACCTGGCGTACAACCTGGGGATGATCATGGACGGGCAGACCGGGTGGGAGCACCCGATGTCGTACGCCGTCACTTATGCGGACGTGGCCCGGTTCTTCGGCCAGGCCAACGCCTACTACTCGCCGACGGCCGTGGTCGGGGGAGCCGGACCGTGGAACGACGAATACTTCTTTGCCGAGCGCGACATCTGGAAGGACCCGAAGCTCCGGCTCTGGATGCCGTGGCGCCAGCTGGTCCCGCACAGCCGGCGCCGGATGCTTCGCCCGGCCACCGACTACAGCTACCCGCTCCTCGCCCAGTCTCTCGCGGATATCATTGCGGAGGGGGGCCACGGGGCCATTGGCGCCCACGGCCAACAGCACGGACTTGCCTCCCACTGGGAGGTCTGGATGTACGCCAGCGCCCTCGGCGCTCACGGCGCCCTGGAGCTGGCGTCGAAGGGCGGGGCCCGGTTCCTGGGCGCGGCCGAGGACATCGGTACGCTGCGCCCGGGCAAGCTGGCCGATCTGATCGTCCTCAACCGGAATCCGCTGGACGACATCCGGCACACCACGGACATTCGCTGGGTGATGAAGGGTGGCGTGCTCTACGAGGGCATGACCCTGGACCAGATCTGGCCCACGGCGCGACCCTACGGACCGCGGCCCTGGATCGACCAGGCTGCGCTTCGGACCGATGCCCGGCCGGTGGACTACCACGACCGGGGTCGATAGGCGGCCGCGGCCGCTCCCGGCCCCCTTGCGCTTGCCCTGGTGCGGGTCGGGGTGAGAGGTTGCACCATGGCTCGGGTGGCGTAACTGGTAGACGCAAGGGACTTAAAATCCCTTGGGCTTCGGCCCGTGCGGGTTCGAGTCCCGCCCCGAGCATTCCACGCGGTCGCGCTCGTCCCCGCACCAGGACCCGGGCCCTTGCGCCCTTGCGCCGGCACCATCGCCGGCTCACCCTTCCCGAATGACCGGTACCAACGTCCTCACGCCCGCCCCGGCCCGGCGGTCCGGGGCCGATCCCGAGCACGAATGGCTCCTCGGCGCGCCGCGGTCCCGCCGGGCGGAACTCCTCCGCGTGCTCCGCATCGCCGGCGACGTCGTCAAGGGCTTCCGGGCCCTCCACTTCGTCGGTCCCTGCGTCACCGTGTTCGGCTCGGCCCGCTTCGGACCGGGAGACCAGTACTACGAGCTGGCCCGGGGCGTCGGCGCCACCATCGCCCGGGCCGGACTCACCACCATGACGGGCGGCGGGCCGGGGGTCATGGAGGGCGCCAACCGCGGCGCCCGGGAGGCGGGTGGCCGCTCGATCGGCTGCAATATCGAGCTGCCCCGCGAGCAGAAGCCCAACCCCTACCTCGATCGCTGGATCACCTTCCGCTACTTCTTCGTTCGAAAGTTGATGCTGGTGAAGTACAGCCACGTCTTCGTCGTGTTGCCGGGCGGGTACGGCACGCTGGACGAGATGTTCGAGGCCCTGACGCTGGTGCAGACCCAGAAAATCGCCTCGCTTCCAGTGGTCCTCATGGGCATCGAATACTGGAGCCCCCTCCTTGAGTTTCTGCGCCAGACCCTCGTGGCGCGGCAGACCATCGCCCCGGAGGACCTGGCGTTGCTTCGGGTCACCGATTCCCTCGACGACCTCGGCGCCATCCTCGACGAAGCCATTGCCCTGAACGCCGCGGACTGGGCCCGGGTACCACGCCGCCGCCGGATCCTGGGCGAGACCTGAGCCACATCGCCCGACACCTCAACCCGACGCCTCCCATGGCACACCTCACCCCCCTGGTCGATCCCGGCCGGATCCGGCTCCGGGATCGGGATGCGACCCCGTCGGCCGGATACCTCAAGGGTGAGGAACGGGCCGAGCGGATGGACGCCTTGCGCCGCCGGATCGAGGAGTTGGCCGAGGCGTTGGGGGCCGAGCAGCGGCGCGCCCTGCTGGTGGTGCTCCAGGGCCGCGATACCGCCGGCAAGGACGGCACCATTCGCCGGGTCTTCGGAGACTTGAATCCGGCCTACTGCCGGGTCCAGACCTTCAAGCGGCCCACGCCGCTCGAGCTCCGGCACGACTTCCTCTGGCGGGTTCACGCCCTGGTCCCGCCGGCCGGCCAGATCGGGGTGTTCAATCGAAGCCACTACGAGGACGTGCTGGTGGTCCGGGTTCACTCGCTGGTGCCGGAGTCGCTCTGGAAGCTCCGCTACGCGCATCTCAACGACTTCGAGCGGATGCTCACCGACCACGGCGTCACCATCCTCAAGTTCTTCCTCCACATCTCCCGCGAAGAGCAGCGACGACGCCTGGAAGAGCGCCTGGCCGATCCGAGCAAGAACTGGAAGTTCGAGGTTGGTGACCTCAAGGAGCGCTCGTTCTGGGACGACTACACCAGCGCCTACGAGGAGATGCTCCGACGGACCAGCACCAGGTGGGCCCCCTGGTACCTGGTGCCCGCTGACCGGAAGGGCGCCCGGGACCAGCTGGTGGCCGAGGTCGTGGCCGAGACCCTGGAACGGATGGACCCGCAGTTCCCCGCGGCCGACCCCCAGGTTCTGCAGTGGCGGGGCCGGATCGAATGAGGACCGGGCCCGGGGCCGCCGTCACCCCGGCAGGCCGTCAGAACACGCCGCCCGGCCCCGCAATCAGATAGGTGAGAGTGCCGCCCGCCAGAAAGAAGGGCGCGCGGTGGGCGAAGGTCGCGATGAACTTCGCCAGGAGGCGGGGATCCGCGGAATGGACGGCCACCCCGATCAGGGGTTCGCCGCTGGCCGTGAGGTTCTGGTAATCCAGCGTGTACTCCGGCCGATCGAAGGACTGATTGAGCCCGCCGGGCAGGTATGGCCCGAGGCCCGCGGGGACCTGCCCGGGTGCGGACTCGGCGGGCCACTGCTCGAAGTCAGCGTAGTAGTGGAGGGCCGCGATCTGAATGGCGCGGACATCACTGGCCAGCGCGGCGGTGCGCGCCGTGTTCCGGACGTCGATGTACTTCAGCAACCCGATCCCGGCCAGGATGCCTACCACCAGGATCACCATCAACACTTCGATCAGGGTGAATCCCCGGCGCCAATCGCCCATCACGACCGCCGTTGCAGCACGCGGACCGCGTCGACCACGGCCTGCCGCAGCGAATCGGTCGAGCGAAGCACAATGGTCGAGTCCCCAGCCCGGATGCTCACCAGGAACCGATCGTCACCCAGCCGCTGGTAGTGGAGCGCGGGATCCGTGGGTCCCGCCTCCGACAGGGTCCCTGGCAGGCGACCGTGCGCGAGCTGGAACGCCTGGACCCGGCTCACGGCCTCGATCAGCTGGAGCGTGGCGGAGGCCGCTCGAACCGCCTCCGACTCGCTCGGCAAGCGTGGCCCGGCAAGCCACGCCGGCCGGGCCACCAGGAGACCAGAGCCGAAGAGCAACACCACGCCCAGGAGGCGGCGGAGTGCCTGGCGGCCCACGCTCTCGCGGCCCGGCGATCCCGGCCGGTGCCGCTGGGGCCGCGAACCCCGCTGCGCAACGGCGGCCTGGGCGGCCTCCAGCAAGGCACTCTTGCTGTCCCTGAGGGGCGGGGTCGGGCTCTGGCTCCGGCGGGGTTGCGGGGCTTCGCGTGATCGTGCCATGAGATCCGGTGAGAAGCGGGGGCAATCTAGCGCGGGTCGGACCGTCCCGGAACCACGGGATCAGCCCGGACGAGCGGCGATCGCCGCCGTCACCTGGCCTGCGAACTCCCCGACGTCGATCGGTTTCGTGATGAACCCGTCAAACCCCGCCGCCAGGGCGCGCTCCCGGTCGCTGGCCATGGCATACGCGGTGAGCGCCACCACCCTGAGCCCGGGCCCGAACTCCGCGCGGAGGTCGGTCAGGAGCTCGTAACCGTCGCGGTCGGGCAGCTGGATGTCCAGCAGCACCAGGTCGGGCCGGACCCGCCGAACCAGTTCCTGGAGGCCGCGGCCGTGCGAGAGGGCCTCCACCTCGTGTCCGTGTCGTCGGAGGAGGGCGAGAAACAGCTTCATGTTGTCGGGATTGTCCTCGACCACCACGATTCTCGCCACCCGACGCCCCCAGACTTGGCGTTCGAGATCCTGGCCCGGCGGACCGGAGCCGGACCGGGTATCTTCGGGCCGGCGGACCAGACCCCAAGATACCACGATCTTCCATGCACGTGAGTGGCGAAGTCACTGTCCCCGGGGACAAGAGCATCACCCACCGGGCGCTGCTCCTGGCCGGGCTCGCGCGCGGCACCAGCCGGGTCCTCGCCCCGCTGGCATCGGCCGATTCCCGGTCCACGGCGCGATTTCTCAGAGCCCTGGGCATCGCCGTGAGCCCCCTCCGCGCCGGCCGGGACGTCCGCGTCGTCGCCGGTCAGTGGCGGCCGGCTACCGGGCCCATTCACTGCGGCAACTCCGGCACCACCGCTCGGCTCGGGCTCGGGCTCCTGGCCGGCCGGCCCTTCCGGACCACGCTGACCGGGGACCGTTCCCTCCGCCGGCGGCCGATGAGGCGGGTCATCGAGCCGCTGGCGCGCATGGGCGCGAGATTCCAGCCCCCCGATACCGACACGCTGCCGGTGGCGGTCGAGGGCGGGCCTCTGAGGTCGGTGCGTTGGCAGCTTCCAGTCTCCAGCGCCCAGCTCAAGAGCGCCGTGCTGCTGGCCGGGGTGGTCGGCGGCGTACCGGTGGCGGTGCGGGAGCCGGCGGGGCGGTCCCGCGATCACACCGAACGGTTGCTCCGGGGCCTGGGCCAGCCGGTGCGGGAGCGAGGGGGCTGGATCGAGTTCGAGCCGGGCGCCCCGATCGCCCCGTTCGAGCTCCGGGTGCCCGGCGACGTGAGCTCGGCCGCCTTCCTGATCGGAGCGGCGCTGCTCGCCGAGACCGGCGAGCTGGTGGTGCGCGAGGTCGGCCTGAATCCGACTCGCACCGGATTTCTCACGGTGCTGGCCCGCATGTCAGCCTCGGTTCGAGCCACCACCGAGTGCGAGCGAGGCGGAGAGCCGAGCGGCACGCTGCTCGCCAGGCCATCCTCGCTGCGGGGCACCATCGTCCGGCCGAACGAGATTCCGGGCCTGATCGACGAGGTGCCGCTCCTGGCCGTGCTGGCGGCCCGGGCCGCCGGGGAGACCCGGTTCGAGGAGGTCGGTGAGCTGCGGGTGAAGGAAAGTGACCGGCTGGGGTTGCTCGCCTGGAACCTCCGGGCCCTCGGGTACCAGGCCATTGCCGAGGGCAACGCCCTGCTGGTGAGCGGCAACGACCGGCCGCCCCGGGGTACGGTCCGAACCGCCGGTGACCACCGGCTCGCCATGGCGTTCGCGGTGCTGGGAACGGTGCCCGGTGCCCGGGTCCGCCTTGACGACCCCGATTGCGTGGGGGTGAGCTACCCGGGTTTCTTCGCCGACCTCCGGGCCATCGGGCGATGACGGCCGCGACCGCGCGGGTGATCGCGATCGACGGTCCGGCTGCCTCCGGCAAGACCTCCACCGCGGCCGAAGTGGCGCGCCGGCTGGGGGCGCTCCACCTCGATTCCGGCGCTCTGTACCGGGGCCTCACCCTGGTGGCGCTCGATCTCGGCAGCCGCGACCCCGAGGCGATCATTCGTGCCGCCGAGTCCCGGGGACTCGCCCTCCGCCTGAACGGGCGGGAGATCGAGCCGTTCCTGGACGGCCAGCCGGCCGAGACCCGGATCCGCTCGGAGGCGGTCACCGCGGCCGTGTCGGAGATTGCTGCCGTGGCGCGCCTTCGCGCGTGGGTGAACGAGCGGCTCCGGGCCGCCGCCGAGCCCCATCGCCTGGTGGTCCTGGACGGCCGCGACATCGGGACCGAGGTCTTCCCGAGTGCGCCGGTCAAGGTGTTTCTCACCGCCTCGCCGGGGGCGCGGGCGGCGCGCCGCCTTCGACAGCGGGGCCTGGCGGTCACCGCGGAGGCGCTCGAGCGCGAGGCCAGGGCCCTCCGGGCGAGGGACGCGCTCGATTCCGCGCGGGCCGTTTCGCCGCTGCGCCGGGCCGAGGACGCGGTACTGCTCGATACCACCGAGCTCGGGTTCGAGGCGCAGGTGACCAGGATCGTGGCCCTGGTTCGGGAGGCGCTCGATCTGCCCGCGGCGGCGCCGGCGGGGCAACCGCCCGAGTTGCCACGGGACGGACGCCCCGCGTAAATTTGACGATTCCCCGTCCGGCAATGCCGGTCGCAGCCCAACCTCCAGCCCCGGCTCCCGGCCGGGCGGAACGTCAGGAAGGCCCACCATGTCCAAGTCCCAGCCCAGCGGTCCCGACGCCTTCGCCACCAGCACCGGCCTCCGGGTCCGGAATGACCTCTACGACGAGAGCTATTCGGACGCGGAGTACGAAGAGATGCTCTCGCTCTACGAGGGCACCATGGCGCAGATCGCCGAGGGCGAGATCGTCAAGTCGAAGGTGCTCCGGGTCACCGAGAACGCGGTGATTCTGGACGTCGGCTTCAAGTCCGAAGGGTCCGTCCCGCTCGACGAGTTCAAGGAGCGCCCCAAGGAGGGCGATGAGGTCGAGGTCTTCCTCGAGCATCTGGAGGACCAGGAGGGGGCGGTCGTCCTTTCCAAAAAGAAGGCCGACTTCATGCGGGTCTGGGAGAAGATCCGGGTGGCGTACGAGAACGACCAGCCCGTCGAGGGCACCCTGATCAAGAAGATCAAGGGCGGCGTGGTGGTGAGCGTCATGGGGGTCGACGCCTTCCTCCCCGGGAGCCAGATCGCACTCCGCCGGGTGCCGAACATCGACGAGCTGCTCGGCTCGACCTACGAGTTCAAGATCATCAAGCTCAACAAGCGGCGCCGGAACATCGTGGTGTCCCGCCGGGTCATTCTCGAGAACGAGCGGGCGTCGAAGCGCGAGCACCTGATGAAGGAGCTCGAGGTGGGTCAGGTCCGGAAGGGCGTGGTGAAGAACATCACCGACTTCGGGGCCTTCATCGACCTGGGCGGCGTCGATGGGCTGCTCCACATCACCGACATGTCGTATGGCCGGGTGTCCCACCCGAGCGAGATGGTGTCGATCGGGGCGGAGGTCGAGGTCAAGATCCTGGACATCGACTGGCAGCGCGAGCGGATCTCGCTGGGCATGAAGCAGCTCCAGCCCTACCCCTGGAAGGACATCGCCGAGAAGTACCCGGTGGGGACCCGAGTCCAGGGCAAGGTCGTGTCGATTACCAATTACGGCGCCTTCGTGGAGCTGGAGCCCGGCATCGAAGGCCTGGTCCACATCTCCGAGATGAGCTGGACCCGGAACGTCCGGCACCCCTCGAAGATCGTCTCCATCGGCGAGACGATCGAGGCCGTGGTCCTCAAGGTCGACGAGCAGGAGGAGAAGATCTCGCTCGGCATGAAGCAGACCGAGCAGGATCCGTGGATGGTGCTTCCCCAGCGGTACCCGGTCGGGACGCGCATCCAGGGCAAGGTCCGGAACCTCACCAGTTTCGGGGCCTTCGTGGAGATCGAGCCCGGGATCGACGGCCTGATCCACATTTCCGACATGTCGTGGACCAAGCGGGTCCAGCACCCGTCCGAGGTGGTGAAGAAGGGTGACGCCGTGGAGGTGATCGTCCTCAATATCGACGCCGACAACAAGCGAATCTCGCTCGGCCTGAAGCAGGCGGAAGAGGATCCCTGGCTCAGCATCGGGGAGCGCTATCCGGTCGGCCACCAGCTCCGGGGCCGGATTGTCCGGATGATGGACAAGGGCGTCGTGGTGGATCTCGGCAACGACCTCGAAGGCTTCGCCCCGATGTCCCAGCTCGGGTTCGACGACGTCTCCAACCCCGCCGACGTGGTCCGCGAGGGGCAGGTGGCCGACTGCGAGGTGATCGAGGTCGATCCCATCCATCACCGCATCGTGGTGGCCGTCCGCGGCTATCCCGACGACGAGACCGGCGCGCCGCCCCGCCAGGAGCGGGTGGTACCGCCGCCCGATGATCCGGCCGACTGACCGGCCGGCGATCTGAGGACGACGGCGGGGGGCGGGCGCCATCGGCGGCCGCCCCCTTGCTCGCCGCTCCGGCATCGCTCTCGCCCCGCGCCGCGGCGCATTACATTCCCGCCCTATGCCCAATGCCCGAGAGCTTCTCGACGACCTGAACCGGCGGCGCGCCGCTGCCGAACAGGGCGGGGGGCCGGCCCGCATCGCCCAGCAGCACCGGAAGGGCAAGCTCACGGCACGCGAGCGCCTGGACCTGCTGCTCGACGAAGGCAGCTTCGTCGAGCTGGACCGGTTCGTGGTCCATCGCTGCACCGACTTCGGGCTGGCCGACCAGTTGATTCCGGGGGACGGGGTGGTCACCGGCTACGGCCGGATCGACGGCCGCCTGGTCTACGTCTTCTCCCAGGACTTCACGGTCTTCGGCGGCTCGCTGTCCGAGACCTTCGCCCAGAAGATCTGCAAGGTGATGGACCTGGCGGTCAGGAACGGGGCTCCCGTCATCGGGCTCAACGACTCGGGCGGCGCGCGGATCCAGGAAGGGGTCGCCTCGCTGGGAGGCTACGCCGACATCTTCCTCCGCAACACCCTGGCGTCGGGCGTCGTACCGCAGATCTCCGCGATTCTCGGCCCCTGCGCCGGGGGCGCGGTCTACAGCCCCGCGATCACCGATTTCGTGTTCATGGTCCGGGGCGTGAGCTACATGTTCGTCACCGGGCCCAACGTCGTGAAGACCGTCACCCACGAGGCCGTCACCTTCGAGGACCTCGGAGGCGCCGACGTGCACGGCGAGACCTCCGGCATCGCCCACCGGGTCAGCGCCTCCGAAGCGGAGTGCCTGCATGCGATCCGCGAGCTGGTTAGGTACCTGCCGTCCAACAACCTCGACGACCCGCCGGTCCTGCGGACGGACGACCCGGACGACCGGCGGGACGAGGCGCTGCTCGATCTGATCCCGGACGCCCCCACGACCCCATACGACATGCGGGAGGTGATCCGCGCCGTGGTCGACCACGGCG
>CAZFSA010000113.1:0-15378 GCA_964521535.1 uncultured Gemmatimonas sp.
GGTGCCGCGCCGCGGTCCCCGCACCGGCCCGGGCGCCGGCGGGGCAGTCAGGGCGGCGATGCGGAGCGCCTCGGCGACCGACCACGCCTGGAACGGGCACCCCCGCGGGAGATGAGGAGCCGACGCATCGGCGATCTCGGAGACATGACCCAGGCCAGCCTGGTTCAGGTGAGCCAGCAGCGGCGTCAGAAAGCGCTCTCGGGCGTGGGCGCGGGCCACCGCGGTGTCCCCGGACACCCTGAGCCAGGCCTCGACGAACGGACCCAACAGCCAGGGCCAGACGGTGCCCTGGTGGTAGGCTCCGTCGCGCCGCTCCGGTCCGCCTTCGTAACGCGGCGTGTACCTGGAATCGTCAGGCCCAAGGGACCGGAGACCGAGCGGCGTGAGCAGATGATGGGCGACGGCACCAACCACCCTCGCGGCCCGGGGACCGCCCAGAACGGGATAGGGCAGACCGCCCACGGCCAGGATCTGGTTGGGTCGGATCGAGGCGTCGACCGTACCCGGAACGTGATCCACGTCGACCACGTCGTACAGCATCCCCCCGAAATCGTTCCAGAATCGACGCGCGAAGGCTGCCGCGGCTTCCTCCGCACGCGCTGCCCAGCGGCGGTCGAACCCGGCACCGATCCGGAGCGCATTGATCCACAGGGCCTGGACCTCCACGGGCTTGCCGATCCGGGGAGTCACCACCCGGTCGCCGATTCGCGCGTCCATCCAGGTGAGCTGCTGGCCCGGGACCCCGCAGGCCAGCAGTCCGTCGGCATCCCCACGAATCCCGTAGCGGGTCCCCACCGAGTACCCCTCGAGGATCTCCTGCACCGCCCGAGCAAGCGCGCGCCGGTCGGCCGCGGAGACCCTGGCCCTGGCACGCGTGGCCGTCGCGAGGTACTCATGCACCGCCACGACGTACCAGAGGGAGGCGTCCACCGAGTTGAATTCGGGGGCATCGCCGTCGTCGGCGAACCGGTTAGGCAACATGCCCTCCGACACCTCCCCGGCCCACTGCACCAGGATCGAGCGCGCGTCGTCGAGACGGCCGGTGGCGAGACAGAGGCCGCGCACCGCGATGAAGGTGTCCCGGCCCCAGTCGGTGAACCACGGGTAGCCCGCGATAATCGTCCGGCCGGAGCCGCGTCGCACCAGGTACGCGGCAGCGGCGCGCTCCAGGCGACCCCCGAGGCGCGCCCGGCGAGCGCGCTCCCGGTCGATCACCATTCGTGCCAACCCGCTGGCGGTGGGCGGATCCGCCTCCGGGGCGAGGGTGCCCTCGGCAGCCACGATCCAGTGGGCGGGGCGACCGGTGGAGAGATCCCACGTCAGGACCCCCGGCGCCGCGGCGTCCTCAAGGTGGTCGAAACCCCGAGCCCGTTCCTCGTCCAGCTGAAACCCGCGATACCAGACCGGGTCGTGATGATATTCCCCATCGTGCAGACACTCGACGGCCGGCTGGCCGGGACGAAGCCGCCAGCTGACACCGCCGGGGACCACGAGGGCCGCAAGATCGGCACCTCGATCCTCGCGCTCGAGTGCATGGAGGTCGCGGCCGGTGAGAAACGGCCGCAACCGGAGCCGCACCCCCGGCGACGGTTCGCGAAGCCGCCACCGCAACACCGCCATCGGGCGGCCATCGGCAACGAGGAGCTCCTGCTCGATCGCCAGGCCCCCGGCCAGACGAAAGATCCAGGTGGGCCAGGGATCCGATCGGAAGTCCTCGAGATGCTCCGACGACCGACTGGTCACATCCGGGTGGTACCGCTGGCCCGTGAGGAACTCGATCCCGGCGGGCCCATCGGGCGCGCGCTCAAGCCAGGCATCGAATCCCGCTACCAGCATCACGCGCCCGGTGGGAGGTGTCCGGGCCACGGTCAGCAGCCCGTGGTACCGGCGACGGCGAACGCCGGACACTGTCCCGGAGGCGAAGCCTCCCAGGCCGTCGGGCTCCAGCCACTCCGCATCGAGGTCCGGCACGGGCCGGCGACCGGGTACCGCGATATGGGTCATGGCAACTCCCCGGGAAGGATCGGGGTGGTCAGCGCCAGCACCGCTGCCACCCGGTCCTGGAGCCCGGCCGGCACCTCGACCGACGACAACCGTTGGCGGAGGACGTCGATCAGCGTCCGCTCGAACCGGTATTTTCGAAGGCAGCGCTCGCACCAGACGAGGTGATCCCGGAGCAGGGCCTCGTCCGCCGGGTGGTGTTCCCCGTCGAGGAACCCGGGCAGGCGGTGGAGGAACTCCTCGCAACTGAAGTAGCCGTCCTGAACCATCCATCACCCGCCGTCGGTGCGTCGTCGCATGGGACCGTCACCGCGGCAACGTCGGCGGCGGGTGTGAGGTTCCCGCCCTTGTCGACGGGGAGGGTCAGCGATACAATCGGGGCTTCGTACTCCAGGAAGCGGTCCGGTTGATCCAGATCCGACATCGGGAAACCGGCGCTGTCCTGCTTCAGGCCGCTACCGCTTCGCTGGCCGGCGCAGACCTGGGCGGTGTGGCTCTTCGCTATGGCGACCTCCGCGGCCTTGATCTCACCGGGACTCGGCTGGTCGGCGCCGACCTGGCCGCCGCCGACCTCACGGGGGCGGTGCTGGAGGGCGCGGACCTTACCGGCGCCGACGCCTGCGCCGCCAACCTGACCCGGGCGTCGCTCCGGCGCGCGACCCTGGTCGACGCCCGGCTCCTGGGTGCAAACCTGAGCGCGACGCTCCTCGACGGTGCGGACCTGACCCGGGCCTCGTTCAAATTCGCCGCCAGCCAGGCCGGCGGGTCGCTTCGGGATGCGATCCTGGCCCGAGCGCATCTCGTCGCCGTGGTGCTCCCCAACCTCGATTTGTCCGGCGCCGACCTGAGCGAGGCCTATCTGGCCCAGGCGGACTTCTCCGGCGCGTCGTTCCTGGGTGCGACGCTGGCGGGCGCGGTACTGTCCGCCTCCCGCCTCTCCGGCGCGGCGCTGACGCGGGCAGACCTCTCCTTCGCCTTCTGCCGGGAGGTCGACTTCACCAACGCCGACCTCGGCGAGGCCGTGGTGGGCAAGACCGTCTTCGGCCTCTGCCCCACGCTCGGCCGGGCCCGGGGTCTGGAGTTCCTCTCCATCGCTGGCCCCTGCGCCTTCGATCCGGCCACCCTGGAGCACGTCGCCGACCGCCTGCCGGCCGACCTCCTGGCGAGCGCTCAGCCCCCGGCTTCGAAGCCGGGATAGAGGGTCATCCCGCCGTCGACGAACAGCGTGGTCCCCGTCACATAGTCGGCCTCGTCGGAGGCGAGCCATACGGCGGCCCGGGCAACGTCCTCGGTTTCCCCGATCCGCTTTGCCGGGATCAATCGCATCAGCGAGGCGTAGGCCTGGGGCGTTTCCCATGCCTCGCGATTGATCGGGGTGCGAACCGCCCCGGGCGCGATGCTCAGCACCCGGATCCGCTCCGGGGCCACTTCCTGGGCCAGGCTCTTCATCATGAGCATGACCCCGCCCTTCGACGCCGCATAGTTGACGTGCCCCGCCCACGGGATCACCTCGTGCACCGAGCTCATGCAGAGGATCTTTCCCAGGGCCCGGGACACTCCGGGCCGCGGTCCTCGCCGCCGGAACTCGCGGACCGCCTCGCGGCAGCAGAGAAACTGGCCGGTCAGATTCACCTCCAGCACCCGGTTCCACTGCGCCAGCGTCATCTCGTGGAACGGGGCGTCGCGCTGAATCCCGGCATTGGCCACGAGGATGTCGACCGTCTCCATCTCCCGCCGAATCCGGTCGAACATGGCGGCGACTTCAGCCTCCTTCGAGACATCGCACTGGTGTGCGAACGCGCGCCCGCCATGCGCCAGGATCGCCTCGACCTCCGCCTCGGCCCGGTTCATCTCAGCCTCGACCGGGTAGTTGACACAGACGTCGGCGCCGGCCGCGGCCAGGGCCATGGCAACCTCCTTCCCGATGCCGGAACTGGCCCCGGTGACCAGGGCCTTCTGTCCCTCGAGCAGGCGCGGGATCGGCCGGGCCGGGGCGGCGTGGATGTGGGGCACGGTCGGCATGGTCGTGGTCATACGAAGGCCTCGGTTTCGGATGAGACCCGCGGGGTCGGGCGGGTCTGGTGCTGGCGATGCCGGGCCCGACCCACCGCGCGGGGCATGAGCAGTTTGGCGATCAGACCGGTCCACCCGGTCTGGTGTGACGCGCCGACTCCCCGTCCCGAGTCGCCGTGGAAGTACTCGTGAAACAACACCAGATCCCGGAAGTGACGGTCACCGTGAAGCTTGGGGTGACAGGCCAGCACGGGGCGCCGCCCGGTCTCGTCCCGCCGGAAGATGGCAATCAGGCGACGAGTCAGTTCCTCGGCGACCTCGTCCAGGGTCAGGTACCGTCCCGAGCCCGTCGGGCATTCGATCATCAGTGAATCGTTGTAGTAATGATGGAACTTCTGCAGCGACTCGATCAGCAGGTAGTTGACCGGCATCCAGATCGGCCCCCGCCAATTCGAGTTGCCGCCGAAGAGCCCCGAATCGGATTCGCCCGGCTGGTAGCGGACCACCAGCTCGTGCTCCCCGACCCGGAAGACATAGGGATGGTCCCGGTGATAGCGCGACAGCGCCCGCACCCCGTAGTCCGAGAGAAACTCGGTCTCGTCGAGCAGGCGCTCGAGAATGGGCTGGATCCGGTCGCCCGGCACCAGCGAGAGCAGGCGGCGCTCGCCGCAGCCGGGGACATTCCAACGGCCAACCAGGGCGGCCAGCTCCGGTCGGTAATCCAGGTACCATTCCAGGCGGGCCTTGAACTCCGGCAGGGCGTCGAGCAGCTCCTGATCGATGGTCTCGACCGCGAACAACGGGATCAGACCGACCATTGACCTGACCTTGAGCGGGATCAGCCGGTCGTCGCCGGTGTTGAGCACGTCGTAGTAGAACCGGTCCTCGGGATCCCAGAGGCCAACCCCGTTCCCCCCCAGGTTGGTCATGGCCTCCGCGATGTGGAGGAAGTGTTCGAAGAACTTGGTGGCGATATCCTCGTAGACCCGGTTGTGACGAGCCAGCTCCAGCGCGATCCGCATCAGGTTGAGCGAGTACATGGCCATCCAGGCCGTTCCGTCGGCCTGGTCGATGTATCCCCCGGTCGGCAGTGGCGCGCTCCGGTCGAAGACGCCGATGTTGTCGAGGCCCAGGAAGCCGCCCTGAAAGACATTGCGGCCCCGGGCATCCTTGCGGTTGACCCACCAGGTGAAGTTCAGCATCAGCTTGTGGAAGACCCGCTCCAGAAACGCCAGATCGCCCCTGCCGCCCCGGCGCTTCCGGTCGATCTGAAACACCCGCCACGCCGCCCAGGCATGGACCGGCGGATTGACGTCGCCGAACGCCCACTCGTAGGCGGGGAGCTGTCCGTTCGGGTGCATGTACCACTCGCGGGTCAGGAGCACCAGCTGATGCTTGGCGAACTCCGGATCGATCAGCGCGAGCGGAATCGTGTGAAAGGCGAGATCCCAGGCGGCGTACCAGGGGTACTCCCAGGTATCCGGCATCGACACGATGTCGGCGTTGTTGAGGTGAGCCCATTCGTGGTTGCGGCCGCGTCGGCGCCCGGCCGGCGGCGGCGGGTGTCCCGGGTCGCCGTCGAGCCAGCGGGGCACGTCCACATGGTAGAACTGCTTGCTCCAGATCAGGCCCGCGAAGGCCTGTCGCTGCACGGCCCGGGCATCAGGATCCTCGACCCCCGTCTGCAGGGCCGCGTAGAATTCATCCGCCTCGCTCCGGCGTTCCGCGACGATCCGATCGAAGCCATCCGGGCCGTCGCGCCGGAGTTCGCGGGCCAGCCGGGCCCGTACCACGAACTGGCGGCCTGCGGGTACGACCGCGCGGTACCAGGCCGCCGCCTTGGTGCCGCGCCGCCCGGGGTTAACCGCGTCCGGCCGCCCGCGGACGACGAGCTCGTGGAACCCGTCCTTGGCGAAGGCCGGGCCGGCCTCGACGCCCCAGAGACGGGCCGCGTTGGTCTCGTTGTCGGTGAACAGGAGCTCGGCTCCCGGCTGGCTGCTCAGGTAGTAGCGACCGAGCTCGGCGTGGCTGGCCTCGATCAGGCCTTCGCCCGCCTCGCGGAGCATCGGGCGCGAGGCGCCAGGCTGCCAGGCCCAGGTGTTTCGGAACCAGAGGTGGGGCAGCACGTGCACCGGCGCCGGCTCCGGCCCCCGATTCACCACCGTGATCCGGAGCAGCACGTCATCGGCTGCGGCCTTGGCGTATTCGATGGTGACGTCGAAGTACCGGTCTTCGTCGAAGAGCCCCGTATCGAGAAGCTCATACTCGGGTGCCCCGATGCCCCGCCGGCGGTTCTCCTCCTCCAGTTCCGCATAGGGAAACGCCGCCTGCGGATACTTGTACAGCATCCGCAGATACGAGTGCGTGGGCGTGGCGTCCAGAAACCAGTAGAGTTCCTTGACGTCCTCCCCGTGGTTGCCCTGACTGTTGGTCAGTCCGAACAGACGTTCCTTGAGGATCGAGTCGCGCTCGTTCCAGAGCGCCACCGCGAGGCACAGCCGTTGTCCCTCGTCGCAGAGGCCTCCCAGGCCGTCTTCTCCCCAGCGGTACGCCCGGCTTCGGGCGTGGTCGTGGGGGAAGTACTCCCAGGCGGCCCCGCTCGCGCTGTAGTCCTCCCGGACCGTTCCCCATTGACGCTCGGCGAGGTACGGGCCCCAGAGCTTCCAGGGAGCGGCCGAGCCCGTGGCGGCGAGTCGCCGCCCTTCAGCCGTCAGCTGCAGGTGATCCACGCGTCGTGCCTGCCACAACCGGAGACGCGTGCGGAACGTCTGGAGGCGGGGGAAAGTTCCCGGGGCCCTACTCCTCGGCGATCGACCGCCTGATCCGGGCGAGCAGGGCCTCGGGCACCCGGATTCGCTGAAGCTTGCTTCGCACGTCGTCCACCAGTCGTCGCTCGAAGCGGTGCTCGCTGGCACACTGGGCACAGGCATCCAGATGGGCCTGCACCAGGTCCATCTCCTCCGCGCTCAATTCCCGATCGAGAAAGTCGTCCAGGCGCCGGAAGACGTCCTCGCAGGTGAAGCTCCTTGCCGGTTCGGTCATGGAGTGTCTCCCCGGAGGAGTGACGCCGTGATCCCCCGATCTTCGGCGATGGTCCAGAGTGCGCGCTGCAGCAACCGCCGTCCGCGGTGCAGCCGGGAGCGTACCGTGCCAACGGGCACCCCGAGGACCGTCGCGATCTCCTGGTAGGCCAGGTCCTGCAGGAAGTAGAGCGTGGCGACCACCCGGTACTCCTCCGGCAACGCATCGAGCGCCTGGACCACCAGCTCCGCGTCGACCCGGTCCATGAAGGCGGTGGCCGGGTCCTCCACCTGCGCGTGCACGCCTGCGGCAGCGGTCTGACAGTAGAGATACAGTTCCGGCGTATCTTCCAGCTCCACCGGCGTGCCCTCCCGCTTTCGCTTCCGGTACCTGCTGTAGAAACAGTTGGTCAGAATCCGGAGAAACCAGGCCTTGAAGTTGCTGCCCGGCTCGAAGGACGAGAACCCCCGCCACGCCAGAAGCACCGCCTCCTGGACCAGATCCTCGGCGTCGGCTGGCTCCCGCGTGAGTCGAAGGGCCGTCGCGTAGGCACGGTCGAACAGGGGCAGCAGCAGGGCCTCGAACTGACTGCGTTGCGGCTCCGTCGTGGGCGTCGACACCGGTCCCGAGCCGGTCATGCTCGCGAGGCCTCCCGGGGCGCTGCCTCGCCCCCTCCGGTGGCCGGCCCGCCGCTCGTCCGGCTCCACCGGGCCAGGACCGCCACCACCCGGGCGCGTTCCACCGCACACCGCGGCGGAATGGCGGTGTCCGACTCGACCTCGCAGGCCCGGAAGTGAGTGACGTCGGAGACCAGGGGAGTCATCGGTCGCGAGGAGTTCCGGATCAGGACGGCGTGAACCGCTGCCGTTTCCCGAACGCGCCGGACCGCGATCCGGTTCCCGAACCGGCGCGGCGACCTCAGGACGGGATCAGCAGCCGCGCCCCGGCCTTGAGGTCGCTGGCCGACCGGAGGCCGTTCGCCTCCATGATGGCCGCCACGGTCACCCCGTACCGGCGGGCCAGGGCGGACAGGGTCTCGCCCGGTTGCACCAGATGGGTGATTCCCCCGGCGGCGACCCGCCCGGACGGGCCCGCCGCGCCGCGCACCCGCAGACGCTGGCCGGCCCGGATCAGGTTGGAGGATCCGAGGCCATTCCACGCCTTGAGCTGTGCCACGGTCACGCGATACATCCGGGCGATCCCTCCAAGGGTCTCGCCGCGCCGCACTACGTGAATACCGGTGGTCGATCGCTGCCCCGTACCGGTCCGGGCGGCGGCCCCGGCGGCCGCGATCGCCGCCACCGCGCGGGGACCGGGAATCCGGAGCGTGGCCCCCGCCTTGAGGTCCCGGGTCGTCACCCCGCCATTGAACTCCGACAGGGCCGTCGCGCCGACACCGTACCGCCGGGCAATGCTCGCCACCGTTTCCCCGGGCCGGACCACGTGGTCCTGCGCTGCCAGCCGCTCCTCGCGGGGGAGGTTGGCAAGCGCTTCGGCCGCCGCCACCCCGAGGCCCGGGGGAACGCGGACCCAGGCGAGCGGCCCCGGCGGCGTTACCCGGCGGAGGAAGTGCGGATTGAGCTGAAGGATTTCTTCCAGGGGCACACCGGAGGCCCGCGCCACCGCCTCCAGGCTGGTCGGCTCGGTGACGGGAACCGAGTCCACCGCGAAGGGCGCCACGTCGGGAACCGGCTCGAAGCCGTACTTCTCCGGCTGCTTGGCGATCATCGCGGCGGCGATCAGCTTGGGGACGTAGTCCTTGGTCTCCCGCTTCAGGTGCCTGGTGTCGGACAGGCGGAAGAACTGGTCGTCCACATGGCTGTCGGTCGCCTCGTCCTCGTCCGGCGCCGGACCGTCGCCCAGGCGCTGGAGACCGCGCATGACCCGTCCCGGCCCTCCGTTATAGGCCGCCGCAGCCAGGTAGTGCGATCCCAGCATGGCGGTCAGGTCCGCGAGATAGCGGGCCGCGGCCCGCGTGGCC
Source organism: uncultured Gemmatimonas sp. (assembly GCA_964521535.1). Classification (GTDB taxonomy): domain Bacteria; phylum Gemmatimonadota; class Gemmatimonadetes; order Gemmatimonadales; family GWC2-71-9; genus SHZU01. The sequence continues at coordinate 9,017 of CAZFSA010000113.1, forward strand.
CGAATTGGGTCGCGTCGCTCGTCGACCCACCCGTCGATCCGGAGGCCGTACTCCCGGCCGGTGGCCCGCATGAACTGCCACATGCCGACCGCGCGGGCCCGGCTCACGGCCGTGTTCGAGTAGCCGGATTCGATCAGGCCCAGATACACCAGGTCCCCGGGGAGGTTGTGCTCGGCCAGCGCCGCACGGATCATCGGCTCGTACCGCGGAAGCCGCCCGAGCCAGATGGCCATCCGCTCGCGGATCGGCCCTTGAAAGAAGCCCAGGTAGTAACGAACCCGGGGGTGCTCGGCGTACCGGGCCACGTTGATGTCGAAGGCGGATGCGAGATCGAATTCTCCGTCACCGAGCGCTGTCGGGGGCTCGATGTCGTGAAGCCGCTCGAGCACCGAGGCGTCGCGGGCCGAATCGGCGGCCAGGCGCTCGACCACCGCTGAATCGACGGCGCCCAGGACGGAATCAGGATCCGCGATCGGGGCGGCAGGCGGCCTGGCACCGCCGACCGGACGGGCCACCAGGGGGGGAGCTGCGCTGGGCTCCGGCGCGGGAGCGCCGGTTGGCGCCGCGGGCAGGCAACTCACCGTCAGGCCGGTCACAGCAAGAAGAAGCCAGCGGGTCATAGGCCACATGGTCACTGGTGGTTACTGGCTCTCGAGGCACCCGGCGGGCTCGCGGCCCCCGGAACCCCGAACGGACCCTCGCTCCACCACCCTGACCGCCCACCCCGGCTCCGGACCGACCCGGGCGAGGAACTGCAAACTACGATCCACGGGATGCCCAAACCGGGCAAAACGTTGCGCGGCCTTGCCTCTCAGGCCGGCGGCACCCGGCCAACCGGCCGTCCGACCAGGATCCGGTTGGTGGCATTCAGCACGGCCAGGGCCGCTCCCCGGGGTGCATCCTCCTGCACCAGACAGGATCCCACCACCCTGGGGCCGTCGAGGCGCGCCTGCGTCGCCAGAGACGCGATGACCACCGTGGCGTCGAAGGCCCGGACGGCCTTGACACCGACCAGCTCCAGCCCGGCGTCGGGAATCGCCTGCCCGATCGCCGCCAGGCAGGCCAAGGCGGCGCAGCGCAACTCGCCTGCCTGCGATGCCAGCCCCGCGTTCTCGCCGACGAACGGCGGCGAGCCCGGCCAGGTGAGGGCCACCCGGGCGTGGCACTGGCCGGTGGCCGTCCGGGTCAACCGGAAGTCTGCGAAGCGCAGCCGGCCGCGCGCCTCCACCGGTCTAGTCGATCCTCGGGTCGAGACCTACCTCGAGCTGACGGCTACCGTCGTCGATCGGCCCGACGACGTCGACGGCGAGGTGGGGACGGCCCTGGTCGTCGGCCTCGATGCCGATCACCAGCATTCGCCCGCCATGCAGCTCCACCTTGAGCTGGCGCAGATCCGACCGCATGACGCAGTCGTCGATCCGTTCTCCCCGGAGATCCTGGAGTGACCGGGCGACGCGCCGGAGATCCTGCACGGGAATCTGAAGCATGGTCATTGGCGGGCCAAGTGCTCGGTCAGCACGGAGGCAAGTTCCTGGTCGGAGATGGTCTCGGCCTGGGTGTAGATCGCGGCCTTCGAGGACGCGTGGATCGGGTAGGGAGCCCAGAAGCGCCTCGGCGATGGGCCACCGGACCGGAACGACAGCACCAGCCCCCATTGCTCGGAGTTGGCCCGGCGCTCCGCCGCGTAGGAGACGTTCCAGACCTCGCTACCGATGTCGAGCACACGCCACGCCATGGAACGGCCCTCCCACCGCCTCGGCAATATGGAAAGTGGGTCCCACCCGGGCAAGGAGGCCCCGCAGCCCGACCCGGTGAGCCTAGTCCCCACGGGTCAGGGCCCGGAACCGGCGCATCAGGTCCCTGGTCACAGGACCCGGCTTTCCATCTCCGATCAGCCGACCGTCGATCATCCGGATCGGCGCCACTTCGGCCCCAGTCCCGCAAAGGAACACCTCGTCCGCGGTATAGAGGTCGTAGCGATTGAGCATCTCCTCGCGCGCCGGATGCCCGGCTTCGCGAGCCAGCTCGAAGATGACCCCGCGCGTGATGCCCAGCAGGATGCCGGCGTAGGGGGGCGGGGTTCGCAGACCGCCATGCTTGACGGCGAAGAGATTCATCCCGGTGCCCTCGCAGACGTGCCCGCCGGGATCGAGCATCAGGGCATCGTCGGCGCCGGCGTTGTTGGCCTCGAGCTTGGCCAGCACGTGGGGCAGGTAGTTGAGCGACTTCACCCGCGGTGACAGCGACTCCCGGTGGGGAATCGGCGTACCCGCCGTAATGACGGCCAGGCCCTTTTCGTACTTCTCCGGGGACCACATCGCGATCGAGTCGACGATGACGATCAGCGAGGCCCGGGCGCACTTCCGCGGATCGATCCCCAGGTCGCCGTCCCCACGAGTGACGATCGGCCGGATGTACGCATCCCGGAGCCCGGAGGCGGTCACCCCCTCTTCGATGATCGCGCCGAGGCGCTCCCGGGACTCCGGCACGGCCAGCGCGATCGCCCGGGCCGAGTCGTACAGACGATCGAGATGTTCCGCCAAGCGGAAGACCCGGCCGTTGTACGCGCGAATCCCCTCAAACACGCCGTCTCCATACAGGAGACCATGATCGAACACCGAAATCCTGGCGGCGGCCCGGTCCACCCAGGCGCCGTCAATCCAGATCGTGGCCATCCCGGCACCTCGGGGTGGTTGTGGTCGGGGTACCTCGCGGATGCCGGGTAAGCTAACCCGCCGCCGGGTTCAGCGCACGGCCACGGCCTCCCGATCGAGGTGCTCCCGCCGGACCAGGAGGTGGTGGCGATTGAGCCAGTTGAGCGCCCGTTCGTAGGTGGTGACGCCGGACTCTCCCGGGTCGAAGGGGAAACCGAAGTAGGTGAGGCCGTCGAGCTGGTAACTCCACACCGCGTTCCGCGGCCAGGGATCGCCGGCTTCGGCCAGCGCCACCGCCTCCCAGACCACGTTGCGGTTGGCCCACGCGACCCTCCGCCGGGCCAGCGTCGTCATCATTCCCCCGACTCCTTCTCGAGTCTCGGGCCTCCTGCCCGGGAGCCCTGGCGGGCCGGTCAGGCCGCCGGAAGCAGGCCCCTGGCCCGTCTGGCGGCAGACCCTGCCGCCGTGAGCCGGCAAGTCCCCTTTCTCTTTCCTCCCGCGGGGCACCGTCCTGCCGGTCACGACCTGCATCTGCAAGCGCCGGACCATGGCTGGCCCGCCCGCGGCAAACCCGGTATGCTACGCCCACCAGGCCCCCCGAAAGGAACACCGGCATGCTCCTGCTTCTGGTGCGCCACGCCCTCGCCGCTGATCGGGATTCCACCCGCTATCCCGACGATACCCTCCGGCCACTGGTACCACGGGGTCGTCGGGTGCAGGAACGCATCAGCCGTCGCCTCCGGAAGCGGGGGCTTTCACCCGCCGCGATCTTCGCCAGCCCTTGGAAGAGGGCCTGGCAGACCGCCGGGATCCTGGCGCGGGAGTCCGGTTTGCCGAAGACCGAGCGGATCCCCTGCCCGGCGCTGGCCGCGGAGCCCGACCTTGAAGCCCTCGGCGCCGCGGTCGGCCCCCGACCGGCGGACGAGATTGTTGCCCTGGTGGGCCACGAGCCCTGGCTTGGCGAGCTGGCTTCGCTCCTCCTCACCGGCTCCCGGACCCGACTGGCTGTCCGATTCGCCAAGAGTGGCGTGCTGGCGATCCGAACCCCGGCGATCGCGCCAGCCGGCGGGGTGCTCGAATTCTTCGTCGTGCCCCGTGCCACGTGACCGAGCGCCATGCCCCGCGAACTCCTGCCGCTGGTCCGAGCCGCCCTGGGTGATCGCTACCAGGTCGAGGCCGAGATCGGCCGCGGGGGAGCTGCGGTGGTGTTTCGCGCGACGGCACCCGACGGCCGTCCGGTCGCCCTGAAGATCCTCCGGCCCGAACTGAGCGTCACGGTCACCGCCGAGCGGTTTCTCCGGGAAATCCAGATCGTCCGGCGGCTGGACCACCCGAGGATCGGCGCCCTGCTGGATTCGGGAGAGAAGGACTGGCTGGTGTACTACGTCATGCCCTTCATCGAAGGCCGACCGCTCAAGACCGTGCTCCAGCACCACGGCCGGCTCGCCAGCAGCGACGTCCTTCGGATCGGACGGGACCTGCTGGGCGCCCTCGACCATGCCCATGGCATCGGCATCGTGCATCGGGATGTGAAGCCCGACAACATCATCATCGGACGGGACGGCGCCTACCTGCTGGACTTCGGCATCGCCCGGGCGATGGCCCTGTCGGGCACCGACCGCCTGACCAGGAGCGGCGTCGCGGTCGGGACCTCACACTACATGAGTCCGGAACAGATCATGGCCACCGATGAGCCCGACCCCCGGAGCGACCTCTATTCTGTCGGGTGCGTGCTGTTCGAGTGCCTCGCCTCCCGACCGCCGTACCACCACCCCAACGAGGTCCGGGTCCTGCAGCTCCACCAGACAGCGCCGGTCCCCGACCTCAGAACTCTGGTTCCCGGCGTGCCCGAGTCTCTGGCCGCCACTGTCAGGCGGGCAATGGCCAAGCGGCCCGGGGACCGGTGGCAGACCGCTTCCGAGATGCTCGCCGCGCTGGGCTAGCCCCGGCTCACGGTGTCGGGGCTGGCTTCCGGGGCATCATCTCGTCGCGATTGGCGAGGTGATACACGGTCCAGGCCACCACGGTGGCGGCCTGCTTCAGGTCCTCCAGTAAGAGGTGATCGAAGGTATCCGCGTTGGAGTGGTGGGTCCGGATCGAGTATTCGATCGGGTCCTGGATGAAGTTGAAGCCCGGAATCCCGACGGCATCGAAGGCCAGGTGGTCGGTCCCACCGGTGTTCCCGTGGCGGACGGCCACAACCCCCAGGTCGCGGAACGGAAACAGCATCTGCTCAAAGATCGGGGTCGCGGCCGCGTTGCTCTGGTTCCAGATTCCCCGGATTCTGCCCGTACCGTTGTCGAGGTTCACGTAGGCCGAGATCCTGGGCCACTGTTCGCGGTGCATCCGCACCCAGGCCCTGGAGCCGAGCAGCCCCTGCTCTTCCCCGCTCCAGAGCCCGATCCGCACGGTCCGCCGGAGCGGAAGGCCCGAGGCCTTGAGAATCCTGATCGCTTCCATCATCACGCTCGAGCCGGCGGCGTTGTCGGTCGCGCCGGCGCCCGAGTGCCAGCTGTCGAGATGGGCGCCGAGCATCACCACCTCGTCGGCGCGGTCGGTGCCGGGGATCTCGCCGAGCACATTCGCGCCCCGCCGGTCATCGTCCACGAACCGGTTCTGGACGTTGAGCTCGAGCTTTACGGGCGTCCCGCGCGTCACCAGCCGGTGGATCAGCCCATATTGCTCCTTCGAAACGACCAATGCCGGAGTCGGGTTGTAGATGCTGTCGCGCGCCAGGCGGCCGTCCGGATGCCCGCCGGTGCGGAGAATCCCGTAACTCCAGACCGACGGCTGGAGATAGGCGGCCACGCCCTGGGTCCGGAGGAAGTTGCCGGTCAGGGCGCCGATCCGCGCCGCCTCCCGGAACCGGGCCATCTGCTCGGGACTCGGACCGCCGCCTGCGGCCGCCGGGGCCGGTGCCAGCAGCTCCTCGGCCGGCGTGCGCCGCGCGGGGGCCTGGAACTCGGGGCCACCGGCCCCCGGGTCGCCCCGGAGGACGCACGCCCCACGCAGCCGGCCCGCGTACCGAGCCAGATCGGTCGAATCCTTCACCTCCAGGACCACCGCATGGCAGATGATCGTTCCGCGGGTGCTGCCACTCCAGGCCTGCGGTGTCGCATTGAGCTGCACCGGATAGGGTTCGATGATCCGGCCGGAGTACGAGACCTGCTCCCATCCGCGGCCAAATGCCGAATCCCACGGTTGCACGCCGGCATTCGCGAGACCCCAGGCGCGAAACTGCGCCGCCGCCCAATCCAGGGCGCGGCGGTTTCCGGGCGAATTGGTCAGGCGCGGCCCGACCACCTCGGTCAGGTGAAAGGCAATCGAGTCGACCCGCGACCGCGTAAGCCCCTCCTCCCGGATCCGTTGCGCTGCCCCGAGGTCGACCCGCTCCTGCACCACCTGCACCAGTTGACGGCCGTGCACCCCGCCCGGCGTGGTCAGCACCGAGGCCGCGAGCAGCCCAGCGATCGCGCCCCGCGACGGTCGGGCGCCCGGGAGAAGGCGGCCAGGGAACACCCGGCCGGTGTGAGAGCGGCGCATGACGAACACTCCTGTGCTGGCGGTTACCGGACCGGCCCCGAGCGCCGGCTTCTCGAACTACGCTCCCGGGGCGCGGGGCGTTGGCCGATTGGTGGGCAGTGAGGGCGCTGGGACTCGAACCCAGAACCTACGGATTAAAAGTCCGGTGCTCTACCGATTGAGCTA
>CAZFSA010000114.1:0-15375 GCA_964521535.1 uncultured Gemmatimonas sp.
GGCTCCGTCGCCGCCCGGCCGAGCAGGGCGTTGAGCCGCGCCGCGAGACCGCGCCGCTCGGCCAGCATCACCGCGATGTCCTCGGTCATCCGGGCCACCGCCACCTGCGCGAGCAGCACGTCCTGCTGGAGCGCGTCGCCGACGGCGTACATGGTCTGCGACACCGTCAGATAGTTGCGGAGGAGCTCGCGGGAGGTCTCCATGATGCGCACGGCCCGATCCGCATACGCCAGGTCGTAGTGCCGCCGCTCCAGCATCCGCTCCGTTTCATCGGCGTCGTGGCTGGCCGCGGCGGCCAGGCGGCGGGCCCGCTCGCGGCCCGCCGCCAGCTTCCCCGGCCACGGCAACATCTGGGAAACCTGGACCTGGTTCATGGTCATCGGGTCCATGGTGGAGCCCAGGTCCCCGATCATCCGGTTCATCAGGGCGAGGTCGAGCCGGGGGTCGGGGAGCGTTCCCGCCGGGGTGATCCGCTCGCTGGCGGCCTCCGCCTGGAGACGCGCTGCGGCCAACATTGGGTTGGCGGCACGGGCCAGGGCCACGGCCTCGGCGAGTCGGAAGGTGTCAACCGCGGCCGGCGCCCCGAGCAGCGCGGCCAGCACAGACCAGGTGGTGATGAGCATCGGCCTCTCCCGCGCGACCGGGGTCGCGCGTGCGTACGGTCAGCCCGGCCGGCACGATCCCGGACGCGGGCACACTACGGCTCTGGAGGGGTCAGGCTCGGGGAGGGTGGAACGGCTTTTCGACTGGCGCGGTGGGCGAGGTCGGCGACAGCAGGACGATCGTTGCCCGTGGGACGCTGCCGTCGGTCAGGGCCACGCCGACAGCCAACAGCGCGGTCCCCGACGAGGCGCAATCGCGCCGCGCCGGACACGCCGGCGCATTGCAGGCCCGGCAGGGTACGCCGGGATCATGGTCCTGGTGGTCGGACGCGGGATCGGCTGGCCCCGGTTCCTGGGCACACTCGCTTCGACCGTGCCGTGCGGAGTCGGCCTGGGCCGTCTGGATCGCAGGCGGGGTCTGCAGCAGCAGGAGCAGCAGCGCGAAGGGACGCATCGTCAAGTGTAACGTAGCGATTCCTGCGGCCCCGCGCCAGGGTCTCCAGTCAGCTCCCGGTAGCGGGCCCATACTCCGCCGGTCCCGGCCGACTGCTTCGGGTGGCGAGGGCCCGCACCAGCCACAGGGCCACGACACCCATGCCCACCCCACGGACCGCCAGGCTCAGCAGCTCGCCCGCCCCAAGCTCCCGCGCCATGGTCGGCCCCGCGAACCAGTAGTAGAGGAGCCCGGCTGCCCCGGCCAGGAGCGGATACGCCACTCGGGTGTCGAGTCGGAGGGTCAGCACCAATCCCGTCACCACCGCCACGCTCGCCAGCGACCAGCCGAGCGTGGTGGCGTAGACTGCGGGCGCGGTGGCGAGCGGACCGTTGCCCAGCAGGCTGTACCCCACGATGAAGCCCGGCAGCGCCGCGATGAAGATCCCATAAGGGCGGGCAAGCCAGGCGGCGCTCCGCCGCGAAGGGCCGATCACCTGGGTGAAGGCCCGTCCCTGTGCCAGGTCCAGGCAGCCCCGCGGGGTGCAGGTGGTGCAGGTCTCGCAGCGGCCCCGGGTCATCCGCACCAGCGGGGCCTGGCCGTACAGCAGTTCCACCGGCAGCACCGGGCAGAGCGCGTTGCAGAAGGCCGACCGAACCGCGAACAACGCCCCCAGGACCAGCGCCAGGACCCCCACCGCCGCCACCGTGGCGGCCAGGGCGGGGCCGTGCTCGTTGAACAGGAAGCGGCGGGCCGGGACCATCAGGTGGAACAGGATCAGGCCCGCCACGCTCAGGACCGCGACGGTCCGGGCCGAGGGCGCCTGAGGCCGGCCGAGCCGATTGCCCCATTCGTTGAGTGTGGCCAGCGGACAGACGCCGCGCCAGAGGATCGTATTGACGAAGAAGGTGGCCGGCAGGACGGGAATGGCGACATACCAGAGCGCGGTGAGCGCGGCCTCGGGCGCCAGGATCATCCAGGCCAGGAGCGCCGGCACGGTGGCCAGCGCGGTCCAGCGGGCGACCGACCAGAGGGCGGCGCGCCGGGGATCGTGAACCAGCACGTGAGTGGATGCCACCGGGGCCTCCGGAGGGTCGTGATGGCCTCAGGTTCTGCGAGGCATCGCGAAACTACGGAGCTCCGAATGAAGGGAGGATGAAGGACGCCGCCCGGCCGAGCGGTCACCGCCGGATCCGATACCCCCGCACGTGCGGGACCTCGTCCCCGTCCAGCCAGAGCCCGACCGCCTGGTCCGCCCCGATCCACGACGGGCTGAACCGCGGCGGCCCGTCCGCCCACGCCCGCCAGCGGCCCGCCGAGTCGGTCACCGCGAACCGGGTCGGATCGTCCGGATGCGCGGGGTAGATCCGGAACCAGAGGTCGCCGTTCTCGGCCGCGGTCAAGCGGTCGATTGCAGGGAGATGCTCGGGGTAATCGACTCCTTCGAAACGCCTCCGGACCTGATCGACCTCGTCCGCGGGCCGGCGTGACATGGGCTCGAGCAGCCGGGCGATGGCAGCGTCGCGGAGCGCCGGCGTGAGCGGGCGGGGCGGGAGGGCGAGCCGGACCACGCGTACCAGGCCCGCGCCCTCCCGGTACACCTGGAGATCCACCCGCTCGGTTGGCCCGGCGAAGGCGCGGTCGCCGCTCACCACGACCACCGCGGAGCGCGCATACGGAAGCAGCCGGATGCTGTAACCCTGTTCCACCACCTCCACCAGCGACTCCGCGGCCGGGAGCGTGGTCAGCGAATCGACCTTGCGACCCTCGGCCGAGAACCGGTACAGCGTCAGCTCGCTGCGGTGCCGGCCCGAGACCGTCGGCATGGTGAACGCCGTTCCGTTCACCAGCCAGTGCCCGCTGGCGAACGGCCCGAGCACGATCAGGAACCGATTCTCGCCCCCGAAGTCAGGCCGGAACGTTCGGACGAACCGGCCCTCGGGATCCAGCACGCTCACCTGGCCGGTCCGTCCCTGGTAGGCGAACAGCGTGTCGCCCGGGCCCAGCCAGACGTTCCGGAGGTCGGTGAACTCGCCCGGGCCGCTCCCCTGGCGGCCCAGGCTCCGCACCCACCGGCCGGTGGCGTCGAAGAACCGGATCTCGTAGCTGCCGTTGTCGCCCACGGCGATCCGGCCGTCAGGCAGCCGCACCGGATCGGCCGGGCGGACCAGTTGCTGGTGGGGGTCGTCCTGGCTGGCGCCGATGTCGAAGGCCGGAATCGAGTCGATAATCCAGCGGCCGGGTCCGGCATCGGGCGGCGTCGACTCCACGATCTCGACGCCGGCGCTGTCGCGGACCGCCACCGTGGGCGCCGCGGCTCGCCCGCAGGCGAGGAGGAGAAGTGCAGGGAAACAGATGGTGGCGCGCGGCATCGTGCCAGCCTCCCGGGCGGCGCGGCGTCAGGTTCCGGCCAGGTCCTCGACCTCGAACCGTTCCCACTCGTGCCTCGCCCGCGCCAGCACGTCGTCGAAGCGCGCCTCACCGCGGAGATCGTCCAGAAACCGATCGTGCTCGGAGAGGAAGGGGTAGTTGATCATCCCGCGCTCGATCGCCAGGTCGAGCCACCGCAGCGCCTCGTCCTTGAGCCCGACGGCCGCATGGGCGCTCGCCAGCGCCCACGGGACCTCCGCATCCCACGCGGCGACCTGCCGATAAGGGCCCTCGGCGAGGCGCACCACCTCCCGGCGGTCGCGGCGCCAGGCGGCCCGAAAGAGCCCCGTCCACCAGGTGCCGATGTCGGAATCGGGCTCGGCCACCAGGCCGGCGGTCAGCGCCTCAGCCTCGTCGAGCTGCTGGTTGTAGGCGAGGGCCATGACGTGGTTGCCGCGCCAGACAGGAGTGACCGGATCGAGGGCGAACAGCCTTTGCGTGGCATCCACCGCCTCCTCAAACCGGCCGGCGAAGAGCGGCACCATGGCGCGCACCAGGAGGGCGGGCGCGCTGAGAGGGTCGATCGATGCCAGCCGGGACGCGGGCGCCACCGCCGCTTCGGGCTTGCCCACCAGCCACCCGAGCACGTGGACGTACAGGAACAGCGCCGAAACCTCCGTCGGGACCGCCCGCAGCACACGCCGCAGGCTCCGGGCGCAGGCGTGGACGTCGCCCCGCGCCAGCTCGACATTCGCCCGGACGAAATGCCCGCGAGGCGAGTCGGGCTCCAGCGCAAAGATCCGATCCACGCACCTCTCGGCCCGGCGGAGGCATTCCTCCTCCCGGCCAATCGCGACCCCGATGTTGACCCGCTGGTAGTAGGCCTCACCGAGTCCCTGATAGATCAGGGCGTTGTCGCCGACCAGCCGGAGCGCGGTCTCGAGGTGACTGGTGGCCCGGTCGAGGCTGCCCGGCAGGAAGCTCCAGATCTCGTTCCGCGCCCGCAGGTAGCACTCGTGGGCGCGGACGTCCGCGATCGGCCGTTCAGCGATCTGCTCGGCCTCCTGAGGGGTGAGCCGGATCTCCAGCGCGTCCACGATCGACCGGGATACCCGCTCCTGGATGTCGAACACGTCGTCCAGCGTCCCCCCGTACTTCTCGGCCCAGAGCTGGGCATCGCTGGCCACGTCCACGAGCCGCGCCGTGATCCGCAGGCTGCTCGAGGCCCGTCGCACCGAGCCTTCCAGCACGTACCGGCACGACAGGTCCCGGCCGACGGCAGCGAGGTCGCGCGTCCCACCCTTGAACCGCATCGCCGAGGACCGGGAGATCACCCGGAGGGCGCGCACCCGCGAGAGATCGGTGATGATCTCGTCGGTGAGTCCGTCGCTGAAGTACTCGGTGTCCGGGTCGGGGCTCAGGTTGGCAAACGGCAGCACGACGATTGACTTCGTGTCGGGTCGTTCGGGCCTCGCCTCGGCAGGGGTCCGGCCGGGAAGGGAGCGGAGCAGGTCGCGGGCTGGTCCCAAATCCCCCAGGCGGTGGGCAGGCTCGCATTCGAGGCAGTGCTCGAGGAGCGCCCGGACCTCGCGCGGGACTGCGGCCGGAAGCGCCTCCCACTGGACCGCGCCGCGCAGCACGGCGCCGAGGGCCTCGGCGAACGTCCGCCCGGGGAAGGCGCGCCGTCCGCTCAGCATCTCGAACAGAACGGCGCCGAAGGCCCAGACGTCGGTTCGCGCGTCGACCGCCTCCCCGACCGCCTGCTCGGGCGACATGTACCCCGCGGTCCCGAGGATCACGCCCTCCCGGGTCCCCATGCCGAGCGACCCTGCGCTGTTCCGGTCCGCCTGACCGGGCGCCGCATTCGCATCGGGCGCCAGGATCTTGGCCAGCCCGAGATCCAGGATCTTGACCCGATCGTCCAGCGTGATTCGGACGTTCTCGGGCTTGAGGTCGCGGTGGACGATGCCGCGCGCATGGGCGCTGATCAGCCCATCGGCAATCTGGCTGGCGATCCGGGCACTGGTCTCCAGATCGAGCGACCCGCGCGCAATGAGATCCGCGAGCGACGGCCCCTCCACCAACTCCATCACGATCGCGGTGGAGCCGCCGAGGTCCTCGATCCCGTGGATGGTAGCGATGTTGGGATGGTTGAGCGACGCGAGCAGCCGGGCCTCGCGCTGGAAGCGGGCGACCCGGTCCGGCTCGGCGTCGACCCCCTGCGGCAGCACCTTGACTGCCACGTGGCGCCCCAGCCGGGGGTCCGCGGCGCGGTAGACCTCGCCCATGCCGCCGGCCCCAAGCAGCGCGACAACCTCGAACGGACCGATGCGGGTGCCCGGGGCGAGGGTCATGCGAGATCGGTCGGTTTCATGGACGATTCTGGGATGAGGCGACACCGCTGCCCGTGGACACCGGTGACACTCCATTCAAAGCTACGCGGGCGGACGTGCTGGCGCGACCCAGACCCCAGGCCTTCTTGTGATCGCCCGATGACCGCCGTAACATCACCTGGGCAGATCGCCCCACCGGAGCCGCTGTCCTCGTCTCCCCGCCGGAGTTGCCTCATGCGCCGTCGCACATTCCTCCTGGCTGCCGCCGCCCTGGTCGTGGCTCGCGCGCCCGCCGTTGGCCAGCCCGCGGCCCAGTCCGACCGTCTCACCCCCGCCGACGTCTTCCAGCTGGAGTACGCCGCCGATCCCCAGATCTCGCCCGACGGCCAGTGGGTCGTGTACGTCCGCCACTGGGCCGACGTGGTGACCGACCGCCGGTACAGCAACCTCTGGCTGGTCAGGGCCGACGGCTCCGAGCACCGCCCGCTCACCACCGGCAAGTACGGCGACAACTCGCCCCGCTGGTCTCCCGACGGCAAGCGGCTGGCCTACGTTTCCAACCGGAGCGGCAGTGCCCAGATCTACGTCCGCTGGATGGACGGCGACGTGACCCACGCGGTCACCAACGTCACCGAGCCGCCCGGCACCATCGCCTGGTCGCCGGACGGGCGGCAGCTCGCGTTCCTCAAGCTGGTGCCCCGGCCGCCGCTGGTGGTGGGTCAGCCGCTGGCGCCGCCGCCCGGCGCTACCTGGGCCCCGCCGCCCAAATACACCGACAAGCTGGTCTTCCGGTTCGACGGCGCGGGCGAGGTGCCCACCGGCTTCATGCACGCCTTCGTGGTGCCCGCCGAGGGCGGCACGCCCCGGCAGATCACGAGCGGCGAGTACCACCACGGCGGCAACCCCTGGGGCGGCGGGTCGCTCGCCTGGACGCCCGACGGGGCCGAGCTGATCCTGCCCGCGCGGCGAGGCGAGAACCCCGAGTGGAACGCCCGGGAGACCGATCTCTTCGCCTTCGCCGTGGCCACGGGCGCCATGCGGCGACTCACCGACCGGTTCGGGCCCGACCAGAGCCCGGCCGTCTCGCCCGACGGGCGGCTGATCGCCTACACCGGCTATGACGACCGGAAGCAGGGCTACCAGAACACCCTGCTCTACCTGATGAACCGCGACGGGTCCGGCAAGCGGGTGGTCTCGGGGCGGATGGACGTGAGCGTCGGGAACCCGGTGTGGGCCGCGGACGGGCGGGGCATCTACGTCCAGTACGACGAGCAGGGCAACACCAAAGTGGCGCTGGTCGCGCTCGACGGGTCATACCGGATGGTGGCCCGGGATATCGGCACCAACGGCTCGGGGTACGGCGGAGGCAGCTACTCCGTGGGCCGGGACGGGGCCATCGCGTTCACCTACACCCGGCCGGAGGTGCCGTCGCAGGTGGCCGTGGTGCGACCGGTGACCGGCGCCAGCGGCACGGCGCCGCGGATCCTCACGGCACTCAATGCCGGCCTCCTCGCCTCCCGGACCCTGGGCCAGGTGGAGGAGATCTGGTACCCCTCGTCCAAGGACGGCCGCCGGATCCACGGCTGGATCATCAAGCCGCCGGGCTTCGATCCGGCCCGCAGGTATCCCCTGATCCTGGAGATCCACGGCGGACCCTTCGCCAACTACGGCGACCGGTTCGACGAGGAGAAGCAGCTGATGGCGGCCGCGGGCTACGTGGTGCTCTACACCAACCCGCGCGGCAGCACCAGCTACGGCGAGGAGTTCGGCAACCTGATCCATCACGCCTACCCCGGCGACGATTTCTACGACCTGGACGCCGGGGTGGACGCGGTGATCGCCCGGGGATACGTGGATCCGAACAACCTCTTCGTCACCGGCGGGAGCGGCGGCGGGGTGCTCACCGCCTGGACCATCGGCCACACCACCCGCTACCGGGCGGCGCTGGCCTTCTATCCGGTCATCAACTGGGAGAGCTTCTCCCTCACCGCCGACATGGCGCCCTCGTCGGTGAACAACTGGTTCCCGGGCTTTCCCTGGGATCACCGGGAGAACTACGAGAAGCGCTCGCTCCTCTCGGTGGTGAAGAACGTCAGGACCCCGACCCTGATCATGACCGGGGACGAGGACTGGCGGACCCCGATGTCGGAGTCGGAGCAGTACTACAAGGCCCTCAAGATGCTCGGGGTGGACGCGGTGCTGGTCCGGGTGCCGGAAGAGCCCCACGGGATCCGCCGCCGTCCCAGCCACGCGGCCTCCAAGCTCACCACCCTGTACGGCTGGTTCGAGAAGTACCGGGGGCAGATGCCGTAGCCGCCGGGGGCCCGGTGGACGCCGCCGAGCTTTGTTTTCTCCCCGCCACCCGCCTCGCCGCGCTCCTCCGGCGGGGCGAGGTCCGGGCGCGCGAGGTGATGGAGGCCCATCTCCAGCGCATCGCCGAGACGAACTCCGGCCTCAACGCCATCGTCACCCTCGACGCCGAAGGGGCGATGGACCGGGCCCGCGCCGCCGACCGTCGGCTGGAGCGGGGCGAGGCCCCGGGCCCGCTCCACGGCCTGCCGGTGGCCCACAAGGATCTCCAGGACACGGCGGGGATGCGCACCACCTACGGGTCGCTCCTCTTCCGGGATCACGTTCCCACCCGCGACTCGCTGCTGGTGGAGCGACTCCGCGCGGCCGGCGCCGTCGCGCTGGGCAAGACCAACACCCCCGAGTTCGGGGCCGGTTCGCAGACCTTCAACGCGGTCTTCGGCGCCACCCGGAATCCCTACGACCCGCGTCTGACGCCGGGCGGCAGCAGCGGCGGTGCCGCGGCCGCGCTGGCCGCGGGGATGGTGCCGATCGCCGACGGCAGCGACCTGGGCGGTTCGCTCCGGAATCCGGCCAGCTTCTGCAACGTGGTGGGCTTCCGCCCCTCGGCCGGCCGGGTGCCCGCCTGGCCGGTGGAGGCGGCCTGGTTCACGCTGGCCGTGGACGGCCCGATGGCCCGCACCGTGGCCGACGCGGCGCTTCTGCTCTCGGCGCTCGCCGGCCCTGATGCCCGCGCGCCGATCTGCCTGCCCGACCCCGGCACCGTGTTCGCCACGCCGCTGGATCGCGACTTCCGCGGAGTCCGCGTGGCCTGGGTGCACGACCTGGGACTCCCGTTCGACCGGGAAGTCCTCCGCGTGGTGGCCGGCCAGCGCGCTACCTTCGAAGCCCTGGGATGCGTGGTGGAAGACGCCGAGCCCGGCCTGGCCGGCGCGGACGAGGTGTTCACCATCCTGCGGGCCTGGTATATGGCGCTCCGGCTGGAGCGCTTCCTGGCCCGGGATCGCGACCGGCTCAAGGACACGGTGGTCTGGAACGTGGAGCAGGGCCTCCGCCTCACCGGCCGCGATCTGGCCCGGGCCGAAGTGCTTCGGACCCGGCTCTTCCACCGGGTCCGGGCCTTCATGGAGCGGTATCAGTTCTTCGTGCTGCCCACGGTCCAGGTCCCGCCCTTTCCGGTCGAGGTCGAGTATCCGGGGGAGATCGCCGGGACCCGGATGGCGAGCTACCTGGACTGGATGAAGTCCTGCTACCTGATTTCGGCGCTGGAGGCGCCGGCGCTCTCGGTACCGGCGGGATTCACGCAGGACGGGCTGCCGGTCGGGCTCCAGATCGTGGGGCGGCGGCAGGACGATCTCGGGGTGCTCCAGTTGGGGCACGCGTTCGAGCAAGCGACAGGATTTGGCCGGCGCCGGCCCCCGGGTTGAAGGTCGTCGGATGGCCCGGGCAGCGGCCAAGCCTCAACGAGCAGATGGGCCTCGCAGCGTTCACCAGTCCTCCGAGGAAGCGATGGATCAGCACCGGGTCTTCAAGATGTCGTTCGCGGGCGTCTACCCCCACTACGTCCGGAAGGCCGAGAAGAAGGGGCGCACCAGGCAGGAAGTGGACGAAGTCATCTGCTGGCTGACCGGTTACACCCCGGAGGCGCTGGCCTCGCAGATCAGGCAGAAGAAGGACTTCGAGACGTTCTTCGCCGAGGCGCCAGCGCTCCATCCCAATGCCAGCAAGATCACCGGTGTCATCTGTGGCGTTCGGATCGAGGAGATCGAGCATCCGCTGATGCGGAAGATCCGCTATCTGGACAAGCTGGTGGATGAGTTGGCCAGGGGCAGGCCCATGGAGCGGATCCTGCGAAAGTAGACTGCCGTTCGGTCATCAAAGCATCCTCGACCCTTTCCGGAATGCGCGCCGGATCGACGAACGGTGGGGTGCCGGCGTCGCCTCACGCTTCAAATCCCTCACGCGACGCCGCCTGACGCAATCGGTCATCGAACGTCACCAGCGCTCCCTCCGGCGGCGTGCCAGCCCACTCCAGCGCGGCCGCCAACTGGAGCGCGTCGGCGGCCCGGAGCTGGTGCACCCGGAGCAGGCGAAGGGCCTGCTCCCGCAGGGCATCTCCCGGCTGGACCTCGAACCAGCTCTGGCGGAGCGCCTCGAGCAGGGAACGGGCCTCGCGCGCGCCCGCCGCGGTGAGATGGCCGTCCCGATGCAACCGGCTGATGGCCGAGGCGCACTCGACCACGCTCCCCCACCACACCACCAGGCCGTCGTCCTGTTCCAGCAGGCGGCGCGCCTCCGCGCTGCGCGGCTCCCGCAGGATCAGGGGAACCAGCGCGGACGCGTCCCAGAACCTCACCAGCCTGCCTCCCGCTCGGCCAGCAGGGCTGCGAGCCCCCGGCCCTTGGGATCGTCGGGCCGCTTCCGGGTCCAGAAATCCCGTGCGAGCGGCGCCCGGGGAGCGCGGAGCCGGCCGGTGCGGAGCAGCTCCTCACGCCGGCCCTCGGTCGAGGCGGCGCCCGCCACCGGGATGAGTCGCGCGATCGGCCGGCCCCGGTCGGTCACCAGGACCTCGTCGCCCCGGCGCACGATCTCGAGATAGGCGCTCAGCCGGGCCTTGAGCGTCGACACCGAAGTGGTCCGAATCATGTGACTAATCTAGTCATGTCGTGCGGGCAACCGCCACCAGGTCCCGACTCGACCCGACCCCGAGGCCGGGCGCTCGCGCAACGGGGGGTTGCTGAACTCGTTGGGATAGCAGACACTTGTCGGACCCCAGGGCCCTCGGAGGGTCCTCTTGAACGGCTCGTCTGGCACCAACCGAAACGAGAGCGGCCGGCGCGACCGGACCCGGCCGCCAATCCGCTCGCTGCTCTGGGCCGGGGTGGCCGACCTGGTCATCGCGGCGGCGCTGGCCGTGACCCTGCTGGTCGGGGCCCCGGCGTACTCGTTTTTCGGGGTGGAGTTCCTCCACGACCTGGCCGTGGCCGGCTCTGACATCCCCGGCCTGATCGCTGGCACGCTGGCGGTGCTCGGGGTTGTGGCTGGCGGGTATGCCCTGTCCGGCGCCGGCTACCTGCGCCGGCTCCCCCTGCTCAAGCCGGTGCTGGCCCTGGCCACGGTAGCCTTCCTGGCACGCGGGGCCTGGCTCGCGATCGAGCTGGGCCGGGTCATCCCCGACTACCAGGCGGTGCGGTACCGCGAGCTCTGGCTGTCGGTGGCGGCCCTCGCGATCGGGTTCATGCACCTGATCGGCCTCAGGCAGCTTCTCGACCGCGACGCGGGGCGGGGATAGCGTCCGGTTCAGAACTCCCGCTTCTTCATCTCCTTGAACAACCGGCGCGTGTCCAGGTCCTCCTCCGGCGGCTTGGTCTTGAGCGTGGCGTCGTACTGCTTGGACCGGTCCTTGGGGGGCGCCACCTTTGCGGCGGCCTGCTTGATCAGTTTGGCAATCCGGGCATCGTCCTGCTTCGACATGGGCGTCTCTCTCTCCTGGTTGCACCCGTCGCCCGAAAGCTAATACCGGCGCCGCCAGGTAGCCCGCCCGGTAACGGGAGCCTCGCGGCCTGCGTATTATTGCCGGTCCATGGGCATCCCGGATTCGGCCTCGCTCCCGCGGCTCCGCCGCCTCCTCCTCGTCCTCCTGGTGCTGGGCTTCGTCGGCACCGGGACCGAGCTCCTTCTCCTCGGCCACTTCGAGGACGCCTGGCAGGTGGTCCCGCTGGTGCTGATCGGCCTGGGGCTGATTGCCGCCGGCTGGCGGGCGCTCCGGCCCGGGGTCACCGCCACCCGCGCCTTCCGGGGGGTCATGGTCCTCGTGGCCGCGAGCGGGCTGGTCGGCACGGTGCTCCACTACCAGGGCAATGCCGAGTTCGAGCTGGAGATGACCCCCAACCTCAAGGGCCTCGCGCTCTTCGCCGAGTCGATGACCGGCGCCACCCCCGCGCTGGCGCCAGGCGCCATGGTGCTCCTGGGCCTGCTCGGGCTGGCGTCGACCTATGGTCTCGCCTCGCGCGCTCAGTCAACTTCTCTCAAGACGGAGTAACCCGATGACCACGCGATCCCTGTCCGCCATGACCCTGCTCGCCGCGCTGACGGTCGCCGCGCCGGCAGCGGCCCAGGTCGGGCGACAGCCCGGCATGGTGGACCCCAACCTGGCCACCGAGCAGGAGCTGGCGGCGCTGCCCCACCTCAACCCGACCCTCGCCAAGGCGATCATCGCGAAGCGGCCCTTCCTCAGCATGCTGCCGCTCGATTCGCTGCTGGCGGCCTCGCTCAGCAAGGAACAGCGGACCGAGCTCTACCGCACCATGTTCGTCCACCTCAACCTCAATACCGCCTCCAAGGAGGAGATCCTCCTGATTCCCGGGGTCGGGAACCGGATGCTGCACGAGTTCGAGGAGTACCGGCCCTACAAGGCCCTGGCCCAGTTCCGCCGCGAGATCGGGAAGTACGTCGACGCCAAGGAGCTGGCCCGGCTGGAGGGGTACGTGTTCGTGCCGATCGACCTCAACACCGCGAGCGACGAGGACATCCTCAGCATCCCGGGCGTGGGCCGCCGGATGCTGCACGAGTTCAAGGAATACCGGCCGTACCGCGCGATCGAGCAGTTCCGGCGCGAGATCGGCAAGTACGTCGACAAGAACGAGGTCGCGCGGCTGGAGCGGTACGTCACCATCAACTGATCGCCTGGCCAGGGGGGCGACGCGGAAAGGACACCGATGATGCGCACCGCGCGGCTCGCACTGCTGGTTGCGCTGGGCCTGCCCTCGATGGGGGAGGCGCAGGCCCGGCGCCTCGAACTGGACGATCTCGGGCGAGAGGTGGGGGTGTCGGTGCCGCGGCTCTCGCCCGACGGGCGACAGGTGGCGTTCGTGGTGACCCGGACCAATTACGGCGAGAACCGGTTCGAACGCTCGCTCCACCTGGTGGGGGTCTCGGACGGCGCGGTGCGGGAGCTGACCCCGGGGCGGCGCAACGTGGGTCAGGCCGAATGGTCGCCGGACGGGGCGTGGCTCGCGTTCCTGGACCGGGAGGCGGAGAGCCCGGCCCAGCTCTATCTGCTGCCGGTGGCGGGGGGCGAGGCCCGGCGGCTCACCGATACCAGGCGCGGGGTCGGCGCCTTCGCCTGGCGGCCCGACGGGGCCGTCCTGGCATTCCTCACCGAAGACCCGCCCGCCGAGCGAACGGGCGAAGAGCGGCACAACCGGTCGTTCGAGGTCGGCGACAACATGTATCTGGACCAGGCGGCGAGCCTGCCCAGCCACCTCTGGACCGTGGCCGTCGCGGGGGGTGAGCCGACCCGGGTTACCTCCGGCGCCCGGAGCGTCACGGCGGTGAGCTGGGCCCCGGACGGCCGCCGGGTGGTGCTCGCCGTCCAGCCACGGCCCCATTCCGGCGAGGCGATCAACGCCACCCTGGTGGTCCGGGACCTGGAGACTGGTGCGGAACGGACCTTGACCGATCTCCGCGGGTTCCAGCGTGGGGCTGCGGTGTCGCCCGACGGGCGGACCGTGGCCTTCGTGGCGAGCCGCGGGGCCGAGATCGGCTTTCATCCGGGCGGCGTGTTCCTGGTGCCGATCGATGGCGGGCAGACCCGCGAGGCCACGCCGGCCCTCGACCGCAACATCAATGGGCTCCGCTGGCTGCCCGACGGGCGAGGCCTGGTGGTGACGGCGGCGGACTTGACCCGGTACCGGGCCTGGGTGCAGCCGCTGGGCGGCGGGCCGCGCCGGCTGGATTGGGGCGCCATCGATCCGGGCGAGTTGCACACCAACGCCTCGGGCGCGCTGGTGTTCGTGGGACGCGAGCCCCTTCGGCCGCCGGAGGTGTACCACGCGGCCTCGGCCAGCGCCGCGCCCCGGCGCCTGACGAACCTGAACCGCGAGCTGGCCGGTCGGGCCCTGGGCGCGGTGGAGACCGTGACCTGGGACGGCCCCGACGGGTTCACTCAGAACGGCGTGCTCACCCTGCCGCCCGACTACGTGGCGGGACGGAAGTATCCCCTGGTGCTCAACATTCACGGCGGTCCGATGGGCACCTCCGCCGAGGGCTGGTCGATCGTCAACCAGCTCTTCGCGGCGCAGGGGTGGATTGTCTTCAGCCCCAACTATCGCGGCTCCGACAACATGGGCGCCCGGTTCCAGAGCGCGGTGGTGAACGATGCCGGCGACGGGCCGGGCCGCGACGTCATGTCGGGCATCGCGGCGCTTCGGGCGCGGGGCCTGGTGGACGAGGAGCGGATCGCGGTCTCGGGCTGGTCGTACGGGGGCTACATGACGGCCTGGCTCACCGCGCATTACCCGGGGTGGAAGGCCGCGGTGGCCGGCGCGGCCGTCACCGACTGGTTCGACTGGTACAACCTGGCCGACATGAACGTCTGGGCCGGGTTCGGGCTGGGCGGCTCGCCCTGGCTCAACGACAATGCAGCCAACTACTGGCGGCAGTCGCCCATGGCGTACGCCCACCGGATCCGGACCCCGACCCTGATCCTGTCCACCACCGGCGACCCGAGGGTGACCGTGACCCAGTCCTACAAGCTGTATCACGCCCTCAAGGACAACGGGGTGCCGGTCCAGTTCATCGCCTATCCCACGGGCGGGCACTTCCCGCCCGACCCGGTCCACCAGCGCGACGTCCGGCGGCGGTGGATCGAGTGGATCGCGAAGCACTTCGGCGCCACCAGCTGATGTTCGCCGACCTGGCGCTGGCCCGACGCCTGGAGCGGGCCGAAGCCCACGCCAACGCCCGGTTCGTGGAGGCGTGGGCCCGCGCCTATCCGGATTCCGGCGCCACCTGGATCGACGTGGCCGGCGCCTATGCGATGTTCGACGGGGTCCAGTCGCCCACCACCCAGAGCTTCGGCTTCGGGCTCTTTGCCGAGCCGACCGAGGCCGATCTGGAACGCCTGGAGCGATTCTTCACCGAACGCGGGGCGCCAGTGTTCCACGAGGTGAGCCCGCTCGCCGGCCAGGCCACCGCCGACCTGCTGGGGCGCCGGGGGTACCGGCCGGTGGAGTTCACCAGCGTGCTCTACCGCCCGCTCGCCTCGACGCCGCTCGCAGGTGGCGCGCCGGAGCCGGCGGCCGACGCGAACCCGTCGATCGAGGTCCGGCCGATCACGCCCGAGGATGGTCCAACCTGGGTCGACGTGACGGTGCGGGGCTGGAGCGATTTTCCGGGCGTGCTCGACTACCTCGGCAAGCTGGCGCCGGTGGCGGTGGACCGGGAGGACGGGGTCTCGCTGCTGGCCCTGGAAAATGGCGTGCCCGTCGCGGCCGGGGCGCTGGCGCTGCACGGCGGCGTGGCCCTGCTGGCCGGCGCCTCCACC
>CAZFSA010000115.1:0-15374 GCA_964521535.1 uncultured Gemmatimonas sp.
CTGATGGCGATGGGCGGCCGGACATAAAAATGGCCGGGCAGCGGGGCCCGGCCAACCAGGCGGTCGCGCTCGCGGCCGTGGCCGACGTCGGCTTCACCGTGGGCGATCTGGATCGGTCGGTGCAGTTCTACACCCGAGTGCTCGGCTTCGAGGTGGAGCGCGAGCTGGAAGTGACCGGCGAGGACTACGAGCGGCTCACCGGGGTCTTCGGCGTCCGGCTCCGGATCGCACAGCTTCGTCTCGGGACCGAACGACTGGAGCTGACCCAGTACCTGGCTCCGGAAGGCCGGCCGTACCCGGCGGATACCCGGAGCAACGACCGCTGGTTTCAACACGTGGCGATCGTGGTCCGCGACATGGAGAGGGCGTACCGGCACCTGCGAGAGCACCGGGTTCGCCACGCGTCCACCGGGCCCCAGCAGCTCCCGGCCGCCAACCCCAACGCGGGCGACATTCGGGCCTTCTATTTCCGCGACCCGGACGGACACCATCTCGAGGTGATCTGGTTCCCCCCCGGCAAGGGCGACGCCCGCTGGCAGCGACCGGGCGAGGACCTGTTCCTCGGCATCGACCACACGGCGATCGTGGTCGGGGACACCGAGGCCAGCCTCCGGTTCTATCGCGATCTCCTGGGGTTTGCGGTGGTGGGCCAGAGCCGGAATTACGGACTCGAGCAGGCCCGGCTCAACAACGTGGAGGGCGCCAGTCTCCTGATCACCGGGCTACGACTGCCCGGTGGGCCGGGACTGGAGTTCCTGGAGTATCTCGCGCCGCGGGACGGACGGCCCTATCCCGGCGATGCCCGGGCCAACGACCTGGTGCACTGGCAGACGACCCTGGTCGCCCGCTCCCGGGGCGAGGCCCTCGACCTGCTGGCTACGTGGGGGGTGCCGCTGGTATCACGAGGGGTCGCCGCGGCCCCAGAGAGCGCGCTCGGCTTCCGTCGGGCGGTAGTGGTCCGGGACCCCGATGGCCATGCGCTTCGACTAATCGAGCGCTGAGCCCTAGCTGCCCCTCGGAGCCGTCGCCCGCTTCACTCCTCGCATCACGGCCTTGGCGTAGGCCGTGCCGGCGGGAGCCTCGGTCGTATCCGCGAGGGATTCCACCGCTCCGGTGGGTCCAAGGTTGTAGGCCCGGAGCGCCAGCTCCAGATCGTGGTCGAATTGCCGAAGGAGGCGGCGGAGGATCCGGAAGCCGATCCGCAGATTGGTCTCGGGGTCGAGCAGGGTGCGCTCCGTCAGCGTGGAGTCGATCTCCCGCGCCGTCCGAAGCCGAACCTGGGTATAGCCGAGCGCGCCAGCCGGGCTCCTGGCCGCGGGCCGGAACCCGCTTTCCACCTTGACCAGTTGAAACCCCAGCGAAGGGTGGATGTCCTCCGCGAGCGCAGCGTCGTAGATCTTGGCGGCCACGTTGGAGGGGACCTTGTACAGGGACGAGTACTGAGCCACCAGCTTCAGTCGATCCAGCTCCAGCTGTTTCAGCGCCACGTCGCCCTTGGCCGCCTCCAGCTCGGCGGTGAGCCTGGCAATCTCCTGGTTGACGGCATCGGAGCCCGGGGGGAGCGGGTCGGCGGCCTGGAGGCCGTCCAGCGCCGCGATCCCCGCGAACAGTGCCAGGGTCCACCCCAGGAGCAACAGTCCGCGTCCCAGGGCGAGTTTGAGACGATCGGCTCGGCGTCGTGCGGTCCGCTGCGAAAGACGTCGGGTCATCAGCTCCTCTTGAAAAAGTCGCGACCGGGGGCGGTCAGCCGCCCCAGTCGCCGCTCCGGCCGCCGGTCTTGCGCACGAGGTGAATGTCCTCGATCCGCATGGTCCGGTCGGCTGCCTTCACCATGTCATACACCACGAGGCACGCTACGGACACCGCCGTAAGGGCCTCCATCTCCACGCCGGTTCGGGCCTCCACGCGGGCGGTGGCCGTCACCCGCACCCCGGGAAGGCCCGGATCCAGCTCGAGATCCACCTCGATACCGTCGAGCGGCAGCGGGTGGCAGAGGGGAATCAGATCCGCCGTCCGCTTCGCGCCGGCAATCCCGGCCAGCCTGGCCGCGCCGAGGACGTCGCCCTTGGCGAGGGCGTTGTCGCGGACCTGCGCAAACGCCTCCGCGGTCATTCGCACCAGGCCGGCCGCCGTGGCCTCCCGCCGGGTAAGCGGCTTGGCCGAAACGTCCACCATGCGGGCCTTGCCGCTGGGGTCGACGTGGCTCAGGCCCACAGCGCCTCCTTGAGGTCAGCCGTCAACACCGCGAGCAGCAGCTGCGGATTGACATTCCCCTGGGCGGCCTCCCGGGCCGACTCGACCCGGGCCAGGGCCTGAAGGGCCCGCTCCGGATCGACGAGTCCCGCGATCGGGGCGGGAACGCCGCCGCGATCCTGCCCGGTCGCCGCTGCTCGCGCCGCCTGGCCCAGTGCGTCCGCGAGGCCGTCGAGCAGCGCGGTGAACTCACCCCGGGCCGCCCAAGGGCCCTGCCGGAGTACCCGCTCGAATCGCTCCGGGCCTCCCCGGCGGGCGTCGTCCAGCAGGCCGATCACCTGGTCGGCCAGTGCCTGGCTGACGCTGTCTTCCAGCGCCACCCCCAGGGCCCCTCCTGCCTGCCGGATCCGCCGCTTGCGATCCTCAACGCCGTCGTCCGGTCGGAGGGCCATCAGGGCGGCCTCCATTTCGACGTCCGAGAGGCGACCCACTCGCACCTGGACCGCCCGGGAACGGATCGTGGGGAGAACGCGGCCGGGGTCCGCCGCCGTCAGAACGATCACGGTCGAGGCCGGCGGCTCCTCCAGCAGCTTGAGCAGCGCGTTGGCAGCCTCGGGGCTCGACTCCTGGGGCACCAGGCGGTCCGCATCTCCGATCACGACCACCCGTCGGCCGCCTTCCACGGTGGTCAACGTCGTAAGGCGGAGGAGGAGCCGGGCGGTGCCAACCCCATGCATGGCCATTCCGTCGGGACGCCGGTAGACGGACTGCTCCCTCCGCGCCGCCATCAAGTCGCCCAGAGTGTCGCGCACCTCCTCCACCTGCTTGTCCGGGTCGCTCGCCTTGGGCCTGGGGATCGGAACGAACCAGTGGAGGTCGGGATGGGCCAGATCGAGGGTCAGGCGGCACGGCCGACAGCAGCCGCAGGGCTCGTCGCCGGAGGGGTCGGAGCAGAGGAGCCGCTGGGCCAGCCAGAGCGCCAGTCGCTGCTTGCCGACACCCGGGGCCCCGGTAAAGAGCATGACCTGCGGGAGGCGGCCTGCGCGGAGCGCCAGGGACAGGTCCCGTCGGCGCTCCTGGTGGCCAAAGAGCGGGTGCATCGCCATGGGCACAAAGGTAGTCAGACCGGAGGTCAGATGGCAGTGGGCCTGTTGTGCAACCTGTTGCTGGGGAACGGTTTACTGCTGCAGGCCTGAGACACTCTGTCCGGTTCCGGGACCGCCAATCGGTTCGATAATGTAGCGAGTACTCACTACCTATTACGGTGTGCGGTTGCCCAAAGATCACGCCTTCCCAAGTCGTTGTCTTCCTGATGGATCAGGGTGGGGGTGACCAGGGAACGCACAGTCGTCCCAACCTTGACGCAGCGCACGGCCAGGCGCCAAACACGCCACGCCCGGTGGAGCAATTCCGGCCGGTTGCGCCAGGCAGATGCCCTCTGGCGGGCCGGGATTTGCCCCGCCAGCCGTCCCGCTCTACCTTTTTGCCGCCCGTTCCCGAGTAGCTCAGTTGGTAGAGCAGCTGACTGTTAATCAGCGGGTCGCAGGTTCGAGTCCTGCCTCGGGAGTTACACCCTCCACCGACCGGCCCAGGATCGGCCGTTCTGCTCACCCAGGTCGGGCCCAGTGAGGTCTGGCCCAGCGGGTCTCCAGCGCCTTTCGCCCGGCTGACCCTGGCTCCGGGCACCGCCTCCTGCTGCGGAGCCGCCTGGCTTCTGCCGGGGTGGTGGCGTCGGAGGCTCTATCATTCCAGGCCAGCCTTCTGACGCCGGCAGGAGCCCATGCTCGACTCCATCCTCCGTCCCCGCTCGATCGCCGTCATCGGGGCGTCGCGCGAGCCTCGAACCATCGGATTCGAGATCGTGTCGAGTCTGGTACGGTGCGGCTTCAGCGGACCGGTCTATCCCGTGAATCCGAACGCCCGTGCCATCGGCGGCGTGCCCGCCTATCCCGACATCGCGGCGGTTCCCGAGGTGGTCGATCAGGCCATCGTCGTGGTACCGGCGGCTCGGGTCCTTGAGGTTGCCCGGCAGTGTGCCGACCGGGGGGTGCGGGGTCTGGTGGTCATCTCCGCCGGCTTCGGCGAGACCGGGCCGGAGGGGGCGGCCCGGGAGCGCGAGCTGACGGCAATCGTCCGCGGGAGCGGGATCCGCATGGTGGGGCCGAATTGCATGGGGGTGCTCAACGCCGACCCGGCGGTCTCGATGAATGGCACCTTCTTCCCGAACCTCCCTCCGTTCGGACGGGCTGCTTTCGTCTCCCAGTCCGGGGCGTTGGGCCTGAGCGTACTGGACTATGCCCGCGAGTACGGCATCGGGATCTCCCAGTTCGTCTCGGTGGGCAACAAGCCCGACGTGAGCGGCAACGATCTACTGGAGGCTTGGGAGCACGACCCGGCGGTTGGCCTGATCCTGATGTACGTCGAGAGCTTCGGCAATCCCCGGAGGTTTCTGGAGATCGCGTCGAGGATCACTCGGGCGAAGCCGATCGTGGCGGTCAAGTCGGGCCGCTCGCGAGCAGGGGCTCAGGCGGCCTCGTCGCATACCGGCGCGCTCGCGGCCAGTGACGTGGCAGTCGAGGCCCTGCTCCGGCAGGCGGGAGTGCTTCGGGCCGGCACGGTCGAGGAGCTGTTCGACTTCGCCATGGCCTTCTCGGGGCAGCCGCTCCCCCGATCCAACCGGGCAGCGGTCCTGACCAACGCCGGAGGGCCCGGAATCCTCGCCGCCGACGCGCTGGAGACCCGCGAGCTGGAGGTGGTATCCCTTTCGCCGGAGACCGTCGACCGCCTGAGGCCGCTGTTTCCGAGCTACGCCTCGATCCGCAATCCCCTGGACATGATCGCGTCGGCCACGCCGACCGGGTATCGCGCGGCGCTCGACGCCCTGCTGGCCGATCCCGTCATCGACGCGGTGCTTGCGATCTTTGTCCCGCCCCTCGGCGTGAGCCAGAAGGATGTCAGCGAAGCCATCGCGGAGGCCGTCCTCGCGAGGCCCGGCAAGCCGGTGCTCGCGGTGCTGATGGGTTACGCGGGCCTGCCGCAGGGCAAGGCGGGCCTCCACCACGCGGGAATTCCGGCCTACGTGTTTCCCGAGTCGGCGGCCCGGGCGCTCGGCGCGATGGTG
Source organism: uncultured Gemmatimonas sp. (assembly GCA_964521535.1). GTDB lineage: Bacteria > Gemmatimonadota > Gemmatimonadetes > Gemmatimonadales > GWC2-71-9 > SHZU01. The sequence continues at coordinate 5,315 of CAZFSA010000115.1, forward strand.
CGACAGCGCGGCTGGCAGGATCGTCCCCAACCGGTGTTCGGGGAGGTCAAGGGGAGCCGGGCGCGGGTCGCGACCATCCTCGCCTCCCTGCCTCCCGGTACCCGCAAGCTGCCCGAGGCCGAGGCCCTGGCGGTGCTGGAAGCCGCCGGGATCGCGGTGGCGACCGCCAGGTTGGCGCGATCGCCGAGCGAGGCGGGCGCGTTGGCGGATCAGCTCGGGACCCCGGTGGCACTGAAGGTCGTGGCCCCGGAAATCATCCACAAGACCGACGTCGGGGGCGTTGTGCTCGGGGTCGAGGGCGGTCCGGCCGTGGCAGCGGCGAGCGCGGCGATGCTGGAGCGCGTGGCCCAGGCCGCGCCGGGCGCCGTCGTTGACGGGATCCTGGTTCAGGCGATGCTGTTGCCGGGGCGAGAGGCGATCGTGGGCGCCACCCGAGACCCGGCGTTCGGGCCCCTGATCATGGTGGGCCTGGGCGGCGTGCTGGTTGAGGTGCTGCGCGACGTGGCCTTCCGCTTGCTGCCGCTGTCCCGGGAGGAAGTGGCGCGGATGATCCGTTCGCTCCGCGGAGTGCGGCTCCTTGACGGCGTGCGAGGAATGCCGCCCATCGACTTCCGGGCCCTTGAGGACGCCGTGCTGCGGGTCGCCTGGCTGATGGAGGAGTTCCCGGCGATCGCCGAACTCGACGTGAACCCGCTGGTCTGTTACTCGGACGGAGCCCGGGCCGCAGATGCGCGGGTCATGCTCGAGGTGCGCGGGGACTCCGCCGGCTGAGCGCAGGAGGAGTCCGGGCCGCTCAGCCTCCGAGCGCCTGGGCGATCGCCTCGCGAAGCTCGGCGGTCGAGAACGGCTTGGCCAGGACGGCGGAGGCCCCGAACTTCCGGGCCACCGTCAGGTACTCGTTCGCATTGACGCGCCCGCCGCCGGAAATCGCGAGGACCCGGACCGAGGGCGTGAGCCGGTTCAGTTCCTGAATCAATTCGAGGCCGTCGGTGTCTGGCATGATCAGATCGGTGATCACCAGCTCGAACGGCGCCTGCTGGACCATCGTGATGCCCTCGCGGCCGTTGCCGGTGCTGGTAACCTCGTGCCCGGCGCGCTCGAGCATCTGATGGACGGTGGAGCGGCTCAGGTCGTCGTCGTCGACCAGCAGGATCCTGGCCATGGGTTCGCCTCCATCTGGGCTCCGGATGGGACGCAAGATACTCGATCGGCCCTGCCTGTCATCAGGGCCAATTGGCCCTGGTCGCCCGGCCCACAGCGGGCCGGGTGGGGTGGGCGGAGTGCGGTGGCGGCGGGCTTCACCCGCCGGGTACAATTGGGCCGTGACCGAGCACGCCGACCGGTTTCTCCAAGACCTGGCCATCATCCTGACCACGGCCGCCCTGGCGACCGTGGTTTTTCGCCGCCTGCGGCTTCCGGTGATCGCGGGGTATCTGGTCGCGGGGGTGGTGGTGGGGTCCGATGTGGGGCCCCGCCTGGTCGCCAATCCGGGCTCGATCCGGACCCTGGCGGAACTCGGGGTGGTCCTGCTGATGACCTCGGTCGGGCTCGAGTTCCGCGTGGGCAAGCTGGCGCGCCTGGGCCCCAGGATCGCCGTCACCGCCGGCATCGAGATCGCGGGCATGTTCTCGCTCGGGCTGGTAGTGGCACGGGCGCTCGGCTGGAGCCCGCTGGATGCGGTGCTGGCGGCGGGGATCGTGTCGATCTCGAGCACCATGGTGATTGCCAAGGTGTTTGAGGAGCAGGCCGCCGACTGGCGGCTGCGGGAGTTGGTGTTCGGCGTCCTCGTGATGGAGGACGTGGTGGCCATTGCCCTGGTGGCGGTGAGCACCACGATGGCCTTCGGGGCCGAGATCTCGGCCGGGTCGGTGGCCGGGATACTCGGCCGGCTCGGTCTGGTGCTGGTGTTGATGGTGGCCATTGGCCTGCTGGCGGTGCCGCCAGCGATCAGGGCCGTGGTGCGGCGGCATCGCTCCGAAACGGTGTTGCTGACCTCGCTGGGCTTTGCCTTCCTGGCCGCGTTTCTCACCCGGGCCGCGGGGCTCTCCGTGGCCCTCGGCGCCTTCGTGGCGGGGATGCTGATGGCCGAAGGCGGGGTGGGTCATCAGGTCGGGGAGGTGATCCGCCCGGTGCGCGATCTCTTTGCCGCGGTGTTCTTCGTCGCCGTCGGGATGCTCCTCGATGTCCGTGGGGCCCTCGCCGCCTGGCCGCTGGTGCTGCTGTTCGCGGTGGTGGTCGTGGCGGGCAAGATCATCGGCGTCTCCCTCGGCGCATTCCTCGGCGGGTTCGGGGTCCGCACCTCGGTGCGGGCCGGGATGAGCATGGCGCAGATCGGCGAGTTCTCGTTCATCATCGCCGGGCTCGGGGCCACGAGCGCGAACTCCAGCGCCCCGCTGTATCCGATCGCGGTGGCGACCGCGCTGGTGACGGCGTTCGTGGCCCCGCTGCTGGCAGGCCGGAGCGAGGCGGCGGCGCTCCGGTTGGATCGGGCGCTGCCTCACCCCCTCCAGACCTTTGTGACCCTCTACGGGTCGTGGACCGAGTCGCTGGGCGGCCGCCGGGAGATGGGCCGGCCGGGGGTCCGCCGGCTGGCGCGTTTTCTCCTGTTGGACACCCTGGTCGTGGCCGCGCTCCTGGTGGCGACCAGTGTGCTCTACCGACGGTCGCCGGAGTGGCTCGACGGCGTCGCCTTGCCGCTGGCGTGGCAGAGGGTCCTGGTGCTGGGCCTCGGGGCGGCCGTCGCGCTCCCGTTCGGGTTCGGTCTGGTCCTCGCGATCCGGCGGCTGGCACGGGTGCTGGCCGAGTCGGTGGTCCCGACGGTGGCGCCGGGCAAGGTGGATCAGGGTCGGGCGCCACGGCGCGCGCTCGTGGTCAGCCTGGAGATTGCCCTGACCGTGCTGGTGGCGTTGCCCCTGGTCGCCGTGACCCTGCCGTTCCTCCCGCCATATGGCGTGCCGGGCGTGGTGTTCGCCGTGCTGGCGATGATGGCGGTGGCGTTCTGGCGGACCGCGCGGGACCTCGACAGCCACACGCGCGCCGGCGCCGAACTGGTGGCGCACGTGCTGGCGCGTCAGGGCGAGCAGGCCAACGCCGAGTCGTTCGAGGTGGTGCGGAACCTGCTCCCGGGCCTCGGTACGGTGGTCCCGCTCCGGGTGGATCCCTCGAGCCCGGCGGTCGGCTGCACCCTTGGCGACCTCAACATCCGCGGGCTCACCGGGGCGACGGTCGTGGCGCTGGCCCGCGGCGCCGAGCGGCGGGCCTTCCCGGACGCCGACGAGCGCCTCCAGGCGGGGGACCTGATCGCGGTGACGGGAAGCAGCGAGGCGATCACTCGGGCGGCAACTCTAGTGCGCGCCAAAGATACCAGCTAGCGATCGAGCGATAGGGCCGCCACCGCCTGGCGTGACGCTCCAACGTGCGCGCGGCCGGGAGCGTGCGCCGTCCCAGCACCCGGGCGAAGCCCTTGCGGATGCCGAGGTCGAGCAGGGGGAGCACGTCGGCGTGGCCCAGGTAGAAGATCAGCAGCATCTGCACCGTCCAGGGCCCGACCCCGCGGATCCGGGTCAGGGCCTCCATCACCGCCGCGGGCTCCATGCGGGCCAGTTCGACCTCGCCGGGCAGCCGGCGGGCCGCCGCATGGCGGGCGAGGTCGATCACCGAGGCCGCCTTGGGAGCGGAGAGACCCGCGGCGCGGAGGCGGGAGACCGGCGTCTGGAGCACCCGGGCGGGCGTGAGGGGCCGCGGGCTATAGAGTTGGGCGAGCCGGCCGAAAATAGTGCTGGCGGCCCGGACCGAAAGCTGCTGGCCCACGATGGCCCGGAGCAGGTGCTGAAACGGGGTGACGCCCGCTGGCCGCTCCAGCGTAAGGGGGCCGGCCCGCGCGATGATGCGCCCCAGGGCGGGGTCGGCGGCGGCGAGCCGTTCAGCGGCCTCCAGCCGGTCCACCACGGGGCCGCCGTCGATTCGCCAGAGAAAGAGTTGGTCGGTCATGACCGCAGAAATCGAGGGCGCGAAGTCTACTGCGGGATCGCGGCCGGCGCGACCGTGGGCCCGGGTGCTGGTGGTCGACGACGACCCGGCGATCCGCCGGCTGCTGGGGCACCTGCTCCGGCGGCGGTTTGGCGCGATCGTCCGGGAGGCGACCGACGGAGCGAGCGGCCTGGAGCTGATCGCCGCCGAGCGGCCCGACCTCCTGCTGCTCGATGTGTCGATGCCGGTGCTCGATGGGTGGGGCCTGCTCGCGAGGCTCAGGGAGGACCCGGCCACCCGGGAGCTCCCCGTGGTGACGGTCTCGGGCACCAGCGACCGGGAGACGGTGGTCCGGATGGTGGAATTGGGCGTCCATGACTACATCCTCAAGCCAGTGAACCCCGAGGCGGCCGAGCGCCGCATCGGCCGGGTCCTGGCCCAACTCGGCCTGGCCCCGGAGCGCGACTGACATTCGCCCGGTGCGCCTCCATATTCCGAACGGCACTGGATCGGGGGGCAGGGTGACGGAGGGTGGGAACCCGGATGGTGGGGCCGGGCGGGCGGCTGGCCGGGACCTGGCCGTTACGCTCGCCGGGGGAGGCAATCGGGCCTTCTACCAGCTGGGCCTGCTGGATCACTGGTGGGCCGCGCTCTCGCCCCGGGTCGGCACCATATCGACCTGCAGCGCCGGGGCCTGCATCGCGGTGATCCTGCTGTCGGGCCGGCGCGACGCGACCTTCGAGTTCTGGTTCCGCCGGCGAGCCCACGTCACCCGCAACTTCGAGTGGGGTCGGCTGCTCCGGGGGCAGCGACCCACCCCTCACTACCCGATCTACCGCGACACCATGCGATTCGCGCTCTCCGAGGGGGGGCTGGAGCGGATCCGGGCCCTGCCGTTCCCGGTCGAGGTCCTGGTCGCCGCGCCCCCCGCGGCCCTGCCCGTGCCCCTCGCCGTGCCGGTCGGCATCACCGCCTACTCGGTGGAGCGGTGGCTTTGGCCCGGCAAGCTGCATCCCCGGGCCGGCCGACGCCTGGGATTCGAGCCGCTGGTGGCCGATCTGCGGGACTGCCCGACGGTGGAAGACGCCGCGGATCTGGTCCTCGCCTCGTCGGCCACTCCCCCGTTCACGCCGGTGGGACGTCTGGCGGGCCGGCGCGTTCTGGACGGCGGCGTGGTGGACAACGCCCCGGCGTTCGTGGCGGAGCGGGCATCCAGGTGGGAGCGGCATCTGGTGCTGCTCACCCGTCCGTACCCCCCCTCGGCCATGGGGCACCGGAGCGGCCGCTGGTATGTGTGTCCCTCGGAGCCGGTGCCGGTAAACCGCTGGGACTACACCCGGCCGGCCCGAATCCTCGACACCATCGCCCTAGGCGCCCGCGACGCAGTGGCCCGACGTTCCGAGCTCGACCGCTGGCTCCAGGGCGGCGTCGAGCACCGAACCTGAGCCTCCCCTTGCCATGGACCTGACCGAGTTCCGCCGCGAGGCCCACGCCCTGGTGGACTGGATGGCCGACTATCTGGAGCAGGTGGGCCGCGAGCGGATCGTCCCGCAGGTGGAGCCGGGGGCGGTGCGGGCGGCGCTCCCGGCGTCGCCGCCCGAGCATCCGGAGCCGTTCGAGCGGATTCGCAGCGACTTCGAGCGGATCGTGTATCCGGCGATGACGCACTGGGGTCACCCCGGGTTCTTCGCCTACTTCCCGGCCAACACCAGCCCGCCGTCGATTCTGGCCGAGATGCTGACGGCCACGCTGGGGGCGCAGTGCATGTCGTGGCAGACCTCGCCCGCCGGGACCGAGCTGGAACAGGTGGTGATGGACTGGCTCTGCCAGATGCTGGGTCTGCCGTCGGGCTTCACCGGAGTCCTTCAGGACTACGCCTCCACCGCCACGCTGGTCGCGCTGATCACCGCCCGCGACCGGGTGAACGGCGCGCTGGAACGCGGCACGGTGTACGTCTCCCCGGAATCCCATTCGTCGGTGGGGAAGGGCGCGAGACTCGCCGGATTCCCGCCCGACCGGGTTCGGAGCGTGCCGACGGACCAGGCGTTCGCGATGCGCCCGGACGCCCTGGCCGACCTGATCGCGGCCGACCGCCGGGCGGGGCTCCTGCCCACCGCCGTGGTGGCCACCGTCGGCACCACCTCGTCCACCGCGATCGACCCGCTCGTGGCGATCGGCCCCCTGGCCCGGTCCGAGGGTCTCTGGCTCCACGTCGACGCCGCCTTCGCCGGCACGGCCGCCATGGTGCCCGAGTTTCGGCCGTATTTCGACGGGATCGAGCACGCCGACAGCGTGGTGGTGAATCCCCACAAGTGGATGCTGGTGAACCACGACTGCTCGGCCTACTTCGTGCGCGATCCGGACGCCCTGCTTCGCTCGTTCGCCACCTCGCCGGAATACCTCCGCACCAGTCACGACGCCCGGGTGGTGAACTACCGGGATTGGGGCATCCCTCTGGGCCGCCGGTTCCGGGCGCTGAAACTCTGGTTCGTGATCCGGAGCTACGGGGTCGATGGTCTCCGGGCGATGATCCGCGAGCACGTTCGGCTGGGGCGTCGCTTCGCGGCGGCGGTGGAGGGCGATCCCCGGCTTGTGCTGGCGGCACCGGCGCCGTTCGGCCTGGTGTGCTTCAGGTGCCGGCCGCGGCCCGGGGAGCGGGCCGAGGCCGCCGACGCCCGGACCGAGGCGCTGCTGGCGCACCTCAATGGCGACGGCGACTTCTTCCTGACCCACACCGTGCTTGGAGGACGCTACACCATCCGGCTGGCCCTGGGCCACCTCTCCACGACCGAGGCGTTGCTCGATCGACTCTGGGCCCGGGTCGAGAGCGGGCTCCTGAGGTGATCATGTCGCCGACTCACCCCGCGGGGGCTCGACGGCGCCGTGGGGCCCCGGCGCGCTGACCGTGAGGGTAGCGGCCAGAATCAGGCCGGCGCCCAGCCACTGGGTGCCCCCGAGCGACTCCCCCAGCGCCAGGTAGCCGGCCCCCGCCGCGACCACCGGCTCGAGCGCGAAGATCAGCGCCGCCTCCGTGGGGCGGACGAGCCGCTGTCCCAGCAGCTGTCCCCCGAAGGTGGCAATCGACGAGAGGGCGAGGAAGGCGACGAGCGCGAGCACCAGCGGACTGGCGTCGAGGCGCGGCGGCTCGATCAGCACCGCCAGGCCAAACCCTGTCGCCGCCATGACCACCGTCTGGACGGCCAGCAGCCGCAGGGGATCGTGCCGGGGGGCCGAGTGCCCGGCAGCCACCACGTAGCCGGCGCCCAGGGCCGCGCTCGCAAGCATCAGGGCATCGCCCTTGCCGAGGCCGGCGGCGGGCCCGGGGCCGGTGAGCCACCAGGTGCCTGCCACGGCCAGGGCGACGGCCAGCAGGTCGCGGCCGCTTGGCGGCCGCCGGGTCACCAGCAGCACGATGACCGGAACCAGGGGTACCGAGATGCTGAACAGGAACGCGGCCCGATTCGAGGGAATGCTCTCCAGGCCGGTGATGAAGGTGGCGAGCTGGGCGGCGAAGAGGGCCCCGAGGGGAACGCCCGCCTTCCAGTCGGCGGCCGAGGTCCGGGGGTAGATCGGGGCCAGCATCGCCACCGCCAACGCGAAGCGGATGCCCATCAGGAACAGGGGAGATACTGATCCCAGAACCATCTTGTTCAGGGTGAAGGACGCGCCCCAGATGAAGGCGCAGCCCACCAGGATCAGGACCGCTCGCCGGTGGGTCATCGGGCGACGGCGAGGAGCAACGGGGACAGGTAGCGGCCGGTGTGCGATCCCGGCGTCGCGGCGATCACCTCTGGCGGCCCCTGGGCCACCAGGCGACCTCCCCCTTCACCCGCCTCGGGGCCAAGGTCGATCACCCAGTCGGCCCGCTTGACCACGTCGAGATGGTGCTCGATTACCACGACCGTGTGCCCGGCGTCGACCAGGCGGTCGAGCACCCCGATCAGGAGCCGGACGTCGTCGAGATGGAGACCGGTGGTCGGTTCGTCGAGCAGGTAGAGCTTCCGGCCCGACCGTTTGCCGGCCTGAATCAGTTCGCGGGCGATCTTGAGCCGCTGAGCTTCGCCGCCCGAGAGGGTAGTGGCAGGCTGCCCAAGCCGGAGATAGCCGAGGCCCACCTGGCGCAGCTGCCAGAGCGCGGCCCCCAGCCGGGGCTGGTGGTGGAACCGGTTGATGGCCTCGTCCACCGTCCACTGCAACACGTCATGGATCGACTGGCCCTGGAGTCGCACGTCGAGGACGTCGCGACGGAACCGGGTTCCCCCGCAGGACTCGCAGGGGACGAAGACATCGGCCAGGAAGACCATCTCGATCTGGATCTGGCCGGCCCCTTCGCACTGGTCGCACCGCCCGCCACCGGTGTTGAACGAGAAGGTCGCCGGCGTGTAGCCCCGGGCCCGGGCCAACGGCTGGTCGGCAAAGAGGGCCCGGATCTCGTCGAAGGCCTTGACGTAGGTCACCGGGTTGGAGCGCGGCGTCCGCCCGATGGGCGACTGGTCCACCAGCACCACGTCTTCCAGCCACTCGACTCCTTCCAGTCGCTCCACCTGGCCCACGGGCTCGCCGAGGTGCTGCTTGGCGGTGGTTCCGCCGCGGAGGCGCTGCTCCAGCTGCCGGTAGATGACGTCGTGCACCAGGGTGCTCTTTCCGGAGCCCGAGACCCCGGTCACAGCCACCAGCGTACCGAGGGGGATGTCGGCGTCGATCCCCGCCAGGTTGTGGAGCCGGGCGCCCCGGACCCGCAGCCATCTCGGCCCGGCCACGCGGCGGGCACTGGGGACCCCGATCCGCTTCTCGCCGGCGAGGTACTGGGCGGTGAGCGTGCCCCGGGCAGCGGCCACGGGCCCGGCGTGGACCACCTGGCCGCCGCGCTCGCCGGAGCCGGGGCCCAGTTCGAGCATGAAGTCGGCCCGGGCGATCGCCGCCAGATCGTGCTCCACCACGAGCACGGTGTTGCCGGCATTCCGGAGCCGCTGCAGCAGCCCCAGCAGCCGGTCGGTGTCGCGGGGATGGAGGCCGATGGACGGCTCGTCAAGGACGTACAGGGTGTCGACGAGACGGGCGCCGAGCGCGTTGGCGAGCGCGATCCGCTGCGCCTCGCCGCCGGAGAGCGTTCGGGTCTGGCGGTCCAGGCTCAGGTACCCGACGCCCACATCCAGCAGGAAGGTCAACCGGGCATCCAGCTCGGCGCGCACGTCCCGGGTGATCTCGCGCTCGGTCGCCGGAAGCTCGAGGGCGCGATGCCAGGCCGCGATCTCGGCCACCGTCCGGGCGGCCACGGCCGCGATCGTCTCGCCGGCGATCCGGACGCCGAGGGCATGGGCGTTCAGCCGGGTTCCGCCGCAAGCCGGACAGAGGCGGGCCGACTGGTACTGTCGAAGGAACACCCGGATGTACTGCTTGTACCGCTTCGCCTCCAGGGCCTGGAGGAAGGGGAACACGCCGACGAATCGCTTGACCCGCCCGTACAGCAGCTCCCGGCGAACCGAGGCCTTGAGGGTGCGCCAGGGAGTGCGCGGGTCGGCGCCCAGCGCGCGGGCCGCCTCCAGGAGCAGTCGGCGCCGCCCGTCGTAGCGCGGCTTGGTCCAGGGGTCGATGGCGCCGTCGAGGAGCGAGCGCCCCGGATCCGGAACCACCAGCGACTCATCGTACTCCAGGACCGCGCCGAAGCCGTTGCAGCCGCCGCAGGCCCCCCGGGGATTGTTGAACGAGAAGAGCGCCGGCGTCACCGCCACCGCCGGGGTGTCGCAGGCGCTGCAGGCCGGATGCTCGGTGAAGCGGAGCCGACCCTCGGGGTGCAGCACCAGGGCAATGCCCTCTCCCTCGGCCATCGCCTGGGCAATCGCCTCGACCAGCCGAGCCCCGGCCGATGCGGCCCGCCCCAGACGGTCGACCACGACCAGGACCTCGGCGGCCTCGCTCAGGTCGACGGTGGCCGGCAACTCATCGAGGTGGAGGGCGGCGCCGTCGACGTGCAAGCGGAGGAATCCCAGCGCCCGAAGGCTGTCGAGCACCGCGGCGGGGTGGCGTCGCGCGGGCTCGGGCAGAGGAAAGGCGACCTGGACCGGCAGCTCGCCGAGCGCCTGGACTCGCT
>CAZFSA010000116.1:0-15332 GCA_964521535.1 uncultured Gemmatimonas sp.
CCCGGGGTCGGCATAGGTGAGGCCCGCCAGCGCCGGAATCCACCCACCGAGGGTGGCAAACGCCTCGGCCGCCGTCGCCGGGACGGGCCCCTGTCCGAGCCGCTCGAGCGCCCCCGCCGCGATCCACCAGGCGGGCCGCGCCATCCCGGGCGCCCCCCTGGCCTGATGGTAGCGTTGCACCCGGCCATCCCGGTTCACGTAGGTCCCGGCCTCCTCCACCATGCTGGTGGTGGGGAGCACCAGCTGGACGGCGGCCGGCCGCTCCAGTTCCACCGTGCCCATCAGCACCACGGCCCCGGCCCCGACCAGCGCCTCCGACTCGGCCGCGTCAAGCTCCACATCGAGCAGCAGTGCGAGGGGGGCCGTGCCTGCGGCCATGACCGCCGCGTCCCACCGGGCCTCGTACCCGGCCAGTCGGGCCCCGTCGAGGTTCGGCACCCGCTCGCGCCGGAGCGCCAGGTTCGGGACGCCGGCCAGCGGGGCCTCTTCTCCGATCGGAACGCGAACCGCCCCCTTCATGCCGGGGCCTGCCAACCGCGCCACCCAGCCAAGGGCTTCGGTCGACGCCCGCCCCGAGGCCAGGACAACCACTCGCCCCGCCGCCCCACGGACCAACTCGCCGAGCCGGTCGAGGGCCGTATCCCAGTCGACCGGAGCGAGACGCGCCCCCTCCCGGGCCAGCGGCACTTCGATCCGGTCGCCGCGGTTCATCCACCGGTAGTTGAGCCGCCCTTCGTCGCAGATGAAGTGCCGGTTCACCTCGAGGTTGGGGCGGGGCCGCAGCCGCACGACGACGTCGTCCCGGGTATCCACCATGATGTTGCAGCCCTGGGTGCATCCGGGGCAGACGCTGGCCGTCTTGTCGAGATCCCAGGCACGGGCCTTGTGGAGGAAGTCCTTGGAGATGAGCGAGCCCACCGGGCAGAGGTCGACCACGTTCCCCGCCCAGGGATGGTCGAGCCGGTGCGCCGGATCGATGCCAATGTAGGCCCGGTCCCCCCGCTCCGAGACGTTGAGGACCGGGGTGCCGGCCACGTCGTCCATGAAACGGACGCACCGGGTGCACAGGATGCAGCGGTTCGGCACATAGAGGATGTCCCGGCCGAAGTCCTCGACCGGGTTGAAGCGCTTCGGGTAATCGCCGTACCGGGTGGCCGCCCGCCCCTCCTGGAACACGTAGTCCTGCAGCTCGCATTCGCCGGCCTGATCGCAGATCGGGCAGTCCAGCGGGTGGTTGATGAGCAGAAACTCGAGCACCGATTCCCGGGCCCGGGTCGCGGCCGGGCTCATGACCCGAATCACATTGCCCTCGGCGACCGTGGTCACGCAGGCGGGCATCAGCTTCGGCGCCTTCTCCACCTCCACCAGGCACATCCGGCAGACCGCGGGCGACGGGAGGGACGGGTGGTAACAGTAGTGGGGCACGAGGATGCCAGCCTGCTTGGCGGCCTCGATGATGGTGGTGCCTCGCGGCACCGCCAGCGAGACGCCGTCGATAGTAACGTTCACCAGGTCCTGAGTCATTTCGACTTTCGTTCCTCCATCCGGACGCGGGCGGCCAGACCGGGGCGCTCCGACCGGCTCCGCCGGCCGGCTCCGAACGCCTCCAGGGCTCCGCGTCCGTTCGTTGGCCGGTCAGGCGACGGCGAACGCCGGGGGCCGCGAGCGCGTCAGATACGCGTCGAACTCCTCGCGGAACTTGCGGATCCCGCTGACGATCGGCGCCGCGCATGAGTCGCTCAGGACGCAGATGGTCCGGCCGGTCATCTGTTCCGAGAGGTCCAGCAACAGGTCCAGGTCAGTCGGCTTCCCATCCCCTTTGAGGATCCGCTCCAGGATCCGGGTGGTCCACGCGGTTCCCTCCCGGCACTGGGTGCATTGCGCGCAGCTCTCGTGCGCGTAGAACTTCGCCAGGCGGTAGATCTCGTAGACGATGTCGGTCGAGTCGTCCATCACGATGAACCCCGCCGAGCCCAGCATCGAACCCTGGGCGGCGATCCCCTCGTAGTCGCACGCGGCGGCCTCGGCCTCGGCGGCCGTCATGATCGGCACCGACGAGCCGCCGGGAATGACCGCCTTGAGCCGGCGCCCCGGCCGCATGCCACCCGCGAGTTCGTGGATCAGGTCCTTCATCGGGAAGCCCATGGTCACCTCATAGTTACCGGGCTTCATGACGTGACCGCAGACCGAGAACAGCTTGGTGCCGGTGCTCTTGGGGTTCCCGAGGCAGAGCGCCCGGTACCAGGCGGCGCCCCGGGCCACGATGTGGGGAACGGCCGCCAGGGTTTCGACGTTGTTGATCGTCGTCGGCATCCCGAACAGCCCCGCCTGCGCGGGGAACGGGGGCTTGATCCTCGGGTTGCCACGCTTCCCCTCGATGGAGTTCATCAGGGCCGTCTCTTCGCCGCAGATGTAGGCCCCGGCGCCGCGGTGCAGGACGATGTCGATGCGCCGGCCCGAGCCGAAGACATCGCCTCCCAGGGCCCCATTGGCGTAGGCCTCGGAGACCGCCGCCGTCATGATGGCCCACGGTTCGGTGAATTCGCCGCGAATGTAGATGTAGGTTCGCTCCGCCCCGATGGCGTGCGCGGCGATGGCGCAGCCCTCAATCAACTGGTGCGGAGTCCACCGCATGATCTCGCGGTCCTTGAAGGTTCCCGGCTCCGATTCGTCCGCGTTGCACACCAGGTAGTGCGGCCGGCCGTCGGCCTTCGGCATGAAGCTCCATTTGAGGCCCGTCGGGAACCCGGCTCCCCCCCGGCCCCGGAGGCCCGACGCCTTGACCTCCTCGATCAGCGCCTCCGGAGCCATCGCCAGGGCCTTGCGGAGCGCCTCGTAGCCGCCCCGCTTGACCCAGCCGCCGTAGGTTCGGGCCTCGATGTCGCCGAAGTACCGGGACAGGACCACCGTTTCCTTCGGATGGGACGGATGGGGGTAGCCCATGTTATGGATACCTCGCCAGGATCCCCGGGACCCGCTCCGGCGTCACGTTCTCGATGAAGTGATCGTCGATCAGGATCGGGGTCGCGAACCCGCAGGCGCCAAGGCACTCGACCTCGGCCACGGTGAACCTGCCGTCGGGACTGGTGGCGCCCAACTCGCCGCACCCGGTCTCCCGGAGGATGGTCTCCAGCACGTCGGCGGCGCCAGCCAGGTGACAGGGCGACGTTCCGCAGACCTGAATGAAGTGCCGGCCCACCGGGTGCAGGTGGTACATGGTGTAGAAGGTGGCGACCCCGCGCACATAGGCCGGCGTGAGCCCGAGCACCTCGGCCACTTCACCCATCGCCTGGGGCGAGATCCACCCGCGAGCCTCCTGCACCATCCACAGCGCGGGCAGGAGGCAGGCCTGCCTGGTGGGATAGTGCGGGAAGAGCGCCTCCAGCCGCTGCCGGGCTTCCCCCACGAACACCGGCTGATACTGCTCGCCGAGATGGCCGGCGGTCGTCTGGGCCGTGTTCATCGGTCGATTTCCCCCATGACGATGTCGACGCTCGCGTTGATGGCGATCACGTCCGAGAGCAGGGCCCCTTCGCACAGCTTGGGCAGACAGGCCAGGTTGATGAACGAGGGTGGCCTGATCCGCCATCGCACCGGCTTTGCCGTTCCGTCGGAGACGAAATAGTAGCCGAGTTCCCCTTTCGGGTTCTCGATGCCGAAGTAGGCCTCTCCGGGGGGAGCCGGGATGCCCTCCATCACCTGCTTGAAGTGGTAGATCATCGCCTCCATGTCGCTCATGGCGCGTGACTTGGGAGGCAGGATCACCCGCGGGTCGCTGGTATTGAGGGGTGCCCCGCGCAGCCCGGCCAGGCGGTCCAGCGCCTGCTGCAGGATCCGGGTCGACTGGTACATCTCCTCCAGCCGGACCCGGTAACGGTCGTAGATGTCGCCGTGTTCCCCGACCGGGACGTCGAAGTCGTAGCTCTCGTAGTCCAGATAGGGGCGGTCCTTGCGGACGTCGTAGGGCACCCCGCTGGCGCGGAGCATCGGCCCCGAGAGCGAATGGTTGATGGCCTCGGGACCGGAAATCACCCCCACGCCCTGGGTCCGGCCGATCCAGATCGCGTTGCGGGTGAACATCCGGTCCACCTCGTCCAGAACGCTCGGAAAAGTCCGGCAGAAGTCGCGGAGCGCCTCCTCCCACCCATCGGGCACGTCGGCCATCATGCCGCCGATTCGGGTCAGGCTGGTCGTGAGCCGGGCTCCGGTCCACGCCTCCTGGAGATTGTAGATCCGCTCCCGCTGGTAGAACGACCAGAGGAAGGGGGTAAAGGCACCAAGATCGATTCCCGTGGTGCCGAGCCAGACGAGGTGCGAGATGATGCGGCTCATCTCGCAGGCGATCACCCGCAGCACCGTGCACCGCTCCGTGATCGCGATCCCCATCAGCTTTTCCGCCGCCATCACCAGGCAGACGTTGTTCGCCATGGGGGAGAGGTAGTCGGTCCGGTCCGTCAGCGGCACGATCTGGTTGTAGTGCCGGTACTCGCCGAGCTTCTCGAAACCGGAATGGAGATAGCCGACATGGGGAATGCAGCGCCGGACCACCTCGCCGTCGAGCTCCAGCACCAGCCGGAGCACGCCGTGCGTCGCGGGGTGCTGCGGCCCGATGTTGACGAGCATGTGCTCGGCGCCCAGATCATCGTCCGGATCCGGGCCCCGAACCCCCAGGGGCACCCGGGCCGCCCGACCCTCGGGATCCAGGCCCGGCGTGGCCAGTGCCAGCTCCACCGTCCGGGTCGTCATCGGCCGCCCTCCCCGGCGAGCCGGCGGCGCATGTCCTCCGGCAGCTCGTGGAACGCCTCCGCGATGGTGAGCTCCTCCATCGAGTAGTGCGCTTCGGGATTGGCGGCCAGCGCCTGACGGGTCTGTTCCGCCCGGGTGAAGTTGCCCCGGAGGGGGAAATCCTTGCGGAGGGGGTGACCTTCGGCGTACGTGTCCCACATCAGGATCCGCCGCAGGTCCGGGTGCCCACGGAACGAAACGCCGAACATGTCGTATACCTCGCGTTCCAGCCAGTTGGCGCCCTTCCAGAGGTCATAGACCGAATCCACCGCCAGCGGCAGGCGCTTGTCGAGCGGGACCTTGACCCGGAGGTCCTCGCGACGAGCGAGCGACCGGAGCTGGTACACCACCTCCAGGGGCCGCTCGGGGTCGCGGTAGTCGACGGCGGTCAGATCCGTGAGATAGTCGAACTCCTGCCCCGGGGTGGCCTGGAGCCACGCCAGAACCTCGTGGGCGCGGTCGGGAGCGACCCAGACGATGGTATCACCGCAGGAGACGGCGTGGTCGAGGATCGCCGATCCAAAGGCCGCCCGCAGGGCGGGCACCGCGGGCGACGGCACGACGGCGGTGGTCATGCCGACCGGGTCTGATGCACCGAGTTCCCGAAGGGCTCGGAGATCTCGTCGATCCGCTCCGGCGGCATGAAGAAGCCGCGCTCGTCCGCCAGGAACTCCTGGCGGAGGGTGTCGTCTGCGAGCGACTCGCCCTTGATCTTCTTCTGGAGGAGCATGATCCCGTAGATCAACCCCTCCGGTCGCGGCGGGCACCCGGGCACGTAGACGTCGACCGGGATGATCGTGTCGATCCCCTGCACCATCGCGTAGGTGTCGAAGATCCCGCCCGACGACGCGCACGCCCCCATGGAGATCGACCACTTCGGCTGCGGCATCTGATCCCAGATGCGCCGAATGATCGGCGCCAGCTTGAAGGGCAACCGTCCGGCGCAGATCAACACGTCCGCCTGGCGCGGCGAGAAGCTCATCCGCTCCATCCCGAACCGGCTGATGTCGAACCGCCCCGCCGCCGTGGCCATGAACTCAATGGCGCAGCAGGCCGTGCCGAAGGGCATGGGCCAGAGCGAGTTGGCCCGGCTCCAGTTGACCAGGAAATCCAGCCTGGTGGTGAGCCAGTTCGGCGAGACCGCCGCGAGCTCGGCCGCCTGCCGGTCGGTCTGCCCCGTCAGTCCCATTGCAGCGCTCCCCGCTTCCAGATGTAGACGTACCCCACCCCGAGCACCAGAACGAAGACCAGCATCTCGAGCAGCAGCACGCCCCGCAGATCGGCGAGCTGGTGGAACGCCACCGCCCACGGGATCATGAACACCGCCTCGATGTCGAAGACGATGAACAGCACCGCGACCAGATAGAACTTGACCGAGAACCGCTCTCTGGCGTCGCCGAGCACCGGGATGCCTGACTCGTACGGCGCCAACTTGACGGGCGTGCGGCGGTAGCTGGAGAAGAGGTGCGAGACGCCCAGCATCAGCACCGCGTTCGCCACGACGAACGCAATCAGCACCAGAATCGGCACATAGGGCTGGAGCATGGGCGGGCCCCGTATCGTGAAAAGATTCACTTGCCGTCGGGAAATCTAAGAGCGACCCGGGGTGAGTCAACCCGTTCCGACTCGCAAACACAGACGCAAGCACAAGTTACATGGCCCAGCTCTGGCGCCCCGGCTCCGGCATCCCGAGCCCCGTCATCGGGCCCCTGCGGAGCCGGTTCACTATATTACCCGCCGCAGTTCACTCCGCGAGCGGCCCCGGTGGCCGCGCGGCACCCTCTCCGATCAGCGAGCCCCGATGTCGATCAAGTCCGACCGCTGGATCCGCCGAATGGCCCGCGAGCACGGGATGATCGAGCCGTTCGTGGACAACCAGGTCCGCCAGGTGGATGCCCAGGGCCGGCGAGTCATCTCCTACGGCGTGTCGTCCTACGGCTACGACATGCGGGTGGCGCCGGAGTTCAAGATCTTCACCAACGTCCTCTCCGCGATCGTCGACCCCAAGGAGTTCGATCAGCGCAGCTTCGTCGAGTTCGACGGCGAGGTCTGTATCGTGCCGCCGAACAGCTTTGCGCTGGCCCGGTCGGTCGAATACTTCCGGATCCCGCGCAACGTCCTCACCATCTGCGTCGGGAAATCCACCTATGCCCGGTGCGGGATCATCACCAACGTGACGCCGTTCGAACCGGAGTGGGAGGGACACGTCACGCTCGAGATCTCCAACACGACCCCCCTCCCCGCCCGGATCTACGCCAACGAGGGCATCTGCCAGGTCCTGTTCTTCGAGGCGGACCCGGACGACGTGTGTGAGACGAGCTACCGCGACAAGGCCGGCAAGTACCAGGGCCAGCGCGGCGTCACCCTGCCCCGCCTTTGACCCGGGCCACCGGCGGGCCGGCCCGCGTTCAGGGCTCCGGCCCGCGGAAGGCCTCGTCGACCGGAACCTGGTACCCGTTGGCCAGTCGGTTGGTCTGGTTGGCCAGCCCGATCACTGCCTGCAGTTCGGCAAACTGCGCCTCGGTCAGCCCCTTGGCCCGGGCCCCGGCGGTGTGAGAGTGGATGCAGTATTCGCAGTTGTTGGTCACGCTCACCGCGATGTAGATCAGCTCCTTGGTCAGGGCGTCCAGCGCCCCGGCGGCCATCACCGCCTTCACCTCCGCCCAGACCCTCCTCAAGGTAGGCGGGTGCGTCGCGAGCGCCTTCCAGAAGTTGTTGACCCGGTCCGTGCCGCGGGTCTGCATGATGTCATCGTACACCGCGCGGACTTCAGCCCCAGCCTCCGCGTACTCCACCAGCTCCGTCAGCGCCATCGTTCCCTCCCGTAAGCTCCAAGCAGCTTCCCGGCCGTCCGGTCCGCCTACGCTTCGCGCAGCGGCTTGCCTTCGAAAGTGGTGCGCCACATCACCAGATCGCCCTCCAGCACCCGGACGGCGCTGAGGGCCAGGTCTCCGAGCGCGCCACTGTCCTCGGCCCGGTCCACGTCGAGCCGCCGTTCGATTTCGCCCAGGCTGTCGGCCAGACCGGCCGCCCGGAGCGTGGAGCCCTCCAGGTCGGCCTGCGCGGCAAAGCCGTGCAGGGCCCCCGCCCAGGCCGGCAGCACCACGGCGGCCGCCAGCAGGACCCAGCCGGTCAGGTCACCGGCATCGGCCCGGGCGGGCGCGGCGGGTAGCCACGCTGCGATGGCATGATGCACTGGCGGGAGATGCAACAGAGCCAACCCGAGCGCCGCCACGAAGCAGGCATCGGCCCAGCGAGGGAGCGGCCCGGCCAGGCCCTCGAGGAGGGCCACGGTGGACCGGCTGTAGGCGCGCTGCGAGCGCACCAGCAACCCACCCACAAGCTCCCGCGCGCGCGCCAGGCGGCGCCGGTCCATGGTACCCGGGCAGAGCCCGGCTTCCCGCTCATGGGCCCGGGCCAGCCAGGCGACCCAGCTGCGCCGCGGATCGCCCGGAAGCACGCCCGCCGGAACCCGAAGCCCGGGGGCGGCGCGGCAGAGCAGCCGGAGGGCCGCCAGATGGCGAACTCGCTCCGCCAGCAGGCGGTAGTCGAGCCACCGCTCATGGAGCCGGGCCGACCGTCCCCGCCGGGCCAGCCACAGGACGGAGAGCAGCACCCCGACCTCGACCACCGCCGCCGCCCAGACGGCCGGTCCGAGACCGGCGAGATCGAAGCCCGCGCCGAGCACCGCCACCAGCACGGCCACCCAGGCGAGCGCGAAGATGAACGCGTAGGCAGATCGATACCGGCCCGCATAGTAGACCGCGAGGTGGTCGGCCCACCCGAATGTGGGTCCGAACCGGTCCGCGATCTCTCCCTCCATATCGGCCGACTCGCCACCGCCGGCCGGGCTGACTCCGGCGAGCGCCTGTCGTCCAGCCTCGCCGTAATCCGCCGGCAACGCCGGATCGCTCCGACCCCGCCACAGGTGCCAGAGAAGTTCCAGGGGCGTCAGTGGCGGAATCAGGGCGCGCAGGCCGCCCCTCCGATACGACTGGGCCAACCGCGCGAACGTCCGGGTCCACCGGCCCGGACGACTGGTTTCGCGAAAATACTCGACCCGCAGGTCCGGCTGTGGACCTCGGTCGCCACTTGCACCGCCCGGCGGCAGGAGTAACGCTTCCACTCTCCCGGCCAGCCCCGCCAGCCCGACCGTCCGGCCATCGTCGTCGCAGAGCGGATCGTCGAGCCAGACCGACGCCGGGCGGCCCGCGGCCTCGGGCGGATTCACCCTGACGACCGGGACCCCCTGCCGGCGGGCCTCGGCCACCAGCCAGGCCGTCCCGCCCACCCCTCGACCCCGCCTGCCGTTCCAGACGGCAAGCAGGAGATCGCACTGCTCCAGGACCGCCCGCCCCCCTGCCAGATAGGCGTCGAACGGCCGCTGCCCCCGCTGGTCCCGCACCGGCCCGTCCATCACCAGCAGCCGGCCCGAGGCTCGCTCGCAGAGCCGCGAAAAATGGGTGTCTGAGTCCGCTGCCGACCGGTACGGCCCTCGGGCCGCCTGGGCACCTGGGGGCTCGATGAAATCGCGGCGGTACTCGGCCTCGTCGAAGGGCAGGATGACGTTGAGCTGGTAGTCACCGCGCGCGAGCGCCGCCTCGGCGGCGATCCGATCAGCACCCTCCGCCAGGGCGGTCACCAGATCCAGCCGTGGCGGCCCCGACCGATACCCGTAGCGGGCCGCCTCCGCCGTCACCCCGCCGACCAGCTCGGCAATCCGGCCCAGCACCTCTCCCACGGCGCGGCTGAGGGGGCCTTCGGTGTCCGGGTCCAGGACGTCCCAACGATGGCCGACCACACCGACGCGGAACGCCACCCCGGGCGGTGACGGGTGAGCCGAAGGTGCCATGCGCCAGCCTGGCGAAGCGGGAGCTGGAGATAACTCCGCCCGCCCCGCCACCGTCAAGCGGGATTCGAGTTGCCTTTCGGAAAGCGCCGGGTATCGTAGAGGGTCTCCAGCGGCGTCCCATGGCACACGCGGTCTTCGTCTCCTATTCCAGTCGAGACTCGGAAGCGGCGTATGCCGTCGTCCGTGCGCTCGAGGAGGCCGGCGTCCGCTGCTGGATCGCGCCCCGGGACATCAAGGCGGGCGATGTCTGGGCCCAGGCCATCGTCCAGGCGATCGCCGGGAGCAAGGTCCTGGTCGTGATCTTCTCGGCCAACGCCAACCGGTCCGAGCATGTGCTGACCGAGGTCGATGCCGCCGTGCGCAAGGGGGCGCACGTCGTCCCCGTCCGAATCGAGAATGTCATGCCGGAGGGAGCGCTCGAGTACCATTTGCGAACCCGGCATTGGCTCGATGCCCTGAGTGGGCAGCGGAGCGAGCACTTCCAGACCCTCGTGGCCGCGGTTCGCGGCCTTCTCGGACAGCCGGGGCTCCCGCCCGCCACTGAACTCGGGGTCGCGCCCAAGCCCGCCGGGGACTCCGGAGCCCGGCGCGTCGTCAAGACCACCGACACGTCGTATCACCTCACGCTCCCCCGACCCGGCCGCCGCTGGTCCCCTCGGGCCCGTTGGGTTGCCGTCGGCGGGCTCGCCCTGGCGCTCGGCGCAGGTGGGATCCTGCTTCGGCGTGCCGAGACGCTCTCCGGGGTGACCTTCGAAGTCCGGCAGGCCACCGAAGGCTCCGACTGGCGGCTTCGTGTCACCACCCGCAGCATTCGCCTGTTCGAAGGAGACCGGACCCCACCGCCGCTCAACCAGCGGACCTACGGCACCCGGTTCTCGGCGCCGCAGACCCGCTACCTCTACACCGAAGTGCTGCTCGACTTCGAGGCGCCGGGCCGGGTGGTCACCGTTCCGATCGTCTGCACGATTTTCGACGGCAACGGCGGGGTGAAGGGCAGCTTGTCGCTGGAGAACCAGATTGCCGCCGACGCGAAGAGTTGGGTCAACGCAACCGGCTGGGGCAGCGCCCAACCAGGCACCTGGAAGCCTGGCCGATATCGGGTGGATTGCCGGTACGGGGAGAAGCTCGTCGCCCGCACCCGCTTCGAGATGCTGGCCTGATCGGGCGGCACCCGCCGACCGCTTCCGCAGTCCGCCGCTGGCCACCCCTCAGCCCGAACCGACCTCCACTCGCGGTTCGTCGCGCTCGAGGGCGCTCCCCTTCAGAAAGTCGGCATTGAGGCGCGCGATCGTCCACAGCCCAATCTCCTTGGGGCAGGCCTCGGAGCACTCGCCAAAGTTGGTGCAGCCGCCAAACCCCTCCAGGTCCATGCGGTCCACCATTCCAAGCACCCGGCGATAGCGTTCCGGCTGGCCCTGCGGCAGAAGGCCCAGATGGGCGACCTTCGCCGCGGTGAACAGCATGGCCGACGCGTTCGGGCATGCGGCCACGCAGGCGCCGCAGCCGATGCACTGCGCCGCGTCCATGGCCCGGTCGGCCGCGTCCTTCGGCACCGGGATCGCATTGGCGTCGGGCGCGTTGCCGGTGGCCACGCTGATGAACCCGCCAGCGGCGATGACCCGGTCGAGGGCGGACCGGTCCACGATCAGGTCCCGGAGCACGGGAAAGGCCCGGGCCCGGAACGGCTCGATGGTGATGACGTCCCCATCGCGGTAGTGCCGCAGGTGCAGCTGGCAGGCGGTCGTGCCGCGGACCGGGCCGTGGGGCACCCCGTCGATCACCATCGCGCAGGACCCGCAAATGCCTTCGCGGCAATCGTGGTCGAACGCAATCGGGACCTGGCCCAGGGCCACCAGCTCCTCGTTCACCACGTCCAGCATCTCGAGGAACGACATGTCGGGATTGACGGCGGCCCGATAGGTCTCGAACCGGCCCGGGCTCCCTGGGCCGGCCTGCCGCCAGACCTTGATCGTGACCTGCATGCCTACTTGTAGCTCCGCGCGGCCAGCTTCACGTTCTCGAACACCAGGGGCTCCCGGTGCCGCACCGGAGCCTCCTGCTCCCCCCGGTACTCCCAGACCGCCACGTGGCAGAACCCGGCATCATCGCGTCGCGCCTCGCCGTCGGGCGTCTGGTGCTCGACCCGGAAGTGCCCGCCGCACGATTCCTCCCGCTCCAGGGCGTCCGCGCACATCAGCTCCGCAAACTCCAGGAAATCGGCAACCCGACCGGCCTTCTCCACCGACTGGTTGAGCTCCTCGCCCCGGCCGAGGACCCGCACGTCCCGCCAGAACTCGGCCCGAAGCTCCGGGATCCGCGCCAGCGCGCGCCGGAGCCCTTCGGCGGACCGGGCCATGCCACAGTCCTCCCACATCAGGTGACCCAGTTCGCGGTGGAAGGAATCGACGCTGCGCGTTCCGCCAACCGCCAGCAGCCGGGCGATCCGGTCCTCGACCCCCCGCTGGGCATCGCGTGCTTCGGCCAGGTCCTCGCTGGCTCCGCCGGGGCGGATCCCGGCCAGGTAGTCGCCGATCGTGGCGGGGATGATGAAGTACCCGTCGGCCAACCCCTGCATCAGCGCGCTCGCGCCCAGGCGGTTGGCCCCATGGTCCGAGAAGTTCGCCTCGCCCAGGACAAAGAGACCGGGCACGGTGCTCATCAGGTTGTAGTCGACCCAGACCCCCCCCATGGTGTAGTGGACTGCCGGGTAGATCCGCATCGGGACCCGATAGGGGTTCTCGCCGGTGATCCGCTCGTACATGTCGAACAGGTTGCCGTAGCGCTCCCGAATGGTGCTTTCCCCGAGCCGCGCGATGGCGTCGGCGAAGTCCAGGTAGACGCCGCGCCCGGTCTCGCCCACCCCCCGCCCCGCGTCGCAGACTTCCTTGGCGCTTCGCGACGCGATGTCCCGGGGGGCCAGGTTGCCGAAACTCGGGTACTTCCGCTCCAGGTAGTAGTCGCGCTCGCTCTCCGGGATGTCCGCCGGCCGCCGGGTGTCCCCGGGCCGCGCCGGCACCCAGACCCGCCCGTCGTTGCGCAGCGACTCGCTCATCAGGGTGAGCTTGGACTGGTAGTCACCGGTCACCGGAATACAGGTCGGGTGGATCTGGGTGAAGCAGGGGTTGGCGAAGGCCGCGCCCCGCTTGTACGCCCGGAAGCTGGCGGTAACGTTGGAGCCCTTGGCGTTGGTGGAGAGGTAGAACACGTTGCCGTAGCCCCCGGTGGCCAGGACCACCGCGTCGCCCAGCAGGGAGCCGATCCGACCGTCCACCAGGTCGCGGACCACCACGCCCCGCGCCCGTCCGTCCGCCACGATCAGATCCAGCATTTCGGTGCGCGGGATCATCCGGACCGTGCCCGCGGCCACCTGTCGCTCAAGGGCGCTGTAGGCCCCCAGCAGCAACTGCTGCCCGGTCTGGCCGCGGGCGTAGAAGGTCCGCGAGACCTGTGCCCCCCCGAAGGACCGGTTGGCCAGCAGCCCGCCATACTCGCGGGCGAACGGCACGCCCTGGGCCACGCACTGATCGATGATATTCACGCTGATCTGGGCCAACCGATAGACGTTGGCCTCGCGGGCGCGGAAGTCCCCTCCCTTGATGGTGTCGTAGAACAGCCGAAAGACACTGTCGCCGTCATTCTGGTAGTTCTTCGCGGCATTGATCCCACCCTGGGCCGCGATGCTGTGGGCCCGCCGGGGCGAGTCGTGGAAGCACAGGCAGCTGACCCGATACCCGAGCTCGCCCAGCGACGCGGCCGCGGAGGCCCCGGCCAACCCCGAGCCGACGACGATCACGTGATACCGCCGCTTGTTGGCCGGGTTGACCAGTCGCAGCTCGAACCGGTGCCGATCCCACTTCTGCTCCAGCGGGCCGCCCGGGACCTTGGCGTTGAGGTTCATCGCACCCTCATCGGAGGAGACCCGCAACCACCGCAAGCGGTACGGCGGCGAAGCCAACGCTCAGCCCCACCGCCAGGACCCGCGCCAACCCACGCCGGACGCCGTTCACATGCGGATGGTTAACGCCGAGCGTCTGAAACAGACTCCAGATGCCGTGGTGCAGGTGCAACGCCAGCGCGGCAAGGGCAAGCAGGTAGAATCCGACGACCAGCGGGCCCCGGAAGCCGGACACCAGGTTGTGGTACACGTCGCCCGCGACGAAGGCAGGGTGCACCGAGCCGACCGTGAAATGCAACAGGTGGAAGACGACGAAGGCCGCCAGCACCAGCCCGCCAACCCGCATCGTGCGGGCCGAGAGGGTCGAGGCTCTGGTCTTGAGATCCGCATATCGGGCCGGCCGCGCCGCCCGCGCAAGGCGGGTCAGCGCCACCGCGGCGTGCACGTGGACCAGCAGGGAGACGAGCAGCAGCGCCCGCACCGCCCAGAGGAGGGGCAGGCTCTTTCGGAGCCAGGCCGCGTAGTCGTTGATGGCCACGGCGCCCTGGAAGGCCAGGAGGTTGCCCGCCATGTGCACCACGAGAAACCCCGCGAGCACGACCCCGGAGGCGGCCATCGCCACCTTCTTGCCGATCGCCGACGCATAGAACCGGCGCAACCAGCCGGCCCGCGATCGACCGTCGGTCGACGCCGCCTGGATGCCCCCAGCGGCCACCGGCGGCCCCTACAGGGAATCGACCAGGGCCTGCACCGACCGGACGGCCTCGGCCGAGGCGTGGAGATCCCGTCGCTCCTGGTCGGTGAGCGCGACTTCAAGGATCCGTTCCAGGCCGGCCCGCCCCAGCTTGCAGGGGACGCCGCAGAAGACTCCCTGGAGGCCGTACTCCCCGGTCAGCCACGCCGCGCAGGGGAGGATCCGCCTTCGATCCAGCACGATCGCCTCCACCATCTGGACCGCCGCCGCGCTCGGGGCATAGTAGGCCGAGCCGGTCTTCAGGTGCGCAACGATCTCCGCGCCCCCGTTCCGAGTCCGCTGGACGATCGCATCGAGCCGGTCCGTCGGGAGGAGCTGCGTCACCGGAATCCCGGACACCGTGGTGTAGGACACCAGGGGCACCATCGTGTCCCCATGCCCGCCCAGCACCATCGCCTGAATGTCCTCGACCGAGACGTCCAGCGCCTCGGCCAGGAACATCCGGTACCGCGCCGTGTCCAGGACGCCGGCCATGCCGATGACCCGCTCCCGCGGAAACCCGCTCGCCTTCATCGCCACGTAGCACATCACGTCGAGCGGATTCGAGACCACGATCACGATCGCGTCGGGGGCGACCCGTCGGATCTGCTCGCCAACCGACCGCACGATGCCGGCGTTGGTGCGGACCAGATCGTCGCGACTCATACCGGGCTTCCGCGCAATCCCCGCCGTCACCACGAACAGATCCGAGCCGGCTGCCAGCTCGTAGTCGTTGGCCCCGAAGACCCGGGCATCGAAGCCCTCGACCGGACCCGATTGCCACTGGTCCAGGGCCTTGCCCTGGGGAACGCCTTCCACGACGTCCACCATCACCACGGTGCGGGCCAGGTGCTTCTCGGCGATACGCTGGGCGGCCGTGGCCCCCACGTTTCCCGCGCCGACAACGGTGATCTTGTTCAGCATGCTGGTGAGGATCCTTGCGAAAACGGTCGGGTCGGCCAGGTCTGGCCCGCGGCCGGAATGGTAAACAGGAAACCGGCCGGTACCAAGCGCCGACGCTCGCTGGCGCCCCCCTAACGGCCCGGCCGCCGCGCGCCCCGGCCCCC
>CAZFSA010000117.1:0-15050 GCA_964521535.1 uncultured Gemmatimonas sp.
CGCTCACCGACTCGCTGCTCGGCGCCCGCCCCCTGTCGCCCGAGCAGGCGCTGGCGATTGCGCCGTTGGCCGGTCTGCTCGGCCGTCCGACCGCCATGGCCGCGCTCCTGGCCCAGGGCGCCGGCGCCGAGCAGTTCTATGGACCGTTAGGTCAGCCGTTCCAGGTGCCGATCGCCATGGCCGAGCCCGCCCTCCGGCTCTTCGCCTACGCGGTGCTGGGGGGCCAGCGGGACACCGTCGCGGCGCTGGAGGCCACCGTCCAGCGGCTGGTGGACACCTGGCCCCGGGCCGGGGAGCGCGGTGCCCTGGCGCTGGCGTTGCTCGGGGCGCCGGCCCAGTTCGGCTTTCCGGAGCTGGGGCCGCGACCGATCCATCGGGCTGCTTCAGGAACGACAGTCTACCTGCTGGACCTCCAGGCCCGCCTGGCCGCTGGCGACACCTCGGCAGTGCGCGCCGGCCTGGACCGGATCGACGCCTTCCGGATCCAGGGTCACACCCTGCCCCAGGAGCTGGCGCTCGACGCCGTGCATCAGGAGGCGTGGCTCCGGGTGGCGATCGGCGACACTGCCCGCGCCGTCGCCGCGCTGGACGCCGCGCTCGGCACCCTGCCGATCCAGCAGGCCTTTCTGTTTCAGAAGATTCAGGGACCGGCGGCGCTGGTCCGGGCCATGATCCTCCGCGCCCGGCTGGCTGGGCGGGCCGGAGACCGTGCCACCGCGCGCCGCTGGAGCGCGCCGGCGCTGGAGCTCTGGCGTGACGCCGAGCCCTCGCTGCTTCGATCGATCGAGGACCTGCGTGACCTGACGCGATAACACTCCCCCACGGCGCCGGCGGTCGGAGGAGGCCGCCGACGTGGTCGGCGCGGCACTGGGGTGCGGCGGACAGGCGCGGAAGTCCTGTCGGTCGTGCTTCAGTTGTGACAGTCCGTACCGCCGCAGCAGCAGCCGTACTGGGCACACGACACCCAAGGCTGGGTCAGGAAGAGTCCCTGCGCCGTGAGGCCGATTCCGACGCCCATCGGCGGATCCGACCCCTGACCGCCGCTGGACGAGCCCGGCTTCTTCCAGTTGTCCCTGCTGTCGACGAAGCAGGCGCGGCGGGTGGGATTGGAGGCCTTCCAGCACTCCTTCACCGCGGTCGACACTTCATCCGGCGCGGTGGCTTCGGTCTCGGGATCGTTCGGTTTGTTGTTGCGCCAGTGCTCCTCGAACTTGAAGGGGATCTCGTTCCGACCCTGGGCGCTGGCGATCGCGCCATGCCACTCTTCGGTGGATCCCGGTTGAACGTACCAGACCACGAAGTAGTTGTCGCCGGCGGCGAGCCCGAGCGGAGCAAAATCCCCATCGCTCTGGATCTTGGCGACGGCAATCGGCTTGTTCTTGAAGCAGGTCTTCTTCCGGCTGTTGCTCTTGTGGACCCGATGGATCGCGGCCCGTTTGCCGCTCGGATTTCCCTGGGCGTCGATCAGCTGGTGATCGGTTTCGCCCTTGGTGTCGTAGCCGTCGGCGTCGGCATCCCGGGTCAACTGATCCCAAGGGTACCTGGCCGCGTCCAGGACGTCGGCCGGCGTGGTCTTGAGCTCGCCTGGGCACTTGGGCCTGGCGGCCCCCATCGTACCCGCCAGCACGTAGCCCCCCGCACCGGCCAGCAACACCACCGCAGCTGCCCCGACTACCTGCCCTGTGGTCATGGGACCTGTCCTCCCTTTCAGGTGATCGGGCTCGCCCGAGTCCGGCCTCCCCCCGGGATGGGATATACCGCCCGGGAGCGAAACCGGCCACTTCGAGGCCGACCGACCGACCGAGGGCCCGGCCGCCAGGGGGGCCGGAAATCAGTCACCTCAGCCCGCGGGCCAGAGCCAGCCGAACACCCCACCGGTGATCAGCCCGTAGGCCAGCCCATCGACCGTGGACCGAACGGTGCTTCCGAGAGACCGCTTGTACCAGATCGTCGCTGGCCAGACGCCCAATGCGTACCCGGCAAACGCCGTGGTGCCGGCCACTCGGAAGACAGCCAGGTAGGGTGTCCCGGGCTGGAGCGTGGCGCCGGCCAGGTAGGCCGCAAAGAGGCTCACGACCAGGCAGAACACGAACCAGAGGGCCAGGCTCTTCCCCATCGCGGTCGGGCCATTCGGCAGTACCGTGAAGACCATCACGGGCCCGCGGCGCATCTTGTCCAGGAACTCGGGGGAGCCCATGTCCTTGGGGCTGGCCGGTCGCGGCATGGAGTAGTCGCCCGGGGGGATCGCCATCGGCCGAAGCGCGTTCGCCACGGCGTCCTCGTTCGGCAGCCCGCGGAAATCTCCGGCATGCCAGGGCGTTGCCATGTGAATGATCGAGCTGGCCAGGAAGACGGCGACCGCAGACAGCAGAATCGGGAGCCAGAGCGAACTCAGCGCCACCATGGTGCCCTCCGGGTTGGTTTGCCGGGGAGAGCATAGCTCGCGTCCGGGAGACTCGCTACTGACGGAACCCGGTTAGATTCCCGGCCCCATGATCCTCCCCGCCCTGCTGGCCCTTGGCCTGCTGCAGGACACCACGCTCGTCTTCAGCGGGCGGTTGAACCGGACCCTGGTACGGGTGCCTCGAATCGAGGCATCGGTCACCGTCGAGGGCGTGCTGGACGAGCCGGTCTGGGCCCGCGCCGCCCGGCTCACCGACTTCTCCCAGTTCCAGCCGGTGGACGGGAGACCCGCCGAGGAGCCCACCGAGGTGCTGGTCTGGTACGCGCCGGATGCGATCCACTTCGGGATTCGGGCCCGCGAGATCCACGGCAACGTGGTCCGGGCCACCCGCGCCAATCGCGACAACATCGCGAGCGAGGATCACGTTCAGATCCTGCTCGACACCTACAACGACCGGCGGCTGGCCTTCCTGTTTGGCGTCAACGCCCTGGGCGTGCAGCAGGACGGCACCCGGAGCGACCAGTTTGCCGGTGGGGCCGGTGGCCGCTCGGCCACGGGTGGTGGGTTCGCCGGGATGAACCCACTGGACGGGACGGTGGATCTCAATCCCGACTATGTGTTCGAGTCGCGGGGCCGGCTGGTCGAGGACGGGTACGAGGTGGAAATCCGGATCCCGTTCAAGAGCCTGCGGTACCAGGAGGGCCGGGAGCAGTCCTGGGGAATCAACGTCTTGCGCCGGGTCCAGCACTCGGGCTTCCAGGATACCTGGGCGCCGGCCGTAAGAGCCAACGCCAGCTTCCTCGGCCAGTCCGGCACCCTCACCGGGCTTCACGAGCTGCGCCGCGGCCTGGTGCTGGAGATGACGCCCACCGCCACCGGTCGGCTGGACGGCTCGCGCGCCGCCAGTGGCGGCTGGGACTACGCCAGCGCCGGCGAGGTGGGCGCCGACGTCCGCTGGGGCATCCGCCAGAACCTCACGCTTAACGGCACGGTGAACCCCGATTTTTCCCAGGTCGAGGCCGACGTGGGACAGGTGACGCTCAACGAGCGATTTGCCCTCTTCTTTCCCGAAAAGCGGCCGTTCTTCCTGGACGGACTGGAGCTCTTCGACACCCCGAATCAGCTGATCTACACCCGGCGGATCGTCTCGCCGGTTGGCGGGCTCAAGCTGGCGGGCAAGCTCGGACCCGCCAACGTGGCGGCGATGGCCGTGGCGGACGATCAGGGTCAGTCCTGGCGGGGCGGGAAGACGCCGCTCTTCGGAATTGCCCGGGTGCGGGGTGACCTCGGCCGCAGCTCCACCCTGGGCGGCGTACTCACCACCCGCGAGGACGGGGGCCAGTATTCCCGACTGGTGGGCGCCGACCTCCGGATCTACCACTCGAAGCTGTACTTCCTGGAGCTCCAGGCCGCCCAGTCCTGGACCGACAGCGCCGGCCACGCCCGGAGCGGGCCACTCCTCCAGGCGATGTGGGACCGGACCGGGCGCGGATGGGGCTTCAACTACAGCGTCAAGGCGATCGCCCCGGACTTCAGCGCCGCCGCCGGCTTCGTCAATCGTACCGGCACCCTCGAAGCCAATGCCTTCAACCGGCTCAGCTTCTACGAAGCTCCCGGCGCCCTGGTCGAGACCTGGGGCGCCTTCGCCGGCGTTTCCCGGCTCTGGCACTGGTCCACCCCGGGCGACGGCCCGATCGAGGGATACGAGTCGATCTTTCCCTCCGCCTCCCTTCGAGGTGGGTGGCGGCTGGGTGGGTCGCTTACCCGTTCCTTCTTCAGCTACACGCCTGCCTTCTACCAGGGACTGAGCGTGGAGCGGCGGGCCGGCGGGTCGGTGGATACGGTGGCCTTCGCCGTGCCGGACACGGAGCGCAACGTCTGGAGCGGAACGATGAACGTCACGACGCCCACCTACCGGCACTTCACCGCCACGGTCGGCGTGGGCTGGGGCGAGACGCCGCTCTTCCGGGAGGCCGCGCCCGGCCGGAACTTCACGATCAGCGGGATCGTCGACCTGCGGCCCACGGAGGCCCTGCGGGGCACCTTCCAGCTCACCCGGCTCGCGCTCACCCGGGCGCGCGACGGATCGCGGCATTCCCTCGAGACGATCCCCCGGCTCAAGCTCGAGTACCAGGTGAATCGCTCGCTCTTCCTGCGCTTCATCGGCCAGTACGCGGCCCGGGAGGCGGCGCCGCTCCGGGACCGGAACGGCAACCCCGTGCTGATTGGCGGCGTGCTGGATCAGGGTGGGACCAGCAACGAATTCCGGATGGACTGGCTCTTCAGCTATCGGCCGATGCCTGGCACGCTCCTCTACCTGGGCTACGGCGCCGGCCTCGCCGAGCCGGAGCAGTTTCGCTTCCGCGACCTCCGGCGCACCGCCGACGGGGTGTTCGGCAAGGTCAGCTACGTCTTCCGGCTGTGACCGGCGGGCCGGCTTACCGAACCTCAAACGTGATGGTCGCCCACTCCGAATCGTAGTTCCGGTCCGGCGCGACCACCGGCCGGATCGAAATGAACTTGACGTACCACCGTCCCCTGGCGTTCGCCCGGATCGTCACGACTCCTTCGGCGTCGGTGACCTGCTCGCGACGGGGCAGCCGGCCGCCGGCCGGCGTTCGCCCGCCCGAGAGGACCGTGACCCCCGCCGCCGGGGCGCCGTGCACCAGCGCCCGGAACCGGATGGCGCCGCCGCGCCGCGCCTCATAGGGATTGTCGAGTGGCACCAGTTCGGCGGGATAGCCGAAGACAGCGCCGAACCCGTCGGTGCGGGGGTCACCCACCTGGACCACGGCCTTGACGTGCTTGGCGTACCGCTCGGTCACCGGTTCGGCCTCGATCCCGTCGCGTCGCCGGTCGGCGATGACCCGGCTGAGACCTTCCTCGCGCAGGTACTCATGAAACTCGGCGGCGGACAGGTCCACCAGGCTTGGGAACAGCGAGACCCCGAACACCTGCGTACCCGCGGGTCCGGTTCGAAGGGTGAGGAAGGTGCTGTCGTTTCGGGCCGATGCCACGGTCGTGTCGAACCGCACCCTTTCCGCCAGGTCCGCCCTCGAGATGTCGGCGAACCGGACCCGATCGATCGCGTTCTCGCTCAAGCTGAACGTCCCGTTGATGAGGGGGACCGTCACTTCGGCGTCGGGCTCGAGGAAGTAGCTATCGAGCTTGAGAAAGAGATCGTGCGCCAGGAGCAGGCTCGCGAGGCCGGCGAGCAGCGCGGCCAGGAGCCACAGGGGGCGGCGGATCATCGGGACCTCCGTCGGGACCGGTGACTGATCGAACCTACCGCACCGGGCCGGGCCGGGCCACCGTGCCGGCGGTTGCCGCCGCTTCCGAACCGGAGCATCTTGCGAGCGGGATTCGGCGGCGGAGACCTGGATGCCGGGCTCGACGAGAGCGGCGATCGTGGCGGTCGCGGCGGCGGGAGTGGTAGCTGGCGGCTGCCTGGTGGCCGCCGCCGGCGCCGGCGCGGGCGGCGCGATCTATCTGAGCGACCGCGGCGTCGAATCGGTGGTGACCGCGTCGGTCGACCGGGCGTTCGAGGCCGCTCGCCGCGCGTTCGGCGAGCTGCAGATTGCCGAGGGGCGCACCGCGACCGAACGCGAGGGCGAGAGCGAACGGCGGCAGCTCGAGGGAAGCACCGCTGACCGCGACGTCACGGTGACGGTCCGCGCCCGCGGGGACGGGTCGCACGTGGAGGTGGTGGTCCGTCGCTCCGCGGTCACCTGGGACAAGGACTTCGCCCGACGGCTGCTGGAACGGATCGTCAAGCTGTCGCAATAACCGGCCCCGGGCCACTGGAGGCCCGCATGACCCGATTGTCCCCCCTTCTCCTCACCCTCCTCGCCGCCTGCGGCGGGAAAGCGCGCGAGCCCCAGGTGCCTGCCATCGAGACCACCTCGTTCGCGCCGTCGCTCGGCGTCGATCTCGCGGCGATGACCCGGACCCGTACCGGGCTGTACTACCGCGACCTGGTAACGGGAGACGGTCCCGAGGTTCGGCCCGGACAGACGGTGGCGGTCCGCTACATCGGCTCGCTCCCCGACGGGCGACAGTTCGACGCCACCCGCCCTGGCGACGACCCCTTCGTGTTCGTGCCCGGAGCGGGCCAGGTCATTGGCGGGTGGGACGAGGGCGTCCCCGGAATGCGGGTGGGTGGCCGCCGGCTCCTGGTGCTCCCGCCCGAACTGGGGTACGGGAGCCGGGGCGCCGGACCGATTCCACCCAACGCCATCCTGATCTTTACGGTCGAGGTGATCAGCGCCCAGTAGGCCAGATCACATCCGGAACAGATAGCTCGCCTTCAGGAAGAACCCATCACCGGTGCGCGTCAGGTCGCCGAAGCGGAAGCGGCCTGCGTCCCGGTAGGCTCCGCCGTAGCCCGCGAAGAACACGGTGCCCGGCATTGGCTGGTAGGAGAAGAGCACGTCCCAGGCAAAGCGGTCGCTGGCCCGGGCCAGGGCCGGCTCGCGGCGGTAGACCCCGCTTCCCGGATCCAGGATCAGGATCGGGTCGCCGGTCCGGCCGTCGTCGCGCAGCGCATCCCGATGACTCGAGCGGTACTCGCCCACCAGGCGCACGAAGATCGAACGGGTGGCCTGGTATTCCAGCCGGAGACGCGGCACGTGGCTCACCGACACGACCGAGCCGTCGGAGCGCCGCTGGTTCCGGATCAGGATGTAGGTCCCGTCCGCCCGGAGCTGGCTGGTGGGCCGGAACTGGAGGCTGGCGTTGATCCAGAAAATCCGGGCCGGCGACCACTCGTCGTAGTTGACGTCGTTCCCGAAGTAGTTCTGCAACACCCCTGACAACGGTCCGATCCACGGGGTCGTCAACGTCAGGCTGAACCCCAGGTTGTTCACCGCTGGCCCCCCGGGATAGGGCGCGAGGGTATCGACCGCGCCGCCCGGCAGATGCCGCTCCAGAGCGTAATCCTGGTAAAGCCGGTGGTCGAACCCGAAGGACTCCATCCAGGAGAACAGGTTGAGCTGCCACCCGCCCCGGAACTGGGCGTTGCCGGTGAGAAAGAACTGGCGGTCCAGCAGGTCGCGGCCCGAGACGAAGTCGTCGTAGATCCAGCGGCCCATCACCCGGACGCCGCCGGTCGCCCGCGCCAGGAACGCTCCCGGCCTGCCGTACACCGTCCAGGAGGGGCTGCCGCCGAGGGTGACCGCGTCCCGCTGGGCGATGAACCCCGCGCCCGCCTCGAACGCGTCGCTCACCCCTTCGAACGTGGCGTTGAAGCCGAAGTGCCGGCCGCTCTTCCGGACGTCCAGCTCCCAGAGCGGCGCCACGCTGGTGATCCCGTCACGTGAGGTTACGCTCCCGACCGCCTGGGCCGACACCGCCAGGTCGCCGCCCAGCACGATCCGGGCATCCAGACCGCCGAGATGGGTGCCGTAGCCGGTCTCGGTCCGACTGGTGAAGACCGCGCCCGCCCGCGATCCGCCACCCAGGTCCCGTTGGGCCCGGGCGATGGCGAAGAACGGGTGCCGCTCGCCGTCCCGCGACGTTTCTCGCCCGTCGAGCGCGAAGAGGGTCGCCACCGTGGTTCCCGACACCTTGCCCGTCAACTTGGTGGCCGCCACCGGCGCCGCGATCCGCCGGGAGTAGATCAGCTGGTTCGGGGTCGAGAACTGCTCGATCCCCTCCAGGAAGAAGGGACGCTTCTCGGGGAAGAAGAGCGCCCGCCTCGGATCGGTGACGATCTGGCTGGCATCGGCCTCGACCTGGGAGAAGTCGGGGTTGATCGTGCCGTTGAGGGTGAGGTTCGGGGTGATCCCCCAGCGGACGTTGCCGCCCAGCTCCGCGGTGCGGTCCGTGTCCCAGCCGTTGGGCCCCGGCGTGCCCACTGCTCGAGCAGTAACCACCGGGTTGAGATCCATCACCAGTCCGCGGCGGAGCCCGGTGAGCCCCGCCAGGGTCCCCGACTGGCCCAGAAAGCTCTGCGCGGTCCGCCGGGCGGGCACCCAGGAGTCTTCGTGTCCGGTGGCCTGGATCCGCCGGATCACATGCAGTCCCCAGTCCTGTGGATCGGCGGACTGGTACCTGAGGGTCTTGAACGGGATCCGGACCTCCACCTCGAACCCGTACTCGGTGAGACGTCCCCGGGAGGCAAACACGAAGTCGGGACTCAGGTCGTTGCCCTCGCGGCCGCCACTGCCGCGCCCGGTCTCCGCGAGCGCCCCGTCCTGCTGCACCCCCAGGGGATTGACGGCGAACACCAGGGCCTGGTGGCCGTCGTTGTAGGTGCCGAGGTAGAACTCGATCCGGTCCTCGTCGGCCAGGCGGTCCCGGTTGGCGAGGGTGGCCCGCACGCTGCCGGGCGGGGCGTGGGCCCTGACCCCGAAGTGGAGCGCGGTCGGCGAGTACCACACCAGGACCTCGGTTTCCTGCTCGGCCGACCGGCCGTCGACCGGCGCGTACTGGGAGAACTCGGTGAGCCGCGCGGCCCGGCGCCAGACGGGCTCGTCGAGCGCGCCGTCCACGGTGATCTCTGCGTCCAGGCGGGGAGCCGGAACCCGGGTCCGTCCATCGGCCCCGGAGTAGACCTCGAGGGTGTCGGCCGCGAGGGTGGCGGCCGTGAGCAGCATCAGGAGCACGGGGTCCCTGGTTCGTCGAAGCAGCGAAGATACCTACGAGCCTCGGCCGTTCCGAGTGACAGCGGCCGGCCGCCGTGACGCCCTCGCGACCAGGGCCCTGCAACTTCCATGCAACGGCTGGAGGCAGCACCCTCATCGGGCCTATGTTACCGGGGCAGGGTCCGAGTCCCGACGAACCGCGAACCCGGAGCGGCCCGATGCCAGCCTCGCTCGATGTCATATCGCTCGTCACCGGTGGCGCGTTTGCGGCCCTCGGTCTCGCGTTCGTTCTCGTGATGGTTCGCTTGCTGCGGGGCCCCAGCCTCGCCGACCGGGTGGTCGCGCTCGACACCATGGCCTATCTGGCCATCGGGTTCATCGCGGTCGACGCCCTCGGCACGCGGGAGTCGGTGTTCCTCGATGCCGCGACGACGCTGGCGTTGATCGCGTTCCTGGGAACCGTGGCCTTCGCGCGCTACGTCCAGCACGCCCGTCGGGACGGGCGTTGAGGATCCGATGCGAACTGCCTTCACGGCCCTGCTGACGGTCGCGGGCTCGTTCTTCATGCTGGTTGCGGCCATCGGGGTGATCCGGATGCCCGACCTGCTGATGCGGATGCACGCGGCGACCAAGGCGGGTACGCTGGGGGCCGGCCTGCTTCTCCTCGCCGTGGCGGTCCATTTCGGCGAGACCGGCGTCACCATCAGGGCCATGGCCACCCTGGTGTTTCTGGTCTTCACCGCGCCGGTCGCCGCGCACGTGATCGGACGCGCGGCCTATCTGAGCGGGGCGCAGCGCCTCTGGGATCGCACCGTCGTCGACGAGCTGGCCGCCCCGGCCGAGGACGAGAAGTCGTAGGCGCCCATGCTGGGAAGCCTGGCTCTCCTCTTCGCGGCGGCCGCCGTCGCGCCGGGCCTGCTACCTCGCTGGCGGGGCGCCGGTCACGCGCTGGCGCTGGTGCCGGCCGGGCTGTTCGCCTGGTTCGCGGCCCGGATCCCCGACGTCTCCTCCGGCGGGGCCCTGGCCGAGTCGCTCCCGTGGGTGCCGACCCTGGGTGCCGGGCTCTCGCTCCGGCTCGACGGGCTGAGCCAGCTCTTTGCGCTGCTGATCACCGGCATGGGCGCCCTGGTGGTGCTCTATTCGGCCGCGTACCTGGAGCGGCACCCGGAGCGGGGCCGGTTTCTCGCCTTCCTGTTCCTGTTCATGGGGTCGATGCTCGGCCTGGTGCTGGCCGACAACCTCATCGCGCTCTTCGTGTTCTGGGAGCTGACGAGCTTCAGCTCGTACCTCCTCATCGGGTTCGATCACGCCAACCCGACTAGCAGAGACCGCGCCCTCCAGGCGCTTCTGGTGACGGGCGGCGGCGGCCTGGCCCTCCTGGCCGGGCTGCTCCTGCTGAGTGGGGCCGCCGGCGGCGCCACCGATCTGTCCGCCCTCGCCACCCACGCGGACGCCGTTCGCGCCCACGGCGCCTATCTGCCGATCCTGGGCCTGGTGGCACTCGGGGCGTTCACCAAGTCCGCCCAGGTGCCGTTCCACTTCTGGCTGCCCAATGCGATGGACGCGCCGACGCCGGTGAGCGCCTACCTCCACTCGGCCACGATGGTGAAGGCCGGCGTCTATCTCCTGGCTCGCCTCCAGCCGGTCCTCGGCGGCACCGACGCCTGGACCGGCCTCCTCATGCCCTTCGGGACCGCCACGGCGCTGGTGGGGGCCGTCCTGGCGCTCCGCCAGACGGACCTCAAGCTGGTGCTGGCCTACAGTACCGTGAGCGCGCTGGGGACGCTCACGTTGCTGCTGGGCACCCCCACCGCCGGAGCGATCCCGGCCGCCATGGCGTTCCTCCTGGCGCACGCCCTCTACAAAGGCGCCCTGTTCCTTTCGGCCGGTGCCATCGATCACGCCACCGGCATCCGTGACGTCACCGCGCTGCGCGGGCTACGCCGTCACCTGCCCTTCACGGCCGCCGGCATCGTGCTGGCCGGCCTGTCGATGGCTGGCGTACCGCTGCTCTTCGGGTTCGTCGCCAAGGAGCTGCTGTTCAAGGGATTGATGAGCGACGCGGTCTCCGCGGGGTGGGCCGCCGCCGCGCTGGCGGCCAGCCTTCTCACGGTGGCGGCGGCCGCCATCGTTGCCTGGGGACCCTGGGCGGGAGCGGCGCGGTCGTGGCCCGATCCGCCCCACGAGGCGCCTCCCCCGATGCTGGCCGGAGTGCTGGTACCGGCCATCGCAGGGCTCGTCGCGGGGATCGCGCCGGCCGCCGTCGCGGGACCGCTGGTGGGGCCGGCGGTGGCGGCAGTGCTCGGACGGCCCGAGGCGGTACATCTGGCCGCCTGGTTCGGGGTGGACACCGCCCTTCTCCTCAGCGCGCTCGCGCTGCTTGCCGGCGGGGCCCTTTACGCCGCGCGGAATCGAGTTCGGACCCTGCTGTCGATGGCCGATACCCTGCTCGACCGCGGGCCGGAACGGGCCTATCACCTTGGCCTGGGGGCGGTCCAGCGTCTTGCCGAGTGGCAAACCCGCGTCATTCAGAACGGCCGGCTTCGGTCGTACCTGTTCACCGTGCTCGGGGTGCTCCTGGTGCTGCCCGGCCTGACCCTCTGGCGGACGCGGTTGGCGCCACCGGTCCCCGATCCCGCCGCCTGGTTCTACCTCTACGGAATCGCGGCGGTCATCATCGCGGCAGCGATCGGCGCGGCCGTGGTCCGTTCGCGGGTCACGGCCCTCGCCTGCGTCGGAGTAGTCGGCGTCGGGATCTCGGTCCTGTTCGTGCTGCTCGGCGCCCCGGACCTGGCGATGACCCAGTTCCTGGTCGACATGCTGGTGGTCGTGGTTGCCCTGCTGGTGATGCGACTGCTGCCGCCCCTGGGCCCGGCCGAGCGGTCCTCCGGGTGGATCCGCGCGCGCGACGCCCTGCTCGCGACCGGCATCGGCGGCCTGGTGGCGGTACTGCTGGTCGCGGCCGGTTCGGGGCCGCTGGACGAGACCATCCCCGCCTTCTATGCCCGCGCCAGCGTGCCGGAGGCGCACGGCCGGAACATCGTCAACGTGATCCTGGTGGACTTCCGGGCCCTCGACACCCTGGGCGAGATCCTGGTCCTGACCGTGGCCGCCCTCGGGGCGCGGGCCCTGGTCCGGTTCCGGAAGATGCCGCCCGCCTGGACCCCGCCTCCGGCCTCGCTGATCCTGCGCACCACCACCCGGTTCCTCTTCGCCCTGCTGCTGCTCTATTCGCTGTTCCTGCTGCTCCGGGGCCACGACGCGCCGGGCGGCGGCTTCATCGGCGGGCTCACCGCGGCCGGCGCGTTCGCCCTGTACCTCCTCGCCTATGGCGCCCAGGGAGCCCGCACCGTCCTCCGGGTCTCCCCCCGAAGCCTCCTTGGCGTGGGGCTCCTGCTGGCTCTCGCGAGCGGGATCGTCCCGCTGCTGGCCGGCGAGCCCCTGCTCACGGCCCAGTGGATTACCCTCGGCGCCGCCACCGCCTCGCCGCTTACCATCGGGACGCCGCTGCTCTTCGACCTTGGCGTCTACCTGGTCGTGATCGGCTTCCTGCTCACCTTGGCGCTCGACCTCGAGGAGGCCTGACGTGCTGCTCGTCCTGGCTCTGGTGGTGGGCGCCCTGTTCGCCGCGGGGAGTTACCTGCTGCTTCGACCGAACCTCCTCCGGCTCATCATCGGCCTGATGCTGCTCGGCAACGGGGTGAACCTGCTGATTCTCACTGCCGGCCGGGTGACCCCCGGCCGCCCGCCGATCGTGCCGGACGGGCTGGTCGAGCCGGCGGGCCCCGTGGCCAACCCGCTGCCCCAGGCGTTGATTCTCACCGCCATCGTCATCAGCCTCGGGCTCACGGCGTTCGCCCTGGCACTGCTCCATCGCGGCCACTCGATCTTTGGCGCCATGCACCCCGACCTGACCGGCGAGCCCGAGGGCGCTCGGGAGGCGGAGCCGTGAACCTTCTGATCGTGCTCCCGGTCCTGGCGCCCCTGGCGGCGGCCGTGGCCTCGCTGCTCGCCTTCGGCTCGCTTCGGGTCCAGCGGGCCCTGGCCGTGGTCGGCACGGCCCTTCAGCTGGCCGCCGCCGGGGCCCTGCTCGTCGCGGTCTGGCGGCACGGCACCCTGGCCATGCACGCGGGCGGCTGGACCGCGCCCTTCGGGATTACGTTCGTGGCCGACCACCTGAGCGCGGCGATGACCGTGATCACCGGCGTGATCGGGTTCACGGTGGCGCTCTACGCCCTGGGCAGCGTGGACCACGGCCGCGAGCGGTTCGGCTTCTACCCCCTCTACCACCTGCTCCTGATGGCGGTGGCCGGCGCCTTCCTCACGGGCGACCTCTTCAACCTCTACGTCTGGTTCGAGGTGATGCTGATCACCTCGTTCGCGCTGCTGGTCCTCGGCAACGAAAAGGCGCAGATCCGCGGCGGTCTCACCTACGTCGCGATCAACCTGGTGTCGTCCACGGTCTTTCTGGCAGCGGTGGGTCTTCTCTATGGCACCGCCGGCACCCTCAACATGGCCGACCTGGCCGTTCGACTGCCCGAGCTCGGCAACCCGGGGCTGGTCACCACTCTCTCGGTGCTGTTCCTGATCGTGTTCGGCGTGAAGGCCGCCGTCTTTCCCCTCTTCTTCTGGCTGCCCGCGTCGTACCACGCTCCGCCGGTAGCGGTCACCGCGGTGTTCGCCGGCCTGCTCACCAAGGTGGGGGTCTACGCCCTGTTCCGGGCCTTCACCCTGCTGTTCACCGGCGACGTGCCCTGGACTCACGGGATCCTGCTCGCCGTCGCGACCGTCACCATGATTACCGGCGTCCTCGGCGCCGCCGCCCAGACCGACGTTCGCCGGATCCTGTCCTTTCACATCATCAGTCAGATCGGCTACATGGTGATGGGACTCGGCCTCTTCACCGGCCTGGCGCTGGCCGGGGCGGTGTTCTACGTGCTGCACCACATCGTCGTCAAGACCAACCTCTTCCTGATCGGCGGGCTGATCCGTCGCGACGGCGGTTCCTTCGAGCTGGGCCGCCTGGGCGGGCTCTACGCCGCTCGACCGGTGCTGGCGCTGCTGTTCCTCATTCCGGCCTTCTCGCTCGCCGGCCTGCCGCCACTCTCCGGGTTCTGGGCCAAGCTGTACCTGGTGCGCGCCGGCTTGGAGGATGGCGCCTTCGCAGTGGTCGCGGTGGCCCTCGCGGTGGGCCTGCTCACCCTGTACTCGATGACCAAGATCTGGGCGCAGGCCTTCTGGAAGCCGGCGAGCAGACCCGAGGCCGTGGCGGGCGCCGGCACCCGCACCCCACGGTTGCTCCTGGCGCCGGTCGTGGCCCTGGCCGGCCTGACGCTGGCCCTCGGCCTCTGGGCCCAGCCGCTCGCGGAGCTGGCCACTCGGGCGGCCCAGGACCTCCTCGATACCGACCGCTACGTCGCGGCGGTCCTGCGCGCGAGGCCCTGACCATGTTCCTGCTCAACATCCTGCTGGCCCTGCTCTGGGGTGCGGTAAACGGGAGCTTCGCGCCCGCCACGTTGAGCGTGGGGTTCGTGCTGAGCTACCTGGTCCTGCTGGTGGCCAAACCTGCGCTGCCGCCGTCGAGTTACCATGCCCAGCTGTGGCGGGTCGTGACGTTCTTCTTCTACTACGTCCGCGAGATCGTCCGGGCCAGCCTGCGGGTGGCCTACGACGTGCTCACCCCCACGCTCTACATGAAGCCGGGCGTGATCGGCGTTCCGCTCGACGTCCGGGACGACATCGAGATCGCGGTCCTCGCCAACCTGGTGTCGCTCACCCCCGGCACCCTGAGTCTGGACCTCTCGCCCGACCGGAAGACGCTGTACATTCACGTGATGTACCTCGACGAGGACGTCGACCGCATGCGGGCGGGCCTCAAGCGCGATGTCGAGCGGCGGGTGATCGAGCTCCTGCGCTGATGCCGGAGGCGAGCTGGAGGGACGAGGTGGCTGATGCAGTTCCGGAAAATTCTGGTCTTTGCGCCCGCCGAGGTGGATCCCCACCGCGCGTTGCGGCGGGCGGGCGCCATCGCCGCCCGGCATGACGCCCGCCTGGTCGTGATG
>CAZFSA010000118.1:0-15039 GCA_964521535.1 uncultured Gemmatimonas sp.
CCCATGGCGCCGGGCGGAGCGCCCGGCCACCACCGGTCGCATCGAAGCTTCCTGCCGCGGTCCCGCGAAGGTCCGGGTGCGACCCGAGGATACCGCAGTCGAGCACCGCGACCAGCACCGAGCGGGAGGTCGGCTGTCGCAACCAGGCGCTCGGCGCGCCGATCGCCTTCAACGCGGGCTGAATCCTCGCGGCTCTCCGGGTGGTGGAGAGACTCGCGCCCACGATCACGTGGTCGGGTTCGGCGTAGCGCACCCCGGCCCGACCTGCGAGCTGACGGCACTCGGTTCGAGGATCCTGCCGCGGGGCCAGCCGAAGGAGATGGTCGCCGGCTCGGGTCTCCAGAAGTCGGGCGCCGCGTCTCCGAAGGGAGGCAAGCACGGCCCGACCCTGGCTGCCCGGCTCGAGACCCAGCCAGATCCGGTCGGTCGCGATCACCAGAGAGCGACGGTGGCGGAACACCGGCGCCACCCGGATCACGTGCCGATGCGTGGCGAGCAGCGCGGTGGCCGCACGGTGCCGGCTCGCCGCGGACGGTGCGCGTGCCGATCGCGGCCGCTCACCACGCGCCGACCCTCTGCTCCTGGCCAGTGGGATCAGCGCGTAGGCTTCGCCGGGGAGGTCGTATCGAGGGTGCCAGCGTTCCAGCGCGCACTCGGCAGCTGCCGTTCGTCGGGCCCGGGCGCCGAGCCCGGCCCGGAACCGGACGGCCACGTGTTCCAGGTGAAGAGCGGGCACGGGCAATAAGCTAACTTGTTCTGCTCCATTCGCTGACGCCGGGACTGCCTCGATCATGGCTGCGGGGGAAGACCTGCTCGATCGCCGCCTCGTCGCGCTCGCTGAGCGGGCGGGCCCCCGGCTAGCCTCGGCCTTCGGTGATCACCCTGCCCCCGGGCCGGTGGTGGCCATCCGTCGGGTCGGGGATCCGCACCGGGGGGGTCGGCGCGTCGCCCTGATCCGCTTCCGAAGCGGATTCGCCGTCATTCACAAGCCCCGGCCGGTCGCGTCCGAACTGGCATGGAACGGGGTGGTGCGGTGGTTTGGTGCGCGGGCGCCGTCAGGTCCCTTCCTCGCGCCTCGGGTGATGGCGCGCCGCCATGACGGGTGGGTCGAAGCGCTGCCCGTCCGCCGGCCGCGCGCCGGCGATGAGGCCCGACGCTACCATCGCCGACTCGGCGCCCTGCTCGCCTTGTTCGACGTGCTGGAGGTCCGGGACGTTCACCGGGGCAACCTAATCCCGGTGGGCGAGCATCCGGTGCTGGTGGACGCGGAGACCATCGCACACCCGCGCCTCGCCCCGTTCCGGGGAACCCCCTCGTTGGCGCTTGCCGGATGCCTTCCGGCACCGGGCCGCCTCGACGATCGATCGGGAATCCGGGCGGGTCTCCCCCGAGGGTCGAACGATCCGGCGCTCTGGGTGGACGAGGTAGTGGCGGGGTACCGCGAGGGCTATGAGGTGCTCCGGGACCGGGCCCGTGAGCTGCTGGCGCCTCGAGGGCCGCTGGGGAACCTGGGCCGGATGGCCACCCGGGTGGTGCTCCGGAGTACCGAGCGCTATCGCGGGGCGATCCGGAGTCGGCACGAGGGCTCGCTGGAGGAAAATTGGCCGCCGCCCACGGCTCCCCCCGTTCCCGTTCCGGCTCGATGGCGGGGCGCCGTCGAGGAGGTCGAGCGGATCGCCCTTGCCCGCGGCGACGTACCGGTCTTCCATGCCTGCCCGGGCGGGCAGGACCTGTACGGCGAAGGCCAGCTGCTGGTTCCCGGTTGCTTTCGGGAGCCGGCCCTCGACCGAATTACCCGGCGGCTGGGGCGGCTCAGCCGCCGGGAGGAGCGGGAGATGGCCGACTTGATCCGGGGGACGCTCCTCCTGGCGCGAACCGGTTCGGCCCCCGGTAGAGCAGCCAGAGGTAGATCAGATCGAAGAGCGCGATCCCGATGAAGAGAAAGTAGAGGAATCCCGGGTGAATGGTGGTGTTGCCCACCTCACCCGCGGTCCGCCAGACGTCGCTGCCGACCTCCTGCACCTGCACCAGGTAGCGGGTGTCGGGGACTCGCATCAGGATCAGGGTGTTGCCCACCGCATAGAGCCCTGAGCCCACGAACTTGCTCCAGGCCACGGTCTTCGAGAGGCCCGCGCCGTCGCGGCGGCCGAAGTACAGCGCCACGAACAGGACGCTCATCACCAGGTTGATGATGAAGGCGGGAATGGCGCCGCTCTCGTCGGGGAAGATCGAGTTCGCGGTCACATGGCGGTGGAAGGTGACGTGCCCCACGAAGGCAAGGACCAGGGTCGCGGCAACGGCCATGGGGAAATAGCGCCGGAGTTCCGGAATGGTCTGCCGGCTCGCTCCGAAACGGAGAATCTGAAGCAGGATCACCAGGTCGAGCGAGAGCCAGGCCAGGTTGGTGATCAGGTCGATCTGCCGGGGAGGCGGATAGACGACGCTGTGGACCACTTCCCACGTGAGGTTGAGGCAAACCGCCACGACCGGGAGCGCAGGGGCCCGATCGCGCGCGGCGGTTCGGATCGCCGCGAGGTAGGCGACCAGCCACACCGCACCCCCGATCGCGATCAGCGAGAGCGCGAATCGCGGGGCACCAGCTTCGAGCAGTTCGGTGAGGGTCGGGAGCCCGCCCCGGGGGATCTGCCGGCTCGCCAGGGAGTCGGCGGCCAGCAGGGCGGCTCCCGCGGCGGCGATCAACTGAAGGTGTCGGGGTGCATGCCCGCCTTGAAGGCGTTGAACACCTTCTCCAGGCTGGTCCAGTCCACCGCCTTGAGGGCGGCGATCTGCTGCTTGGTGGGCTTCGCCTTGATGGCCCGGAGGGCCTTCTCCGGGTTCTTGATCAATGCCAGGCGGAACTTCGCGTCGCCCAGCATCCGGATCACGAGATGGTTGAAGTCGAGCGGTGCGGCCACAAGGCCTCCCCAGGCAGCAGGAACCGACGGTGGAGCGGGAGGGCTGAATGTACCGCCGGCACAGGACAGGTCAAGCGGCGAACGCGCAAACCAATCCTTATCGGGACGGCGCCGGATCGGGAAAACAGGCCGCGAGCGCACCGAGCTGGGCCAGCCCCGCCGCGGTCTCGGCATCGAGCGACTCGAGGGCCGCGCGGCGGCCATGCAGGAACTCGCCCAGCGCCACGCTACCAAGGCCTGCGACCGCTGGCGCGACCCGATCGATCGCCTGGTGCGCCTGATCGAGGCCCCACCGGAAACCCTCCCGCACCACCCAGCCCGGCACGGCCTCGGATCCCACCCGTCGGGTTCCCTCCGCCAGCAGAATGTTGGGCTGGCGCCGGTTGTGGTCGCTTTGCCAGTCGACCAGATCGTCGATGAGCTGCTCCACTCGCGCCAGACCGTCGACCGCCGCCGCCCAGGGCCCGAACCGCTCGGGCACT
The DNA here is from genome assembly GCA_964521535.1 of uncultured Gemmatimonas sp. Taxonomy (GTDB): domain Bacteria; phylum Gemmatimonadota; class Gemmatimonadetes; order Gemmatimonadales; family GWC2-71-9; genus SHZU01. The sequence continues at coordinate 3,398 of CAZFSA010000118.1, forward strand.
CCGGCCGCCAGCGTGAGGGCGCAGAGCGGAATCGCCGCGGCGCCGATGGTGGCGGTTGCCCGCTCCACCAGGTCCTCGGCGGTCGGGGCCGCCGCCGTGATCGTGGTGGCGTCGGCCAGGCGGAGCCAGCGCTCCCGGAACACCGGCCAGAACGGCGAGGTCGCGGGGAAGTGGCGGCGAAGGCCGCCCTCGAACTCGGTGTGCAGAAAGGCCGAGAAGGGAAGCAGCTCGAGCGGCGCCCGGGCCTCGCGGTCCACCAGGTCGTCCACCAGGCGGACGAACCAGTACCCGGCCATGGTGCTTCGAACCACGTCGGCGAGGAGCGCCGGATCGGGCGGGCGGTCCTCCACGGCCCAGAACGGGAGCCGCACCACCGGAAACCTTCGGGGGTGGAGGAAATAGTCGGCGGGGCGGCCAGTGGTCGTGAGACTCCGGAGCCAGGCCAGGGCGCCCGCCGACAGCCCGGGCAGCTCCTGCGCGATGGCTCGCTCCAGCGCCGCGCCGGCGGCGATGACCTGCTCGCCGAGGGGATCGTCCGACATTCCCCAAAGATGCATTGGCCCGGGGCGCGGGACGAGCGGGCTACCTTACGGGGATGCCCCGCCTCCCCGCGACGAGTCGCGAACCGATGGCCCGCCTGTCGGCCCAGGCCGCCGCGTGGGAGCCGGCCACCCGGGCGACGTTGCGGCGCCTGGGACTTGCCCCCGGCTGGCGCTGCGTGGACCTCGGGTGTGGTCCGGTCGGCATTCTGCGGCTCCTCTGGCGGGCGGTCGGATCGCAAGGACTGGTGGTGGGTGTGGATCGCGATCCGCGAGCGCTCTGGTGCGCGCTGACCAGCAGCGGCATCCCGCCTAACGTCCGGGTCGTGCCGGCCGATGTCCGGCGCACCGGCCTGCCGTCCGGCAGCTTCGATCTGGTTCACGCCCGGATGGTGTGCCAGGAGGCGGGGCTGGCGCCACTGCTCCGGGAAATGTTCCGGTTGGTTCGGCCAGGCGGGTTGGTGCTGCTGGCGGAGCCGGGGCTGGAGCCCTGGGAGATTCGCCCGTCGCCTCCCGGGTACGACCGGCTGGCGCGCCGGGCGAGCCGGCACTTCCTTCGCCGGCGGAGCGCACGCGGTCCGGGGCTGGCGGCGCGGCTCCAGCAAGCCGGGCTCCGACAGGTGGGCTGTCGGGGGGTCAGGCTCAGCTTGCAGGGTGGCCACCCCTACGCCACGATGCCGCTCTTCGCGTTGGCGGGGGCTCGCCAGGCTCTGCTCGATGCCGGGGCTCGGCCCGCGGAACTCCGCCGCCTCCAGACGGACCTCCAGCGGGCCGCTGTCGATCCCCTGGTTCGACACCGGACCTTCGCGCTCTGGCTGGCGTGGGGGCGGAAGCGCAGGCGCGCCTAGCTCCGGGGGATGGCCCCGCAGGCCACGACCTGGCTCCGATCCTTCACCCGCACCTCCAGGATGTGATCGCTCCTGAGCAGGTCGGCCAGTACCACGTCCTCGTCCTCATGCTCGGTCCGGCCGTCCGCGCGGACATCGTCGATGTCCTCGACCTTGCGGCCCGGCGCCTGACAGGTGCCGGCCCGGAGCCAGACGTCGAACTGGCGCCGGCGCTGCGCCGCATCGGCGGCGTGGAGGGTGATCGCGAAGTCCGTTTCGCGGCCCCTGGCCCGGAGGACGGCGGTGCCGGAGATCCCGAGCACGCCCACCGACTCCAGCTGCACCACCACACTGTCCGGCGTCTGGGCCGGGCCACCGGTCGCCGGCCCCCCGGCCCCCAGCAGGCCGACGGTCACAAGGAGCGGATTGCTCATCGAATCCTCCCAGTCTCAGGGTGCAGCGCTGCGCCGCCCGCAGGGGCGATCCTCACGGGGCCGAATGGGCAACCGCGTACAGGAAGCGCGCGTAGCCGATCTCCGCGGCGTTCTTGGTCAACTCGACGTTGGCCCAGGCGACGACATCGGCGAAGGGCCGATCCTGAAACGGCCAGCGGGTCCGGTCCGCCGACCGCAGGTCCTCCGGGCTGAGCCCCTGCACCAGTCGCCGCCATTGGCGCTCCAGGTCCTCGATCCACCGGATCGCCAGATCGGCCGAGCCGGGCCAGGGTATCCGATCCCGGGTCAACGTGCCTTCGCTCGCCGAATGGTCCAGTACCATCGACCACCAGAATCCAAGATGCCAGGTGAGCCAGGCGATGCTGGGGGGACCGAGGTCGTAGCTCTCGCGGTCGGGCCAATCCGCAGCCCAGGAGCCGTCGGCGAGTTGACGAACGTGCAGGCCACGGGTAGCGGGTCGCCAGAGGCACTCTTCGGTGGCGAGGCCCTGCAGGTGGAAAGCCGTCAGCTGCCAGGCGAGGTCGAACTGCCGGAGGAGCACCTCGCGCGGATGATCGTTCATGGATCTGTCCCTGGTGGCGGAGGGCTCCCGCGGCGCCGCCGCCCCGCGACGACGGCGACGAGGAAGGCCACGACGGCCAGAGCGGGCCCGGTCACGAAGAACCCCGTCATCACCGCCTCCAGGCTCCGGTCTGGCTGCGACGACCCGAGGTGCACCAGACCGACACCGAGCAGGACCCCGGCGACATACGCCGCCAGGGCCACCAGCAGTGCCGCACCGACCGTTCTCACCGTCGTCCCGCCTCGGCGTTGACCTCCCGCTCCCAGTCCGCGAGCAGGCGGCGAAGCTGGCCCACCACCTCCGGGCGCGACGCGGCCAGGTCGCGCCGTTCGCCCGGGTCGGCGGACAGGTCGAAGAGGAGATAGTGGGTGCCGTCCACCACCAGCTTCCAGGCGCCGTGGCGGACCGCCTTCTGCTGCTGGCCGCCCGCTGTCGTCCGCCAGAACAGGGTTCGTTCCCGCTCCGGCGCCCGGCCTTCGAGGATGGGGAGAAGGTCGAGGCCGTCCAGCCTCGGGCTGGCTGGCAGGTGTGCGCCCGCCGCGGCCAGGATCGACGCGCTGAGATCCATCGTGATGCCGACCTGCCCCGACACCCGGCCGGGTGCGATCCGGCCCGGCCAACGGACGATCGCCGGGACCCGGATGCCGCCCTCCCACACGGTCCACTTCCGGTGAAAGAGCGGGCCGCTGTGCGAGAGCCACTCCCCGCCGTTGTCGTTGGTGAAGATCACGATCGTGTTCCCGGCGATCCCGGCCCGCTCCAGAGCCGCCAGCACCTGGCCCACCCCCCGATCCACCCGTTCCACCATCGCGACATAGTCGGCACGGGTACTGACCGCCGAATCCCCAGGCATCACATGCCGCCCGCTGTCCACCGCCACCGACGGCCGGTCGGGCACCTGATAAGGCCAGTGGGGGGCGTTGTACGCCACGTCGATGAAGAAAGGCCGGGCCGCGTTCCGCTCGATGAACTGGACTGCCCGCTCGGTGATCAGGTCGGTGGTATACCCGCTGACTTCCACCCGCCGGTCGTCCTCCCAGAGGTCGAGCTGCCCGTCCCGGCCCCGGTGGGTGTAGTAGTCGTGATACCCGCTCTTCAGCCCGAAGAAATGATCGAACCCGTGTGCCGCCGGGCTCGTTTCCGGCAGGTAGCCCAGGTGCCACTTGCCGATCAGGGCGGTACGGTAGCCACGCTGGCGGAGCAGTTCGGGGAGCGAATGGCCGGTAGCCCGGAGCCCGCGCTCGCCGGCGGGCCCGGGGCTGGGGAGGGCCTCCTCCAGCCCGTAGCGCTGCTGGTAGCGACCGGAAATGAGGCCGGCCCGGGTGGGGGTACAGAGCACGCCGTTGGCATAGAAATCGGTGAGCCGAACCCCCTCCCGGGCGAGGCGGTCGATGTGGGGAGTGCGCACGTCGGGTGCCCCGTACACCCCGACGTCGGCCCAACCCATGTCGTCGGTGATGATGAGGACGATACTGGGCGGTGCGGGGGCCTGCTGCGCGAACGCCGGAGAGACGGCTCCAAGCGCCACCAGACCTGTGAAGACCCGGTACGCCGATTGCCGCCACCACCGAGCCTTCCGGAACGCGAGCGTCATCTCTCTCCTCAGCAACCACGGGACGATCCGTTACCGACGTAACCGCGCCTGCCCGTTGGCCGAGTGTAGCTCTGGTTCCCGGGCCCCGCTACCCTGGGGTCGACGGGATCATGGGTCCGGCCCTTGACGCCCCGTCGCCGGATCGCTAGACAACAGCGGCCCCTGATCGCCGGCGCCGGCCGGCCTCACGCCGTTCGACGCCACCTCCGGAGCCGCTGGTGCGCTACGCTCTCCGCTCGCTGATCAAGTCCCCCGGCTTCTCCGCGCTGGTGATCCTCACCCTGGCCCTGGGGATCGGCGCCAACGCCGCCGTGTTCAGCGTCCTGCGAGGGGTGCTGCTCCGGCCCCTGCCGCATCGGGACGGCAACCAGCTCATGTACCTGCGCCAGTCGGCCACGCAGGCTGGCCAGGCCAACGTGCTCTTCTCGGTGCCGGAAATCATCGACTATCGGACCCAGATGCGGTCCCTGACGGGCTTCGCCGAGTTCTCGGCGATGCCCTTCAACCTCCTGGGCAGCGGCGAGCCGGTCCAGGTGCAGGCGGGGATCGTCACCGGCAACTACTTCGAGGTGATGGGACTGCGCGCCGTGCTGGGCCGCGCCTTCGACGCCTCCGACGACGGACCTGCGGCCCAGCCGGTGATGATGCTCACCCACGAGTACTGGCGCCGTGCCTTTGGCGGCGACCCCGGGGTGCTGGGCCGGGTCGTGCGGATGAACGGGCGATCGGTCACCATCATCGGTGTGGCCGAGCCGGCGCCGCCCTTTCCCGGCGGTACCGACGTGCTGGTGAACATGGTCACCAGTCCGCACCACCTCGACGCGACGATGGTGCACGGCCGCTCCCACCGGATGACCGAGGTGTTCGCGCGCCTCGCCCCTGGCGCCACCATCCGCCAGGCGCAGGCCGAGCTGGACCAGGTGGCCGCCCGGGTGCACGGCGACCACCCCGAGAGCTACGATCCGGCGGCGGGGTACCGGATCACGGTGACCCCGCTCCAGGAGGCCCTTACGGCGCAGGCCCGCCGTACCCTCTCTCTCCTGATGGCCACGGCAGCGCTGGTCCTGCTCACCACCTGCGCCAACGTCGCCAACCTCGTCCTTACCCGGAGCGTACGACGGGAACGCGAGTTCACGGTTCGCTGGGCGCTCGGCGCCGACCGCAGCCGGCTCCGGCGCCTCCTGCTCGCCGAGACCGGGATCCTCGCCGCGGCGGGGGCAGCGCTTGGTCTGGTGATCGCCTATGGCGGGCTGGATCTGCTGGTCGGCTTCGCGGCGCGATTCACCCCCCGGGCCAGCGAGATTCGGATCGACGGTGGGGTGCTGCTCTTCGCCCTGGTGGCGGCGAGCGGCGCGGCGCTGGCGTTCGCCTTCGCCCCGTCGCTCCGGGCACAGGAGGAGGCGGGCGCCACGCTTACCCGGACCGGCTCGCGGGCCACGGGACCGGGCCAGCGGGTTCAGCAGGCGCTGATCGTGGCGCAGGTCGCCGCCACGATGATCGTGCTCACCGCGGCGGGGCTCCTGTCCCGCACCCTGATCCGCCTCTACGCCGTGGACCCCGGCGTCCGGTTGGAGGAGACCCTGACCATGGAAGTCCCGGCCGAGGTCGAGGGCCGGACGCCGGCACAGAACCTGGGACTCCAGGAGGAAATGCAGCGACGGATGGCGGCGCTGCCCGGGGTAACGGACGTTGGCGTGGGGCTCAACGTACCGCTCCGCTCGGGCGGCGTGCTCCTCGGCGTCAAGGCCGAGGGACGAGCCGACGAGCCGGGGGTGCCGGCCCCGATGGCTGAATACCGCACCGCCACCCCGGAGTACTTTCGCGCGGCCGGAATTCCGCTCCTGGCCGGCCGCGGGTTCGAGAGCACCGATCGCCCGGAGTCGGGCCCGGTGGCGATTCTCAACCAGGCGCTGGCGGAGCGCCTGTTTGGCACCGACGATCCGATCGGCCGGCGCGTGGCCTGGACCGGCGAGGTCCTCAAGTTCATCGGGATGTCCGAGACCTGGCGGATGGTGGTGGGCGTGGTCGGCAACACTCGCGACGCCGGCCCCGACGCCCCGCCTCCACCGGTGATGTACCAGCCGCTGGCCCAGAACGATCTCGCGTACTTCCCCGGCGCGTTCGTGATCCGGGCGCCGGCCGCGGCGACGCTGGCGCCGGCGGCTCAGCGGATCGTGCGAGACCTGGCCCCCGAGTCGCCGATCGTCCGGGTGGCCACGCTGGGCCAGATTCGGGAGGAATCGATGGGGCCGGAGCGGCTCAACGCGTTTCTGGTCGGGGCGTTCGGCCTCCTCGCACTGGTCATCGCCGCGGTCGGGATCGCCGGCGTGCTCGCCTTCTTCATCAGCCAGCGCACGGCGGAGATCGGGATCCGGATGAGCCTGGGCGCGGAACCTGGCCAGATCATGCGGATGGTGCTGGCCGACGGCGGGCGCCTGCTGGGTCTCGGCATCGGCCTGGGCATCGCGGGGTCGATGGTGGTGGCGCGGCTCCTCGAGGGACTGCTCTTCGGCGTGGCCGCGGGTGACCCGGTGACCCTCGCCGGCGTGACGCTGCTGATGGGCGCCGTGGGGCTCGCCGCCTGCGCCATCCCCGCCAGGCGCGCCGCCCGAGTGGACCCCCTGGACGCCATCAGGTCAGAATGATTCCCGATCCGATGCGGCGGCCCCCCCAACGTCTCGCCTCGACGGCTGCGCTCGCCGCCATTCTCACCCTCGGCGCCTGTGCCGCCGAGCCCGTCTACGACGTGGTGCTCCAAGGCGGCCGGGTGATGAATCCCGCCACCGGCCTCGACTCGGTCCTCGACGTCGGGATCAGGGGTGACACGATCGCGGCCCTCTCCGCCGGTTCGCTGCGGGGCGCCACCGTGATCAACGTGGGCGGGCTGGTTGTGGCGCCTGGCTTCATCGACCTCCACGCGCACGGCCAATCCACGGGCGACATGGAGATCCAGGCCCGGGACGGCGTGACCACCGCGCTGGAGATGGAGGCCGGAGTGTTCCCGGTCGCGAAGTGGTACGCCTCCCGCGAGGGAGCGTCCCCCCTCAACTTCGGCGCCACGGTGGGCCACCGGCCGGCGCGCTTCTTCGTGTTCCACGGGGTCGAGGTGGGCCACGGCGCCACCAACCCCGGCGCGATCGCCGATCTGGGCCCCCTTCCCGCCGGCGCCAACCAGCCAGCCTCCGCCGCCCAGATCGAACAGCTCGAGAACGCCATCCGACAGGGCCTGGCCGAGGGCGCCCTCGGCGTCGGATTCGGCATCAACTACACCCCTGCGGCCAGCGCCGAGGAGATCGAACGACTCTTCCGGGTGGCGGCGGAGCGGAAGGCGCCGGTCTTCGTCCACACCCGGGCCTTTGGCATCGGGCCAATTCGTGAGGCCGTGGCCACCGCCAGCAGGGCCGGCGTGGCACTGCACCTGGTCCACATTGGAAGCAGCTCGCTCGACGACCTGCCCGAGGCGCTGGCGCTCCTCGATTCGGCGCGAGCGGCCGGTCAGGATCTCACCACCGAGGTCTACCCGTACACGGCGGGGTCCACCCGGCTCGAGTCGGCGATGTTCAATCCGGGCTGGCAGCGGAACCTCCGGCTCGACTACGGCGACCTCGCCTGGCCGCTCACCGGTGAGCGCCTGACGCGGGAGTCGTTCGAGCGGTACCGGCGGCAGGGCGGCTGGGTGGTGATCCACATGATGAAGGAGGCCAACGTCGAGCGGGCCATCGCGCACCCTGGCGTGATGATCGCCAGCGACGGCGTCCCCTTCGTCAATGGTACCGGCCATCCCCGTGAGGCCGGCACCTATACCCGCATTCTCGGCCGCTACGTGAGGGAGCGGCAGGCGTTGACGTTGATGGATGCGCTGGCCCGGATGACCATCCTGCCGGCCCGGCGCCTCGAGGGTCACGTGCCGGCGATGCGCCGGAAGGGCCGGATCGAGGTGGGTGCCGACGCCGACCTGGTCGTGTTCGATCCCGGGACCGTGATCGATCGTGCCACCTTCGCCGAGCCCACCCTCGCCCCGGTGGGAATGGCCTACGTGCTGGTCAACGGCACCTTCGTGGTCCGGGATGGCGAGCTGGTGAAGGGTGCGATGCCTGGGCGGCCGGTGCGGGCCGAGTTCCGTCCCTGAGGGACCAACGGCTCACCTCGGCCCGCTGACCAGCGCGTTGAACACCAGCTTGAACGTGCCGTGGGTCTGGGCCCGGTGCTGGGGCCGGAATCCGATCAGCACCACCTTCCCCTCGCCATGCTCCACCGACACCATCGTGGCCCGGTTGGCGATCTGCTTCTCACCCAGGAGCCACCCGCTCTGCAGCAGATCGCGCTCGCCGAACTCGACAATCCGCCTCACCGCGTGGTTTCGCCGCCCCGGCACCACTTCGTAGACCTGGCTGCCCGCGAGGAAGGTGACCAGCGTCTCCTCCGGCATTCCATAGGCGAGCGGGTTGGCCGGATCGAGGCGGGCTCGGAGGGTTGACCCGGGCGACCAGAACTCGCGTGACGGCAGCCCGGCCAGCGCGTTACGGAGCGGGAGGCCGAACCGGCTGATCGGCAAGTCCCCCGCCTCGCCAAACGTAACGAGGGTCCCGCCTGCTCTGACGAAGGCGTCCAGCGCGTCGATGCCCTCCTTGCCGAACCCGCTCCGGTACTCTGGCGGATACTCGGTGGGATCGGGCTGGAACTGACCTGGCCGCTCGTCGCGCTCGCCGGTCATGAGCGGCACCCGATCGGCGGGCAGGACGATCACGTCGTATCGGCGGTTCAGGTTCCCGGCCCTGAGTTCGGCGTCCTTGAGGGACGTGTACGGAAAGCGGAAGTCCTCCAGCAGCCAGCGCGTCCACCCCTCATCCATGTTCCCACCGAGGTAGCGCTGATACATCCCGATCCGGAGCCGCTTGACCTCCCGCGCGGCCGCTCCCGGGTCGCGAGCCACCGCCAGGAAGGCCACCCCGGTTGCCTGCGCGACCTCGGCCACCGTGGCGTCCGGCGCCGAGGCCGGCACCAGCCAGTCGCCGGGCCGGAGGTCTCCCTCGGCCCGATCCACCCGCTTGAGCGAAACGTTGGCGTTCCAGAGGAGATTGGCGGCGCGGAAGCTGGCGTTCTCGCGCCCGTCGAGCCGGTAGCCGGCGGCCCCCTTGGAGACTCGCCCCGGAGCGCGGGGTGGAGCGGACACCTTCGCCGACGGCCCCGGAACCATGGAGCGGACCGGGTCCACCCGCACCCCCATGAACTCCGCCATCGTGTCGGTGCTCATGTCGTACGGGCGGATCGGGTTGCCCTCGGCGTCGCGGGTATAGGTGTTGTCGGGATAGAAGGTCCGGCCCAGCAGCCAGCGGATCACCCCTCGCTTCGGCTGGGCCATCGGAACCAGATAGGTGCCGGCGCCGTAGGCGCGGCCCTCGTGGGTGAACTCCCGATCGACGCGCTGGACCTCGATGCCCTGGAGCAGCAGCTTGTCGATCATCAGATCCCGGGTGAGCCCGTCATGCTGCTCGGCCGGGATCACGTAGGCGGCGGGATCTCCCTTCTGGCCCCGCTCGGTCTGCCGCGACGCCTTGAGGTAGGCGTTCCGGAGCACGGCCTCACGATTCCGGGCCGCGATGTCCAGGGTGGCGAGGAAGGCCACCTTCTGCCGGTCCACGATGTCGCGGACCCGCCACCATCCGCCCTTCCAGGGACTCGGGAAAGTGGTCTGGGCCTCGTACTCGGGCAGCTGCCGCGAGCCGGTGAGCTGTTCGGGATGGACATAGAGGGGCGACGCAAGCCGGGCGCTGGCCGACTCGGTGAGCATCCCCGCAATGTTGTGGAACGGGGTGATCCAGTGGAACCCGAAATGCCCCCACCCCGAGTAGATCGCGGCGGTCACCGCGCCCTCCAGGTTCTCCTCCTCCATCCAGTAGGCCATGTGGGCGCCGTACCAGGCCATCTCCCGCCACACGATCGGATCGGCCTCCGGTCGGACCGGCTCGGCGTAGGGAGGCAGGTAGATCCGGGCCGTGTACGCCCCCATCTGATGGTGGTCGACGTAGGCCTGCGGGATCCAGTCCCGGAAGAGCAGCTTGGCGGTGTACCGCGACTCCACCGTGTTCTGCATGAAGGCGTCGCGGTTGTTGTCGTGGCCGATATAGTGGTGGTACAGGAAGGGCAGGTTCGCACCCTCGTACTCGGTCCCGACGTACTTGTTGTACCAGTCGGTGACCATGATCTGGCCGTCGGGATTGAGGCAGGGAAACATGATGCCGATGGTGTTGTCGAGGATCCGGAGCATGTCCGGATCGGTCCGGGTCACCATGTCGTACGCCAGCTCCGCCGCCGTCTGACCGGAGGCCACCTCGGTCGAATGGAGGCACATCGACTGCACGACCACGGCCCGGCCCTGCGCCACGGCCCGCTCGATGTCGGCGCGCGAGGCGCCCCGGGGATCGCTGAGCAACGCGTTCAGGCGCTGGAGCTCGTCCAGCCGGGCCAGGTTCGCGGGCGCGGAGAAGAAGAGGACCAGGAACGGGTTGCCGAGCGTGGTCGGGCCCAGATTCACCGTGAGCAGCCGGTCGCTGGACCGGCCCAGCAACTGGTAGTACTCCACCAGCTGGTCCCAGCGGGCCAGCTTCCGATCCGCGCCCATCCGGAAGCCGAAGAAGCTTTCGGGCGTCGGGACGGTCGCTCGCTGGGCTCGGAGTGGCCCGCCGACGGGGCCCGTGGCGACCAGGAGCACGGCACAGGTGGAGCGGAACCAGAGACGGGTGCGGGGCTTCATCGCAATCCTCACTGGAAAGGCGGCCGGCCGCTCGAGCGCCAGGCCTCGGTCTCGACCGCGAGGGCCATGCTCAGGGGCAGGCCTTCCCGGCCGCCGGACGGTACCCCGCCGCCCGCGCTTTCTGCTGGGTCATGAATCGCCCTTCGCGCGTGGCGCCGAAAGAGCGATGCCCCGGGCAGAAGTACACCCCGGACGCGGTATTGACCCAGACGCTGTCCTCCGACGCCGGGGCGGGAGCTGCGCCGGTGGCCCCGGGAGGGCACGCGGTACCTTCCGCCGCCCGATTGCCGCGAGCGCGGGCCTGCGCCTCCGACATGTACTCCCCGTCCTGCGTTCGGCCGTAGTATCGGGAGCCGGGGCAATGGTACACGCCGGTCGCGTGATTTACCCAGACCCGGGCCTGGAGCTTCTTTCCGGTTGGATCCGCCGGCTTCTGGGCCAGGAGCGAGGGTGTGGCCGAGATCGCGAGCAGGGCGGCCACGAGCAGCGAGACCAGTGGCATCGGTGGGTCCTCCAGAACTTATCGGTTGACTCCGGCGGTAGCGTGGCAGGTGGAACAGGTTGCGAGGATCTCGCCGTAGCGCTCCGCCCGGCGGTCCGGATCGTCCTCGGCAGCCGCCAGCCGGCCCGCCTCGCGGACCCGATCCGCCAGCGAGCGCATGGCCTGACCCCGGTCGCTCCGGCGATTGAAAAGGTCGTCATAGGTCGACGGCTCGGCCAGGGCCCTGGCGCCCGCGCGCCACGCGGAATCGGACGGTCCGATCAGACCGTACCACATCCGGTCCGCGCCCCAGAGGTGCCGGCGCATGGCGTCGCTCACCGGCCGCCCCTCCGACTCCCATCCGGCGGCGCTGGCGAACCGAGGCCCGAGCGCCAGCACCCGGTGGCACTCCCCGCAGGCCCGGCCCGCC
>CAZFSA010000119.1:0-14963 GCA_964521535.1 uncultured Gemmatimonas sp.
CGGCCCGGCGGCCCTTGTTCGCCGCCGGCGAACCGCCCGGCCCGCGAGTCGGCTCAGGCCGAACACCGCGGCCGCCACCAGCAGCGCCACTGCCAGCGGCAGCAACGAGCGGCTGGCCTGCGGAAGGGTGGCTTCAGCGGGGGCGGGCGCCAGCCCGGCGCGGTTGCTGTCGGAAGGCAGGACGCTGGCGATCTCCAGCACGACCCGGCCGGGCGGCAAGGTGTCGGAGCGGCCCTCGGGGGACACCGCGATGGGGCCCGGCAGTTCCAGCGCGTGGGTGCCGGGATACCAGAGGGCAAGCGGATACCGCACCGTGGCCGAGTCGCCCACGAACACCACCTCGGGTGGACCCAGTACCTGACCCAGGTCTCCGAGATCCCAGCTCTGCGGCCTGACGATCATCCGGCTCGGCACCCGGAAGGTGAGCGTTGCCCAGGTGGTGTCGCCCACGGTGGGAGGGCGCTGCGCCGTCGGAGCGGACGCCAGGGCGAGCAGTACGGCGGCAATGGTCATCGGCGCCGCCGGAGCCGCCGCCGCGGCGCAAAGGTCCGCCGGAGGGCCGGCGCGTAGTCCTCGTCGAGCTCGAGGGCGAGGTGGCGGACCCCGGCGCTCCGCAGCTGCTGGTTGCGGCCCTCGATGCGGGCCCGGGCCGCCGCTTCCCACCGCGAGCGAACCCCGGGATCGGCGAGATTGACCAGCGATCGAGTCCCCCGCTCCGCGTCCTCGAACTCAAACCACGCACCGACCGGTGGCTGGACCTCACGACGGTCGTCGATCGTGACGGCCGTGACGTCGTGCCGGGCCGCGAGATTCCGGAGAGGAGACAACCATTCCTGGCCGAGGAAGTCCGAGACCACGACCACCACCGCCCGGTGGGCCAGCACCCGGGACGCATAGGTGAGGGCACGTCCAATATCGGTGCCCGCCCGCGTGGGCGTGAAGGCCAGGAGGTCCCGGATGAGGCGGAGGGCGTGACGCCTCCCCTTGGCCGGGGGCACCACGTGCTCCACCTCGCTGGTGAAGAGCAGCGCCCCGACCCGGTCCTGTTCCCGCGCCCCGGCGAGCGCCAGTACCGCCGCGACCTCCACCGCCCGTGCGGCGCGGGCCACCGGTTCGCCCACCCGGGTCGACCCCGACTGGTCCACCACCAGGAGCAGGGTAAGTTCGCGCTCTTCGGAATAGGTCTTGACGTACGGCGATCCGAGGCGCGCCGACACGTTCCAGTCGATGGTCCGGTAGTCGTCGCCGTAGTCGTAGGCGCGCACCTCGGCGAACTCCATGCCCTGACCCCGGAACACCGATCGCGTCTCGCCCGCGAAGAGGGTGTCGACCACCCCCCGAACCCGGATCGCAATCCCCTTGACCTGCCTCAGAATCTCGGGCGGCACTCCGTTCACGGCACCTTCACCTTCTCCAGCACCTGTTGCACGATGGTGTCGCTCGTGACATCCTCGGCCTCGGCCTCGAAAGTCAGCACGATCCGGTGCCGCAGGACGTCCGGCGCCAACGCCTGGATGTCCTGTGGCGTGACGTAGGTCCGACCATGCAGGACGGCGTGGGCGCGCGCGGCCTGGGCGAGCGCGATCGACGCCCGCGGCGAGGCGCCGAACGCCACCAGGGGGGTCAGGGCCGCGAGACCGACGCTGGCCGGCTCCCGCGTCGCCCGCACCAGGTCGACGATGTAGTCGGCGAGCCTGGGATCGAGGTGAAGGTCGAGTGCCAACGCCCGAAGTTCCAGGACCGAACGGGGGTCGAGCAGCCGGGCTACCTCGATCCCCTGCCCGCCGCTCATCCGCTGGAGGATCTCGCGCTCTTCCGAGCGGGTGGGGTAGGTCACCCGCACCTTGAGCAGGAAGCGGTCGAGCTGGGCCTCCGGCAGCGGATAGGTCCCCTCGCTCTCGATCGGATTCTGGGTGGCCAGCACCAGGAAGGGCTCGGGCAGCCGGTAGGTCTCTCCCCCGATTGAGACCTGGTGCTCCTGCATCGCCTCCAGCAGGGCCGACTGGACCTTCGCCGGCGCGCGGTTGATCTCATCGGCCAGCACGATGTTGGCGAACAGCGGTCCGTGCCGGGGGTGGAACTCCTGCGTCTTGGGGTCGAACACCATCGTACCCACCACGTCCGCCGGCAGCAGATCGGGGGTGAACTGGATCCGGGTGAAGGAAACCGACAGGATGTCGGCCAGGGTCCGAACCGCCAGCGTCTTGGCCAGGCCCGGCACCCCTTCCAGCAGGATGTGGCCGCCGGTGAGCAGTCCGATCAGCAGCCGTTCGACCATCCCCGTCTGCCCCACGATTCGGCGGCCCACTTCATCGACGGCCCGGCGGAGCAGGACAGCGTGGGGATGGGCGGCAGGTGGCGTGGAGGCGGGGGCCTGGGTCATCTCAGTCACCGGGCGGCGGCAGTTGAATGGCTCGGTACAGCGCGCGCACTTCGGACGGAGTCAGGGGCCGCCACTCGCCCGGCTCCAGATCGCCCAGGCGCACCGGGCCGTAGCTCAGCCGGGCTAGCCGGTCCACCTTGCCTCCCATGGCCGCAACCCACCGACGTACGATGGCGTGTCTCCCTTCGGCCAGCGTGACGTCCAGCAGGCTCCGGCCCTCCCGGCCCGGTCGAACTCGGACCGCGACCGGCAGTACCGGTCGCCCGTCAATGACCACACGGCGGCGGACCATCCGGGCCAGTTCCTCCGTCGGGCGGCCATGGACCAGGGCGGCGTACCTTCGGGGAATCCGATGCCGCGGATGCGTCAGGCGGTGTACGGCCTCGCCGTCGGTGGTCAGCAACAGCAGACCGGTCGTCATCACATCCAGACGTCCGACGTAGGTGAGCCCCGTCCGGTCGGGAACGAAGTCCAGGACCGTCCGGCGCCCCTGCTCGTCGGAGGCCGTCGTCACCACCCCGAGCGGCTTGTGAAAGGCGATCCACCGCACCGGCTGGAGGCGGACCCGCCGCCCCCGGACCGTGATCACCTGACGATCCGGGTCCACCTTCGAGCCCAGCGTAGCGGGACGCCCATCGATCCGGACCTCGCCCGCGGTGATCAAGTCCTCGGCGCGGCGGCGCGAGGCCACGCCGGCGCGGGCGAGCGCCCGCTGAACCCGCATCTCGGTCACGAATCGGCTTCGACGTAGGCCGCGGCATCGGCGTCGGCCGGCGGCTCCGGCCGGGGGGGCTCCAGGGCGATGGACAGCTCCTCGGCGCGCGGGAGGTTCGCCAGGTCGGGCAGGCCGAGCAACTCCAGGAAGAGCGGGGTGGTGCCGTAGAGCAACGGGCGCCCGAGCGCCTCGCCCCGACCGACCACCTCGATCAGGCCCCGCTCCTGCAGGGTCCGAAGAACGCCGCTGGCGTTGACCCCCCGGATCTCCTCGATTTCGCTCCGACCGACCGGCTGCCGGTAGGCGATCACCGCCAGGGTCTCGAGCATCGCGGCGCTGAGCCTCGGGGCCTTGACGCTCAGTTGCGCCCGCTCAATCGCCGCCGCATACGCCGGCCGGGTCACGATCTGGAAGCCACCGGCGATCTCGGCCACTTCCACACCGTGCCCGGCATAGTCGTAGTGGTCGCGCAGCTGCCCGATTGCCTGGCGGACCTCGGCCAGCGTGGCGTCCGGCTCCAGGGTTTGCAGCTCCTCGACCGTCACCGGGCGGGACGCCGCGAACAGGGCGGCCTCAATCAGCGGACAGAGCGGCGTGTCGGAGAGGGGGTTCACTGGTGATCATCACCGGCCCGAAGGCCTCCAGCTGGTGGACATAGGCCGCCCCCCGCCGCGCCAGCTCCAGCAGCGCCAGCAGGGTGGACAGCACCTCGACAATGGTCGCGTGCGGGCCGACCGCCTCCGCCCAGGTAATCGAGCCGCGGTCGGCCAGCAGCGTCTCGATCCGGAGCATGGCGCCCTCGACGTTCAGCGGGCGGGCCACCACGCTGTGGAGCACGGGATGGAGAATGCCGGCGGCCACCCGCTCCACGGCGGCCAACAGCTCCATCAGGTCGAGCCGGAGGGGCGCCGGCGGAACCTCCGGTGGCGGGGGCAGGTATCCCCGGCCAAAGTGCATTGCCCGGCGTTCCGCGGCCTGGCCCATCCAGAGCGCGATCTCCCTGATCTGCTGGTACTCCAGAAGACGGCGGACCAATTCGGCCCGGGGATCGTCCCACTCCTCCCCGTCCCCGCGGGGTAGGAGCATCTGGACCTTCAGCCGCAACAGCCGGCTTGCCAGGTCCAGGTAGTCGGCCGCCTGGTTGAGGCCCAGCTGGTGGATCGCCGCCAGGAACTGGTCGGCGATTCGCGCCACCGGAATATCGGCAATGTCGATCTGCTCTTCCCGAAGCAGATGCAACAGCAGGTCGAGCGGCCCGGTGTACTGCTCCAGCTCGACCACGAATCCCGGCGCTTCGGCGGTTCCCCGCTGCCCGGCCGGTCGAATGCCCGGCAGCGGCGCCTCCAGGGGAACGGTGACGGGATCGAGGGTTGTCATGGGCAGAGGGGGCGCCATCCGACGGGTTGCCCGGCCGGCCACCGCGGCCCGAGCCGAAGCTGCAATATGGCCAGGGGGTCGCCGGAGGCGAAGGCCCGGACGTCCCCGCCTTGATCGTAGTGCTATCCCGGCCTTACTTTAGCCGCCTTGCCGGGGCCTGGATCACCGTTCCCCGCAACCAGTCACCGAGGTGAGTTGTGCCAAAGACCAAGTCGGCCAAGAAGCAGCTCCGGCAGACCCGAACCCGGACCACAAACAACCGGGCGCAGCGGAGTCAGCTCCGGACCGCTGTCAAGAAGGTCCGACAGGCCCAGGACCCCGAGACCCGGGCCAAGGCGCTCGCCCTGGCCGAGAAACTCCTGGACCGGGCCGGACGCAAGCGGCTGATCCACCCCAACACGGCCGCCCGGCAAAAGAGTCGGCTCAGCAGACTGGGCTGACCTCCGCCCCGGAAACGCGATCGGGGCCTCTCCCGCCGGAGAGGCCCCGATTGTTCCCGGGATCCCCACTCCAACTCAGACTGCTGCGAGCTCCGCGCCACACCGCTCGCAGTACCATTCCGTGGGCCGGTTGAGCGACCCGCATTCGCCGCACTTCAGCGTCTTCGGCACCGCCTGGGCCTGCCGCTCCGCCTTGGGCTCGACCGCCGCTGGCGCCGCCGCCGGCCCGCTGGATCCGCCCGGCCGCGGGTCGATGGTCATGGATTTCAGGAAGGTCAACTCGTCCAGTGTGCTGGGAGCTGGGTCCCGAGCCACCGGCTCCCGGGCTGGCGGCGGCGCGGGCGCGCGAACCGGCCCGGATTCGCGGCCCCGGCCGCCTCTGGCCACAAAGCGTGGGGCCTCGGGAATCTCGGCGGGCTGGGCCGGCGTCGGCCTGGGGGCCTCCTGCTGGGATTCGATCGGGGCTAGGGCAGGCCGCGGCTCCGGTTCGCGGACCGGCGGTGCCATCTGCTGGAGCACTTCTTCGAGGCGCCCGATCTCGGCTGCGAGCCGGCCGAGTTCCTCATCGAGCCCCCGGATCTTGCCCGTGGCGTCGGCCTCGACCCGGCTCCATTCCTCCTGACCGTACTCCCCAACCGCGTGCCGCAGCTCGGCTTCCGCCAGCGTCTCCTGCTCCTCCCGCCTCATCTCCTCGTACTCGGCCGCCTGGGAGCGCAAGCCGTTCAGGCTCCGACCGATGATGTCCGAGTGGCTTCGAAGCTGCTCCACCACCTGCGCCAGACGCCCCTGGTAGTCAGCCCGAACCCGCTCTCTGACCGCGGGCGGGGTCTTCGACGACGCGCCTTCGAGCTTCTGCAGCCAATCGGCAATGCGCTGGCGCGAGGCCAGGAGTGCCTCAACCTCGCTCAGGTCCTGCTCGCTGTAGTCGGTCATTGGGCCGCTCTCCGCCCGGTTGGGCACACGCCGCCGCATCAAGATAAGGCGGACCAGGCGTTTGCGAAACGCGTCCCAAACCTAGCCGTTCGCTTTTCTGACACTCCGGTCGAAGACGATCCGTCCCCCAACGAGCGTCAGGTCCGCCTGCCCGACCAGGGTCTCACCCAGGAACGGGCTATTGGTGCTCTTCGAGTGAAGCTCGTCCGCCCGGACCTGCCATCGGCGTTCGGGGTCGAACACCACCACATCCGCCGGGGCACCCACCGTCAGGGTACCTCCCGGAACCTTGAACACCCTGGCCGGCACCGTGCTCATCCGCTCGATCAGCTGAGGCAGCGTCAGAACGCCGCCCAGCACGAGCTCCCGAATCCCGAGGCCGAGGGCCGTCTCCAGACCCACGATGCCGTTCGGCGCGTCGTCGAACTCCCGCTGTTTGGCGTCGTAGTGGTGTGGGGCGTGGTCGGTGGCGATGCAGTCGATGGTCCCGTCACGCAGCGCCTGTCGGATGGCCTCCCGGTCCGAGGCCTCCCGGAGGGGAGGGTTCATCTTGGCGTTGGTGTCGTAGCCGGCGACCCGATCGTCCGTGAGGGCGAAGTGATGGGGAGTCGCCTCGGCAGTGACCTTGAGGCCCCGATCCTTGGCCAGGCGGATCAGGCCGACTGAGCCGCGAGTGGAAATGTGACAAAGATGGACATGCCCGCTGGTCAGCTCGCTCAGCAGGATGTCCCGGGCGACCATGATTTCCTCGGCGGCCGAGGGGATCCCCTTGAGACCGAGCCGGAGCGACACCAGCCCCTCATGCATCACCCCCCCTGCCGACAGCGGCGGGTCCTCGCAATGGTCGGCGACCGGAATGCCGAACACCTTGGCGTATTCGAGGGCCGTTCGCATCAGCTGGCTCGAAACCACGGGCCTGCCGTCGTCACTCACGGCCACGGCGCCCGCCCCGACCATCTCGCCGAACTCGGCGAGTTGCTGGCCCTTCTGGCCGAGGGAGATGCAGCCGATGGGATACACCCGGGCTTTCCCGGCCCGGATCGCCTGACGCACCACAAAGCCCACGGCGGCCTGGTTATCGATGACCGGGTCGGTGTTGGGCATCGCGCAGACGGCCGTGAAGCCGCCTGCCGCCGCCGCCGCGGCGCCGGTGGCCACGGTCTCCATGTGCTCCTGCCCCGGCTCGCGGAGGTGGACGTGGACATCGATGAGGCCCGGCGCCACCACCTTGCCGGACGCGTCGACCAGATGAGCGCCCGGCGGCGCCGGGATGTTGTGCCCGACTGCTTCAATCCGCCCTTCGGCCACGAGCACGTCGGCCACACCGTCGGTTCCGCGCGACGGGTCGATGACCCGCCCGTTCCGAATCAGGATCGTGCTCATCACTCGTTCGGGGGCTGGGTCCGCCAGTCGGGCGAGCCGCCAGCCAGGAGGTAGAGGACGGCCATGCGGACGGCCACGCCGTTGGTGACCTGGGGGAGGATCACGCTGTGGGGCCCATCGGCCACGTCGCTGTCGATTTCGACGCCGCGGTTGATCGGGCCCGGATGCATGATGACCAGCTCGCGTGGCGCCCGGTCCAGCCGGTCGCGGGTGACGCCGAAGATCCGGTTGTACTCTCTCAGCGACGGGACGAAGCCGCCCTGCATCCGCTCGAGCTGCAGCCGGAGCACGTTGAGCGCGTCGGCCCATTCGATGGCGGCCTCGATCCGATGCATCACCCGGACGCCGAGTGAGTCGAGCCCCCGCGGCAGGAGGGTGGGCGGTCCGCAGACCGCCACCTCGGCTCCCAGCTTGAGCAGGCCCCAGATGTTGCTCCGGGCGACCCGGCTGTGCAGGACATCCCCGCAGACGGCCACCTTGAGGCCCTCGATCCTCCCGAAGCGGTCCTGGAGCGTCAGGAGGTCCAGGAGCCCCTGGGTGGGATGCTCGTGCTGGCCGTCCCCCGCATTGATGACGTTGGACCTGATCCGCTCGCCAAGAAAGGCGGCGGCGCCGCTGGCGTGGTGGCGAATCACCACCATGTCGATCCGCATCGCCTCCAGGTTCCGGGCCGTGTCGACCAGGGTCTCCCCCTTGGCCACCGAGGTGCCCTGCGGACCGACGTTCACCGTATCGGCGCTTAGTCGCTTCTCGGCGAATTCGAATGAGATTCGGGTCCGGGTCGAGGCCTCGAAGAAGAGGTTGACGATCGTCTTGCCGCGGAGAGCCGGGACCTTCTTGATCGGGCGTTCGCTGACTTCCTTGAAGGCTTCGGCGGTGGCGAGGATGGTGCGCAGCTGCCCGGCCGAAAGGGCTTCCAGACCGATCAGGTCCTTGCCCAGGGTCAGCTCCCCTGTCATGCGGCGCGCACCAGGTCCACTCCGTCCTCGCCGTCCCGTTCCCGCACCAGGACGTCCACGCGGTCTCCCGGCGCGGTGGTGACCGCGAGGCCCACGATATCCGGGTGAATGGGGAGCTCCCGCCCACCGCGGTCCACCAGCACGCAGAGCAGGATGCGGCGCGGCCTTCCGAAATCGGCCAACTCGTCCAGGGCGGCGCGGGCGGTTCGCCCGGTATAGAGCACGTCGTCGACGATCACTACCGTCTGGCCGTCGAGTTCCCGCGGCAGGCTGGTCTCGCCGACAACCGGCCGCGGGCCGACGGACTGGAGGTCGTCACGGTAGAGGGTGATGTCGAGCTTGCCGAGGGGAACCGCGCGGCCCTCAGCGCGCCGGATCAGATCGGCCAGGCGCGCCGCCAGCTCGACGCCACGCCGCTGGATGCCCACCAGCACCACCCCGTCGGTGCCATGACACCGCTCGACGATCTCGCTGGCCATACGCGAGAGGGCGCGGCTCATGGCCCGTTCGTCGAGGATCCGGCTGGTGGTGGGCATGCCGGGCGGTGAACCTAAGGCCCCCCCGGGGCCCTCGCAACTTTCCGGGGGCTTAGCTCCCCGACCCCGCGGAGGTCAGCCTCCCGCGACGCAGCAGGATCTCGGACTGGCCAACCCGGGGCAGCGGCATCACGGCCGCGGGGTCGCGCATGTCGGGCCGCTCGGCCATGGCCTGATGGTGGGCGCGCTCGCCCATCTCGCTCCAGGCCACGATCAGCGAGTCGCCCACCACGGCCAGCACCGGGAAGCTCGCGGCGCGCCCCGGTTCGCTCACCACCGCCGTCGGGCCGAACCGCTCTCCGTTGTTCTCGGAGGTGCGCATCAGGATCCGTGGGGTTGGCGAAAGACCGTCATCCCAGGCGACGACCACGTGCCCCGCCGCACCCACCGCCACCTGTACCCGGGCCGGCGCCGATCGGCTCGCCGTCGCGATCGGCACGGCGGTGAAGGTACGCCCTCGGTCGACCGACCGGCCGTAGTACACGCCGGCTTCCCCCTCCTTGCCAGTCCACCAGGCAACGTGCACCGCGCCGTCGGGCCCGACGGCCAGGGCGGGCCCGGCATGCGGGCAGGCAGGGATCACCCACCCGTCCTCCCGGGGGCGGACCGGTGCCTCCCATTGGTCGCCTCCGTCCGGAGACCTCATCACCACCACGTCCCGGACTCCGTCGTTGAACACCTTCCGCCACGAGACGTAGAGACTGCCGTCCGGTCCCCGTGCGAGGCCGGTGCGGCAGCAGGGGCAGGCCTCGCTGGAGTCGATCAGCTTGGCGGGGGCCCAGGTCCGGCCCCCGTCGACCGATCGCCGGAGCCACACTCCCGATCGTCCCCGGGACGAGCTGAGCCAGGCCGCCCAGACCGAGCCGCCGGGCCCGGCCAGGAGGGCATGGAAGTTGTGCGACCCGAAACGCTCCCCTTCGTTCACGCTCGCGGGCTCGCTCCAGGTGCGGCCGCGATCGTCGGATCGCGAGAACCTGAGAGCGCTGCGCGGGAAGCGCTCGCCAGGCACCTCGCGCCCGACGGTGTACAGCGCATACAGCGAGCCGTCAGGCGCCGCCGCCAGGCGGGGCGGCGCCTCGCCGTGGGGCTCGACCCCTCCCAGCGGATCCCGGATCACCCTCACCGGCCCCGCGACGCCGGTCGGGCCGGTCACCTCCACATACAAGGCGCCGACCCCCGCCGAATCCTCTGCCACCCAGGAGAGCACCCGGTCTCCCGCGGGGGAGACCACGAGCATGGGAGCCGCGCCCCGCCCGGTGCTCGCCGAGGCCAGTGCAGGCGGCCCAAACTCGACGGCCGAGGGACCTGGGGACCGGCCGCAGCCTGCGGCGACCCCCAGGATCAGAAGCGTCAGGCCGGGCCGCCACCTAACGATTGCCACGGGCCCCTCCCGCGCTGTACTGGGCGCCGAGGTAAAGGGTCCGGGGCTGACCCGGTCGGTACCGCCGCCCTTGCGCAGTATTGAACGAGGAGGTTTCGGCGTACCGCGAATCCGCCAGATTGTGGATCCGTGCGGCGACCGCGAGGCCCGCCACCACCGGCACCGACGCCGAGACGTGCACCAGGTCGAACCCGCCGTACTGTTCCGTGTTGGCCGGATCCATCCAGTACGATCCGAGGTGAACCCACTCCACTCCAAGGAATCCTCCCCGGAGTACCCGGGGGGTCAGCGTGGCCCCGAGCCGTCCCATGTTCGACGGTGCCGTCTCGATCTGGCGTCCGCCGAAATCGGTCGTGGGATTGGGCCGCCACTCCAGATAGACCTGCCGGGTCAGCGCCCAGGCGCCGTCCAGCCGGAGCCCCGCCGCCGGAACCGCCGAGACCCCGAGTTCCACCCCGCGGTGCCGCGTGGCGCCGGCGTTGCTGGCCTGGCGAAGGCCGGTGGCCGGGTCGAAAAAGGTCAGGATGTCGTCCCGAAAATCGAGCTGGTAGGCCGTGGCCTCGGCGCTCACCCGTCGACCGGCGGCCCGCACCCCGACCTCATAGTTGTGTGCCTTGACCGGCTCGAGGTCCACGGTGTTCAGGGCCGATCCCTGCCGGAACAGCTGGCCCTCCGATGGCGCCCGGAAGGCTGCGCGATACGACGCGAAGGCGCGCACTCCGTCGAGCAGTTCCACCGTGGCGCCCAGCTTCGGGCTCAGTCGTCCGTAGGTCACCCCCCCCGACGGGGGCCGCCGGTGCGTGCCCGTGGCAAGGGGCGCCAGGTGGGTGTCGTAGTCGTAGCCCATGTTGTCGGCTCGAAGGCCCAGGTCGACCCGGACCCGGTCCCAGGGAGTGACCTCGAGCTGGACGTAGGGCGACGCCTGCCAGAAGGTGACGTCGTAGTCGTACTGGGTCTCGGCCTTCGTGTACCCGACGAAACGGGCTCCGTCGCGGGTCGGCACGATCCGCTGCTCGAAATGGGTACCGGGGCTCACTTCCAGATCCACGCCGACGCTCAGGTTGGCTTGAGCGGGGACGAAGGTTCGCCGGTAGCGGGTGAGCAGCCCGAGCGACCGATGGCGGATTTCCCAGATCTGGGGGTCGAACGAGAGCTGCCATGACGGCATCAGGTCCAGCTCGTTGTACCGGGCGTAGACCGTCGCGGCGGCGAGCGAGAGCGGGCCCCGCCGCTCCAGGGCCGACGACGCCCGCACCGCGACGACCCGCCGGAAGGCAATCGGACTGTAGTTGGTCCTGGGGCGACTGGCGAAATCGGCGTCGGTCAGGTCACTACCGCCGTCACCAGGCTGGTCGATGTGCGAGGCCGACAGGACGGTTCGCATGCTCCAGGCCGAACCCATCGTCCGGTCCCAGCGCAAGGTGCCGCTCTGGCGCGAGTACGGCGCACCGTCGCGGTAGCTGTCCGAGCGGGTGAGGTTGAGATCGGCGCGAACGCCGTCGTCCCCCCAGGTGCCGCTGCCGCTCAGCAGCGCCCGACCGTACCCGAACCTTCCGCCCTCGACGAACACCTCGCCACCGGGCCGCTCGGTGGGAGGCCGAGTGAACGAGCTCACCACCCCACCCACCGCGTCACTGCCGTAGAGCGCGGTTCCCGGGCCCTTGATCACCTCAACCCGCCCGGCTTGCGGCAGGTTGATCTCGTACAGGGCATTGTGGTTGAAGAACCCGGTGGACCGGATCGGCACGCCATCTTCGAGGTAGGCGTACACCGGTTTGGTCGTGATCGGCTGGCGGATCGCCGTGAAGTGCCCCTCCCCGCTGAGATTCGTCACCCAGGCCCCGGGCACCCGGCTCATCACGTCGGCCGGGTGATGGGGGCGGGCCCGGTCCAGCTCGGCCTGGTCCACCACCGCGATGCTGGCTGACGCCTCGGCCCGGGATTGCTCCTCCCGCGAGACGCTGACCACGACGTCCGACAGCAACACTGCCTGGGGCTCCAGTGTCAGATCGAGGACCGTCTCCTGGCCGCCGGTAACCGTCAGCTCCGCGCGCCCGGCCGCATACCCGATCGCCTGCACGCCCACCGTCCACGCGCCGGCCGGAACACCCGTTACCCGGTACCGTCCGTCGGCACCGGCCTGGGCGGCCCGTCCCGTTCCCGCGATCCGGATCCAGGCGCCGCCAACCGGCGCACCAGTGCTCCGATCGGTGACCCTGCCCGCGACGGCGCCCGCCGCCTGCGCCGCGAGTCCGCGGTGCGATCCGACAAGACCACCTAACACCATGATCGCGACGCCGGCTGCCCGGGTCGCGCTCCGTCCGAACGTTGCCATCGTGTGGCATCTCCTCCGCTGGTCCCGGAAACGGGACCGTTTCAGGCGCCCCGATCCGGCCCTGGTGCCGGCCTCGGACGACGCCCACCGCCCCTCGTCCTCTGGTGACGATCAGGCGGTTGGAGGAGCGGTGGCCGGGGGAAGGAGGTAGCGAAGCCGCCCGGATCCGAGCGGCCTGGACGTCGGCGCCTCGGGGCAGCGTTCCGCACCCCGTGCCTGGTACGAGGGCGCTGACCGGGCGGGCAGCCACTCCGGTGCGGGGCCGGCGTGACAAGCCCCGATGCAATGGCAGCACTCGCGGCCATCCTGGCGGGGTCCGGGCGTCGGGTCGTGGTCGCCGTGGCCGTTATGCGTCCCACCCGCCTGGGTCGCCAGCCATGGCGCGTCCACCGGGCAGGGCGCCAAGACCGGCAGGACCGTTCCCGCCACCGGCGGGGAAAGCGCCAGCAGAAGCCACGTCAGGAAGCGGAAGCGCCGGAGCCGAGCCAGCATCCAGCCTATTCTAACGAGCGGGTCGCGGACCGGCCAGATGCCCGTTTGCCGGGAACCAGTCTCGCCAGCAGGAGCACCGCCAACGCGGCTGCATACGCCAGCGGCTCTCGCACGTCCTTCTTCACCAACCAGTAGAAGTGCAGCACACCGAGCCCGGCCGCGACGTACACCAGGCGGTGCACTGCCCGCCAGCGGCGACCACCCAGCCACCGGACCGCAGGGGGCGGGGACGTGAGTGCGAGGATCCCAAGGATGACGAATGCGGCAAACCCCACCAGGACCCAGGGATGCTCGCCGATGTCCCTGGCAATCTCGCTCGCCGACAGCTCGTGGTCGAACACGGCGTAGATCAGGAAATGGAGCAGTGCGTAAAAGAAGGAAAAGAGGCCAAGAGGTCGACGAAGGAGGCCAAGCGCGCCGAAGCCGGATGCCCGTCGCACGGGGCTCACTGCCAGCGTCACCAGCAGGATCACCAGGGCCGAGAGCCCGGTGGTGTGGGTCAGGGTCTTGACCGGATCGGCGCCCAGATCCCCCCGCAGGATGCCCCGGGCCAGCCAGAGAGCCGGAAGGAGGCACCCGATCCAGAGCAGCGGCTTGAGGAGGTACCGGACCAGCGAGGCCGGGGTCACCCGGCTCAATAGTGGACCCTGAGGTCCATCCCCGAGTACAGGCCGGCCACCTGATCGGCGTACCCGTTGAACATCAGCGTCGGCCGGCGGAAGAGCTCGCCCAGACGGCGCTCGCGGTCCTGACGCCACCGGGGGTGGTGCACCTCGGGATTCACGTTGGCGAAGAACCCGTACTCCTGCGGCGCGGCGAGATTCCAGGAGGTGGCCGGCTGGGTTTCCAGGAACCGGATCCGGACGATGCTCTTGCCCCCTTTGAAACCGTACTTCCAGGGAACGATCAGCCGGAGCGGCGCCCCGTTCTGGTTGGGGAGCGGCTTTCCGTACACACCGGTGACCAGCAGCGTGAGCGGGTGCATGGCTTCGTCCATCCGGAGGCCCTCGACGTACGGCCAGTCGAGCACCCGGCTCCGGAGGCCTGGCATCTGCTTCGGGTCGGCAAGGGTCGTGAATTCCACGAACTTGGCCCGGGTGCCCGGCTCCAGCCGGCGGATCAGCTCACCAAGGGGAACGCCGTTCCACGGGACCACCATCGACCAGGCCTCCACGCACCGCATCCGGTAGGTCCGGTCCACCACCGGCAGGCCCTTGAGCAGGTCGTCGAGGTCGAAGGCGCCGGTCCGCTTGACGTCGCCCTCCACCACCACCGACCATGGCCGGGGCCGGAGGGTATGGGCATTTCTCGACGGATCGTCCTTCCCGGTCCCGAACTCGTAGTAGTTGTTGTACGTGGTCACCACGTCGTACGGGGTGGGCTTGTCTTCGAGTCCCTGCCGCAGGCGTGGCGCCGCCGGCAGGACGGCCAGTCCGCCCAGCCCGACCGACGCCAGCCAGTCGCGCCGGGTCCAGTACAATCGCTCGTCCGTGATCTCGGACGTCGCGATGTCGTTCGGCCGCCGAATCAGCATCTGCTCCTCCTCGCCGCCCGGGGGCGAGATCGGCCCCCAGCCGCCCCGCAATCTACAACGCCACCGAACCGGGGTGGGGTTCCCCGCTTCCCGGGAGCAGAGCATCGCGGAGCGGGCCACGAGAAGGGGAAACAGCGGACAGGGTGGGATTCGAACCCACGATACGCTTGTGGCGTATACACGCTCTCCAGGCGTGCCTCTTCAACCGCTCGAGCACCTGTCCGGGTGCCTCGGGCGCAATATACACCGCCGCACCAGCGGACCGGTCAGCGGCGAGCGGCCTTTCTGGAACCGCGTGCCGCTTTTCGGGTCGCCTTCTTGACCTTGCTGGTCAGCGGGGACGGCCGGGTGCCAGTGGTCTTTCGACGCGAGGACTTCGCGCCTCCGACTGATCGAGCAGGGGAGGCCGTTCCACGCTGCCCCGGCGCGGCGACGGCTTTCGCGCCCCGAGCGGGCGCCTTCGCTTTCGGCGCGGCCGCCCGGCGGCCCGGTGCT
>CAZFSA010000120.1:0-250 GCA_964521535.1 uncultured Gemmatimonas sp.
TCCCGCGCCGCCGCTGGCACCGGTATCGAGGCGGTCCCGCGAGCGGGCTCTTCCGCGAAGGCCTGCGGGCCCAGCAGCCCGCCGCGTCCCAGAATCACCGCCCGCTCCACCACATTGGCCAACTCCCGAATGTTGCCAGGCCAGGCCCGCGACTGGAGCAGCGCCACCGCCTCCGGCATCACGCCAGTCACCTCCACCCCCAGCTGGTGGGCGGCTTTCGCGATGAAATGGTGGACCAGCAGCGGGATGT
>CAZFSA010000120.1:260-14954 GCA_964521535.1 uncultured Gemmatimonas sp.
CGCGCCGCTCCCGCAGGGGTGGCAGGTGCATCGGCACGACGTTGAGGCGGTAGTACAGGTCCTGGCGGAACCGACCCGCCTCCGCCTCGCTCCGGAGATCGCGGTTGGTCGTCGCGATGAGCCGAACATCGACCCGGATCGCCTGCTGGCCGCCGACTCGCTCGAATTCCTGCTCCTGAATGACCCGGAGAAGCTTGGCCTGCAAGTCAAGCCGCATCTCCGAGATCTCGTCGAGCAGCAGCGTCCCGCCATGGGCCCGTTCGAAGGCGCCCTGGGTCCGCGCGGTGGCGCCGGTGAAGGCCCCCTTCTCGTGGCCGAAGAGGGCGCTTTCCACCAGACCCTCCGGCATGGCCGCGCAGTTGATGGTAACGAACGGGCGGTCGCGCCGCGGGCTCTGTTCGTGAATCGCCCGCGCCACCAGCTCCTTACCGGTACCGGACTCGCCCTGCAGCAAGACCGTCGCCCGGGTTGCGGCCACCGTCGAGACGACCTCCATCACCCCCCGGATCGCCGCGCTCTCCCCCAGCACCTGGCGCTTGCCGCGGAGGGAGGAAAGCTCCTGCCTGAACACCTCGTTCTCCTTGCGGAGGCGGATCACCTCCAGGGCCTGATTGACCGCGATCCGGAGCGTCTCCTGACGAACCGGCTTGGTCAGGTAGTCGATGGCCCCGCTCCGAAGGGAGACCACCGCGTGCTCAACGGAGGAATACCCGGTCATGATAATGACCGGGATCTGGAGGCCCTCCCGCTCCAACGCCGCCAGGAGATCCAGTCCGGTGGCGTTCGGCATCCGGTAATCGGAGAGGATCAGATCGAACTGCTGACGGCCCGCCGCCTTCAGCGCCTCGTCCACGCTGGTCGCGAGGACCGGAGTGTGCCCCAGCTTGGCCAGGGCGGCCTCGAGTACCACCCCGACGGAGGGTTCGTCATCGACGCAGAGGATGGTCGCCATGCGGCCTGTAGGGATGGCTCAAGGTTTGCGCAACCCGGGACGATACTGAATATATCCCGATTCCGAAGCTGTTGTCGATTGCGAGGTTAGCCGGTGCGGGTGACAAACGCGTTTCAGGTCGAACAGGCCATCGGGAGGATCCAGGGAAATCTCGTCCGCCTGGCCGAACTTCAGTCCCAGGTCTCGACCGGCAAGCGTTTCACCCGGGCGGCAGAGGATCCCTTCGCCGCTTCCCAGGTGTTGCGGGTGGAACGCGGCCTCCGGGCCATCGATCAATACGCCCGCAACGCAGCATGGGCACAGGTTCGCCTCGGCGCCGAGCAGGCCGTGGTGGAAAAGCTCGACGCCCTGCTGCGATCGGGCCGGGACGTGGCCCTGAGCTTGGCACATGGGGATCCGCCGTTCACCCCCGCTCAGGCCAGCGACCGGCAAGTGGCCGCAGATCAGCTCAGCCGGTTGCTGGACGACGCGGTCGCCCTGGCCAACACCCGGATCGGCGGCGAGTACATCCTGGCCGGGTCGGCCAGCACCACGCCGCCCTTCGACCCGACGCCGGGATCCACGATCGGGGCCTATCAGGGTGACGCGGCCGCCCGGCGGGTGGCGATCGCGGACGGCGTGCTGATCACTCCCAACCACAGCGGCGACCAGTACGTCGAGCCAGCGATCGCCGCCCTCCGGGCGCTGCGCGACGCGGTCGACCCGGCGAACGCCCAGCCCGAGTCGCAGGTTCAGGCCGCGGTGCAAGCCGTGCTCGATGCCGGCCACCAGCTCCAGGTCTCGCTGGCGGAGACCGGGAGCACCGGGGCCCAGATCGGGCGCATGCAGGAGCATCAGACCAGATACCGGCAGGACCTCGAAACGGTTCGAGCCAACCACCAGGACGTGCCGCTGGAGGAGGCCGTCACCCGGCTGCTCTCGCTCCAGACCACGATCGAGGCGTCCTACGCGGCCACGAGTCGGCTGCTTTCGCTCTCCCTGGCCGAGTACCTGCGATAAGCTGCGGTTGCGTTGACGCTCGGCCCGGGCCGACCCTATCTTGGCGGGCCATAGAGACCCGGTGCGCCTGCCCGGGCCGCTTCCCGCCATGCGCCCGCGCCGCGACCTTCTCGCCCTCGCCGCTCTGCCGCTCCTGATCGGCTGTCCTGCCAGGAGCGAGCCGGTCGCGCCGACGGGGTTCCGCATCGTGGGTGTCTTTCCCCACGATACGGCCGCCTACACCCAGGGCCTCGTGTACCTTGCCGGCGATACCCTGCTCGAGTCCACGGGCCTCTACGGCCGATCCCAGGTCAGACGGGTGGATGCGCCGACCGGTCGACCCATCCGCCTGGTCGATCTTCCGGCCGACCGGTTCGGAGAGGGTCTGGCCCACCACGAGGGGCGTCTCTTTCAGCTGACCTGGCAGTCCGGAATCGCCTACGTGTACGACCCGGCGACCCTGACGCTGGTCGACTCGCTGAGCTATCCCGGTGAGGGGTGGGGGCTCACCACCGACGGCGCCTCACTCCTGATGAGCGACGGGTCGGACAGCCTGCGGGTGCTCGACCCCCGAACGTTCGAGGTTCGCCGGGTGGTCCGGGTTCGGTTCTCCACCGGGATCCCGGTGGCCCGCCTGAACGAGCTGGAATACGCCGCCGGGGACCTCTTCGCCAACGTGTATCAGAGCGACTGGATCCTCCGGATCGACCCGGCCACCGGCCTGGTCCGCCAGGTACTGGACCTGAGTGGAGTACTTCCGGAGTATAGCGCGGCCCGCACCTCCGAGAACGTCCTCAACGGGATTGCGTTCGACCCGGCCACCGGACGGTTGTACGTGACCGGCAAACGCTGGCCCAGGATGTTCGTCCTGGAGCTGGAGCATCCGCCAGGAACCTGGTCGGGCGGTGCCGGGGGGCCTTGACCCCGCTCATGCGCCCCGGGTACCGGGACCGGCTGCCAACCCCGCCGCCACGTTGCGGTTGATGTTGATCAGGACCGTGAGCTTGTCGGGTGCCGGAGCCGCCAGCGCGTCGAAGGTGCGGCGGTCGATGAACTGGATCAGCTGGAGGAGGCTCACCTTGAGCGAGGTCGGCAACGGGTTGTCGTCGGCGCCGAGCTCCGCCTGGAAAAAGGTCCAGAGCCGCTGGTTGGTCCTGAGGGCCTCGTCGAAGTGCGCCTCGTAGCCTGGGCGTCCCCAGCCCTCCTGGGCTGCCTGGAGCCGTCGGGCCACGCGAAAGAGGGCCGATGCCTCCAGTTGACGCCCGCTCGCCACCGCCAGTTCGGCATCCGCATAGGCGTCAGCCACGATCCGTGACATTCCCGATCAGCTCCTCTTCGTAGGCGACCAGCTGCCGGGCCAGCTTGAGCGCCTGGTAGTGCTGGCCTTCCGCGATCCGGGCCCCGATCTCCGCCAGCCGGGGCGCCATGCTGGGCGAGGCCGTGACCACCTCGCGCACCAGGTCCGTGAACAGCCGCTGATGGTCGGCCAGGTGCTCCTCGTCGACGTACATCAGCTGGATCGCGAAGTAGATCCGCCGGCAGGGCGACGTCGCGTTCTGGAGGCCCATCACCTCACGACCCCGAAGTATCGGCACGTCGTTCTCGATCAGGAGGGAGGTTCGGCCACCCGCGTTGCGGACGACCGCACCGCCAACGATCAGCCGCTCGCCGGCCCGAAGGGAGATGCGAAGCGGCATTGGTCAGGTCAGCTCGCGGAGCGGCTCGGCCGCCCGGGTCAGTCCGGCGCGCTCGGTCCTGAGCTCGGCCCGGACCCGCTCGGAGAGTCCGACCGCTGCCTGAGCGTCGACGGCTCCGGGAGCGATGCCCGCTGGACCCTGCGACTGGCTGAGGAGCCGATCGGCTTCCGCCGCCAGCCCGTTGAATCGACGCACCAGCTCCGCGCGCGCGGGCTCGTGCGGCGGATACGGCGGGTAGAACTTGATGGGGCCGAACCGCTGAAACAGCTCGTCGGCCTGCTGGCGCAGCGCGGCCAGGCGTTGCGCCAGCCCCGCCCCGGAGCGGGCGCCGGCCTCCGGTGTCCCGGGCTCCTCGAATCGCGGAGCCGCGGCCGGTAGCGTGCCCGGCAACGGGCGCGCCCCGCGGTCACCGGTCGGACCAGTGCGCGCTGACGCCGGGCTCCGATCCGAGGCGGTCGGGAGGCTGACCCCGATGTCGATGCCGATCCCTGCCATCGTCTACCCCGCAGTGCCGCGGGGCGGATGGGGAGGTGACCCTCCCCATCCTCCCTCACGACCCTTAGAAGAGCCGGAGAATCGCCTGCTGCGACTGGTTCGCCAGACTGAGCGAGATCACACCCAGCTGCTGCCGGGTCTGCAGCGCCAGCAGGTTGGCGCCTTCCTCGTTCTGATCGGCGACCGTGAGCTTGTCCGCGCCCTCCTGGAGCACGTTCTTCAGGCCGTCGAGGAACTCGTCCCGGATCGTCAACTGGGCCGACACCGCGCCGAGCGACGCCGAGTTGGAGCGGAGGGTCGACTGGGCCGCGTTGAGCTGGCTCACCGCCGCGTCGATGGCGGTGTCGACCGTCCAGGTGCTGGCCGCGATGGCCGAGACACCCAGGCCGGTGGTGGAGCTGGCATCGAACCCGTTGATCGAGATCGACGACGTGCCGGTCTCGTTGGTCTTGACCGTGAGCGATCCCGCGGCCAGGAGGTTGGTCCCCTTGTACCGGGAGTCGGTCGCGGTCTGGTCGATCTGGGTGAGGATCGCGTTGAACTGGGCCGCGAGGGTGGACCGGCCGGCCGTCGTGGCCGAGCGAGCCGACTCCGCGACACCCTTGGCCGCGTCGATCAGGCGGGAGATCGCCTCGATGCCCGAGGAGGCCGCCTTAATCGTCTGGATCGCCTCACCGATCTCGTTCTTCCGGGCGGCGAGGTCGTTGGCCCGACCGCGGGCGTTGGCCGCGGTGAAGTAGGCCGACGCGTCGTCGATCGGGGAGTTCACCTTCAGGCCGGACGACAGGCGGGCCTGGGTGACGGAGATGAGGCTCGACGTCTGCTGGAGGCTCAGCAGGTTGGCCCGCATCCCGGCGGACAGGGAAATCTGGGTGGCCATCGGGTGACGCTCCTGTTCTAGGGGTTGCCTGGCGGATTCTCCCGCCCGGTGCCTGCGCGGCCGGGGACCTGACACGCCCCATGCGCGGAGGCCCTCCGACCGACATCCCTAGATTCGGCAGGCCCGGCCAGACCTTTAGCCCTGTGGTCCCTGCCCTCCTGGAATCCGCTCCCGAAGCGCCTGCCCAACCGCCCGCATGGCCGGCTCCCAATCCTCGGAACCGGCCGGGCGGCGAACCACCCTGATCGACGACGACCAGGGGGAGCGATCCTCGCCCAGGGCCGTCCAGTCGCTGCCGGAATCCACCTGCCAGGTGGGCGAGCCGATGGCCCCACCGAGGGCAGCCACCGCCGTCGGCGCCGAGACCACGATATCGAGGGCGGCGAGCAACCCGGCGACGCTCTCCAGATCGTTTCGCAGATCCTCGTCAGGCCAATGCCGGATCGCGATCCCGAAGCGCCGCTCCAGATGCTCGCGGTCGTCACGGCATTCGTCGTACTGGAGGTTGACCCAGGTCGCCGGCACGGCCAGCACGGGTCCCCAGGCGTCCAGCGGCGGGTAGTGGCGCCGCCGCTCGGGAGTGACCAGTCCGCTCCGCCAGCATAGCCCAATCCGCGGGCCGGGGCCGAGCGTCGCCAGCCGCTGCTCCCACTTGGCCACCTGGGTCGGGTCGGGCACCATCCACGGGCTCCCGGACCCGAAAGCCTCCCGGGAGCTCCGCAGCCACCGCGGAAGACTGCCCATGGGAACCTGGAGGTCGAACCCATCGCCCGGGCTCACTGCCCCCGGCTCATCGGGCAGCACCCGCACCCCTGCAATGGAACGCCGTGCGAGGGAAACCAGGCGCGGCGACACCAGCAGGGTAACCTCGGCCCCGCGTTCGACCAGGTCGTGGACACAGCTCAGGAAGCGGACCTCGTCGCCCAACCCCTGCTCCCGCCAGACCAGGATGCTCCGTCCCCCGATCGGCCCCCCGGCCCAGGTGGGCCACGGAAAGCCGCGGGGCTCGGGACTGGCGGCGGCGGTGGCGAGCCGGAACTCGTAGTCCTCCCAACCCTCGGCCAGCCGGCCAGTGGCAAGGCGGGTGAACGACCGGTTCCATCGCGCCTGGGGGAGCCCGGGCGCCAGCCGGACCGCGCGGTCGTGGGCATCGAGCGCCAGGGCCCACTCGGCGAGGTCGTGGTACAGGTTGGCCAGGCTGGACCACGCTTCGGCGTACCCCGGATCGACAGCGACGGCGGCGCGATAGTCGTCGCCGGCGCCCTCGAAATCCCCTCCGTCGCGGCGGGCGTTGGCCCGGTTGAGGAGCAGGCCGGCCCGCGTCGGCTCCAGCCGCACGGCCTGGTCGGCGTGGTAGGTGGCGGCCTTGAAATCGCCCAGCGTTCGGAGCACGGTGCTCAAGTTGGTGTGCGCCTCGAACAGATCGGGGTTGAGCCGCACCGCTTCCCGATAGCTCACCGCAGCAGGTTCCGGCAGGTCGATGGCCTGGAGCGCGACGCCGAGGTAGAAATACGCCGTCGCGTCGGTAGGACACGCCCGGAGGTGGTCCACCAGGGCATCCGCCGCCGCACGAGCCTCCCCGCGCGCCAGCAGCAGGCGGCCGGCGACCCGCCGTTCCCGCCACGCGTGGCCGAGGCCGGAGCGGACCAGATCGTCCACCTCGTCGGCCCGTCCGAGATCCAGAAGCGCCTCCCCGAGTCCGGCGCGAGCGTCGTCACAGGTCGGATCGGCCGCCAGGGCCGCCTCGAAGCACTCGGCCGCGTCGCGGGGGTGCCCGTCGACAAGAAGGAGGTCACCAAGGTGCGCGTGGTACCGGGCTGCCCCCGGTGCCCGGGCAATGGCCTGCCCCACCAGAGCCTGGGCGAGGTCGGCCTGTCCCAGGCGGCCCAGCGTTCGACCCAGCCGGAAGAGCGCCTCCGGGTCGTCAGGCCGTTGCTCCACCAGCCGCTGATAGGTCTCTGCCGCCGCCAGCCAGTCGCCCCGGCGCTCGAGCGTTTCACCGGTGGCCAGGGCGCTGCCGCCGTCGGCCGGTTCGATCCAGGTCATGTGGTCCATCCTGCCGCATGAGGGGTGAACGGCGCCATCGTGCCGGGATCCCACGTGGCCCCGGTGTCCGGATGCCACAGATCCGGCTCCGAGCGGCACCGCTCGACCAGATCCCGATACCCGGGCCGCGCACCGTCGATGCCCGCCATCCGGTACAGGCGGTTGAGGTGCTCCAGATCCAGAGCGGTGTCGACGGTCCAGCGCAGCGAGCTGGCGTCGTCGGCGTCCTCCACGCTGATCCGGGCGAAGCGGCGGGGGTCCCGACGGATCGTCAGGGTCACGTGCTCGCGCTCCTCCGGCGTCGAGGCGTAGCGATCGGCCCGCAGCAGCGTATCGATGAACATGGCCTCGGTATCGAGACCGCGGGGATAGGTCCGGCGAAGCACATTGGCCGCGTAGTCTGCCGAACGGGAATGCTCCACTAGGTCCGCCACCACACGGTCGACCACCTCCGGCATGATCAAGGGACAGTCCGCCGTGATCCGGACCACCACCTCCGCGGCAGCCGCCCGGGCCGCGCCGACAAACCGGGCCAGCACGTCCTCCTCCGGCCCCCGGAAGACGCCGGCGCCAAGCTGGCGCGCCAGAGCGGCCACGCCGTCGTCCGCGGTGCAGGCGGTACAGGCCACCCAGACTCCGCTCAGCCGTCGGGTCCGCTCGAGGCGTTCGACCACCCGGGCCAGCATCGGGCGCCCTGCAATCGGCGCCAGGACCTTGCCCGGCAGGCGCGTTGAGGTCATCCGGGCCTGGACAATCGCCACCACTCTCATCGGCCGCTCCGCCCGCCGAGCCTGCCCCGCTGGTTCATCGGATCCCTCCCTGGCCCGGTTTCTCGAACAGCACCACCTGGTCCACCAGGTCGGATGCCGGGCCGGCGTCGAGGTACGGGTAGTAGCGCAGCTCCACCTCGCGGAGCGCCGGAAAGAGATCCCGGTAGCTGCGGGCGAAATCGGTCTTCCACAGCAGGTCATTCGCCTCCCGATAGCGCACCTCGACCGTTTCCGGTGCGAAGTACTCGTGCGCCAGGATGAAGCGACTGCTCACCCGATGGATCTCCCTGAGCGCCCGGGGCAGATCGGCCGGGTGGATGTGGATCAGGACCCCATGCGTGAACACCAGATCGAAGGAGGCGTCCTCGAACGGGAGGGCGAAGGCCGAGCCCTGGAGGAAATGCGCCGTGGGAAGTCGCTGCCGGGCGCGGGCAATGGCATACTCCTGCGGTTCCACGCCAGCCAGGGCCAGCGAGGGATTCGCCCGGCCGAGCAGCTCGAGCTGGAGCCCGATGTTGCAGCCCACCTCGAGGGCGCGGCCGCCGGTCAGCCGGTCGACCCCCACCAGTTCGCGATAGATCGTCGTTTTCGGCACGCCGAACCGGGCCGCGAAGGTGGCGTCCATGGCGTCGGCGCTCATCGTGTTCCGATCGGTGTACGCCCGACCGAACCCGGAGGTCCAGGCGCCGAGTTGACTGGTCAGGGCGGAAGGCGAACTCATGCGGTATCTCCTCCAGCCGCCGTGTCTCGGCGGCGTCCAGGTAGGTCGAGGTCGATCACGGGTTGGTGCCGCCGCCGGCTGGCTCGGTCACCAGGTCCCAGGTGACCGGTGTGCCCCGCTCCGCCGCCTTCGTGGCACGGCGGCCTACGACGAGGGCGCGGTACCGGGGCGGGAGACCGAACCCTGGTCGGATCGAGCGGACATGGCACTCGGTCAGGAGCTCCCCCTTGTCCACGTCACGCACCAGGTAGAGCGACCGGCGGAAAACGGTGTTGCCTTCCTCCGCCACGCCCGGGCCGAAGGAAGGGCGCCCGCGCATCCGCTCGGCCCGGCGAACCGACACGACCAGATCCCGGAACTCGTCCGGCTCGAGCGAAAAGTGACTGTCGACTCCGCCGTCGTCCCGGCTCAGGGTGAAGTGCTTCTCGATCAGGCAGGCGCCGAGAGTCACCGCCACCACCGGGGCTACGTTGCCCAGGCTGTGGTCGGACAGACCGACCAGACACCCGGTGGCCTGCGCCAGGACGGGCAGGGTGGACAGGTGCATGGCATCGTCGGGCGCGGGATAGCTGCTGGTGCACCGGAGCAGGATGACGTCGCCCGATCCCTCGCTTCGAAGGACGGCGAGGGCGTGAGCGATTTCCTCGAGGGTGGCCATTCCCGTCGAAAGCAGCACCGGCTTGGCGGTCGCGGCCACCGCCCGCAAGAGCCCGTCGTCCACCAGCTCGAAGGAGGCAATCTTGTGGGCGGGGGCGTCCAGGGATTCGAGCAATCGCACCGCGCTCTCGTCGAACGGCGTCGAGAAAATCTCCAAGCCCTCGTCCCGGGCCCTGGCGAAGAGGCGTTCGTGCCAGGACCATGGGGTGTGCGCCTCGGTGTACAGGTCGTACAGGGTGCGACCCGCCCACGGGCCGGACCCCGGCACAACGAACTCCGGCCGGTCGCTTCGGAGCGTGAGGGTATCCGGTGTATAGGTCTGGAGCTTGATCGCATCGGCTCCCGCCTGGCGGGCGGCCGTGACGGTCTCGAGCGCCCGACCCAGGTCGCCTCCATGGTTGGCGGACAGCTCCGCCACGATCAGGCAGGGAGCCTCTCCCCCCACCGTCCGGCGGCCGAGTCGCACGGTCATGCCTCGTCTCCCGCGAGGCCCTGGAAGAGCATGGTCCCCCGGGGCGTCAGACGTTCGGGCCAGCGAAGCCTGCGAAAGAGCCGCAGCGAGGCTTCGTTATCCAGATGGACCTCGGCTTCCAGCACAACCCCGGGCTGCTCGAACCGGATCGCTTGAATGCCAGCCGCGAGCAGCGCGGCGCCGGCGCCTCGACCGCGACACGAGGGCGCAACCGCGTAGCTGAGCCGCGCCCGGGCCCACCCGTTGCCGGTTTCGAACCGAATCGTTCCGACGGGGCGACCGCCGGCATCCTCGGCAATGAACAGGCGGGCCGAGTCGCTGGACAGGCGTTCCGCCAGCCAGGTAGCGTGCTCCGGCCAGGGAATGGCTGGCCGGCCACCGGAGCCCGCGCGGGTCCCTGGGTCGTTGGCCCAGAGCCAGAGGATCTCGGCATCTGCCAGCCGGGCCGGCCTGAGCGACAGCATCATGGGCACGGCGACGCCAGGCGTTGGCAGAGGTCGGCTACCACCTGCCCGGCCCCGCCGGTGAGCGGTGGCAGCGGTCGCGCCAGCGGCAGCAGTCTGCTGAGCTGCCGCGCAAGCTTCTCCCCGTCGAGGACGGTGGCATCCACGCCCGGCACCCCGCAGTCGCGGGCCCACCGGAACACCAGGCGCTGGTTGTCGGCCAGCTGCAGGAGAACCACCGGCACTCCCACTGCCGCGGCCTCCCAGGTCGTGGTGCCCGCCGCCGTGACCAGCCGCGAGGCCCGCGAGGCGGCGGACCACAACCCTCCCGGATCGACGGTCGGCCACCGGCGCGGGCCCCAGCGGCCAGCCACCTGGAAGCGTTCCCGAGGCAGGAGCCGTGCGAGCCGGTGCAGCGCGTCGATCACCCCCCGGGTCGGGGTGCCGCCACCCATGCTCAGGACCGTCGATCCATCGCCGGGCCCCGCCCAGGAGGGGAGTTCGGTCCGAAGCGGCACCACACCCGGTCCGGTGAGAACCCGGCCGGCGAAGTCCGGGTAGAGCGCCGCAGTGCCGTAGGGGTTCGGGTTCCACACCACGTCGTAGCCCGCCGGAACCGCGCCACCCAGGTCGTCCACCAGCACGCGGGTTCCGAAGCTTCCCTCCCGGGCAGCACGATACCGCTCGGCCGGATCGTTCGTGTCGACGATCAGGACGTCTCCACTCGTGAGGGGACCCGACTCCGGCGCGATGCCGATCGTGGCGGCACGATCCGCGACGAACTCGATCCCGATCGTGCCGACCAGCCGGACGGAGCCTCCTCGCGCGCGCCAGGCCTCCGCGAGGGCAAGCAGCCGCATGGCATGCCCGGCGCCGATCTCGGCACCGGCATCGACCCGAAGGACCAGATCCGCCATCGGGCCTCACCTGACAGCCGGGCTCAACGCCGCGGCGAGCCCCTCGACCACCCGGTCCACGTCGGCCTCGGTCATCGCGGGGAAGAGCGGGAGGGTGAGCGCGCCCGCGTAGTAGGTCTCGGCGCCCGGGAGCGGGGCGCCCAGGCCCCGATGCCGGTAGTAGGGCTGGCGATACACCGGGATGTAATGGACGTTCGCCTGGATGTCCCGTCGCGCCAGCTCGTCGAAGGCGGCGCGCCGGCGATCCGGTGGCAGCGAGACGACGTAGAGATGATGAGCCCCGCGAGACCACGGCGGGCGCCCGAGCGGGGCAGCCTCGGGGAGCTCGGCGAGCCGCTCGTCGTACCAGCCGGCCACCCGCCGGCGCCGGGCGAGCAGATCGGGAAGGCGGCTCAGCTGCGACCGGCCCAGCGCGCACTGGAGGTCGGTCAGGCGGTAGTTGTAGCCAAGGTTCTGCTGCTCGTAGTACCAGGGGCCGTCGCACGACTCCAGCTCGGCCGGGTCGCGGGTGATCCCGTGGCTCCGGAAACGACGGAGCCGGCGGCACAGCTCCCCGTCGTTGGTGGTGACCGCCCCGCCCTCGCCCGTGGTAATCGCCTTGACTGCGTGAAAGCTGAAGCAGCACAGGTCGCTGTGGGCGCAGCCACCCACCCGATGCCACCGGCCCTCGGGACCCCGGTACGCCGCCCCGAGGGCGTGCGAGGCGTCTTCGACCACGGCCCAGCCCCGCGCGGTCGCAACGGCGGCCAGGGCGGGAAGGTCGGCCACCTCACCGCCAAAGTGAACCGGGGCGAGCACCCGTATCGCCGCATCGGCCGCATCGTCCACGGCGTTGGGGTCGAGCATCGCCGTGGCCGGGTCCACATCGGCAAAGCGAACGCTGGCCCCGAGGTAGAGCGCCGCGTTGGCGGTGGCCACGAAGGTGATCGGGCTGGTGAGCACGGCGCCGCCTGGCTCGAGGCCCACAGCGGCATAGGCTCCGTGCAACGCAGCCGTCCCGCTGCTGAATGCCACCGCGTACCGCGCCCCGACCACCGCGGCGAGCGCTGCCTCGAAGGCCTCGACCCCCGGGCCCTGGGTGAGCCAGGGGTCGCGCACGGCCGCCAGCACAGCCGCCACGTCGGCGTCCCCGATGTCCTGGCGGCCGTAGGGGAGCTTCATCAGTTGAGCCCGAGGGACGCCAGGAGGCCGCGCACTTCGGCCACACCCAGGCGGTTGGGATTGGTGTCGCTTCGAAAGGAGAAGCCCTCGGGGACGGGCGTTCCGGCGCTCAGGAGCGAGTCGTCCCACCAGGGCTGCTGCGGCTGGAGGACGTAGTAGCCACCCATGTCGCGGGTCCGGCGGGAGTCGTCTTCCGAGATCATCAGCTCGTGGAGCTTCTCCCCCGGCCGAATCCCCACCACCTCGGTCCGGCAGCTGGGGGCCAGCGCTTCGACCAGGGTCATGATGTCGGTGGAGGGGATCTTGGGCACGAACAGCTCGCCCCCGTGCATTCGCCGGAGGCTGTCCAGCACGAACGCGACGCCCTGATCGAGGGTGATCCAGAAGCGGGTCATCCGGGGGTCGGTGATCGGCAGGACGCCGTTCTGGCGGGCCTTGAGGAAGAAGGGCACCACCGACCCGCGACTGCCGACGACGTTGCCATAGCGGACCACGCTCAGAGACGGGCCCCGACCCGCGGCATAGGCGTTGGCCGCGACGAAGAGCTTGTCGGCGCAGAGCTTGGTGGCGCCGTAGAGGTTGACCGGGTTGGCCGCCTTGTCGGTCGAGAGCGCCAGCACCTTGTGCACCCCGCAGCTTAGCGCCGCCTCGATCACGTTCTGGGCGCCGAGCACGTTGGTCTTGATGCACTCAAACGGGTTGTATTCGGCGGCCGGCACCTGCTTCAGGGCCGCCGCGTGGACAACCACCTGCACGTCGGCGCAGGCGCGCTGCAATCGGGACAGGTCCCGCACGTCGCCCAGGAAGAATCGAAGCCGCTTGTCACGGAGCTGCTCCGCCATCTCGTATTGCTTGAGTTCGTCGCGACTGTAGACCACCACGCGCCGGGGCTCGTATCGCTCGAGCACCGTCCTGACGAACGCCCGCCCGAACGAGCCGGTGCCGCCGGTGATGAGAAT
Source organism: uncultured Gemmatimonas sp. (assembly GCA_964521535.1). Classification (GTDB taxonomy): domain Bacteria; phylum Gemmatimonadota; class Gemmatimonadetes; order Gemmatimonadales; family GWC2-71-9; genus SHZU01. Next base: position 13,409 of record CAZFSA010000120.1, read on the forward strand.
GGATTGACCTTCCAGGAACATGGGGCTCCTCGCTCTTCAGTTACGCGGCACCGGCCGCTCCGCCAGTCGCGAGCGGAGCGCCTCGGCCACATCCTCGATCGTCCGCGCCCATCCCGGCGCTTCTCCCCGCTGCCGGAAGAGGCGGATCGCCGGCAGCCAGGGCGATCGACCCTCTCCCAGCGCGGTCCAATCCGTCCCGGAGTCAACCTGCCAGGTCTCGGTCCCGAGCGCGCCGGCGAGCGGACTGACAGCGGTCGGCGCAGTCACCACCAGGTCCAGGTTCCAGATCAGCGCGGCCACGGTCTCGAGGTCGTCGCGGAGGTCCACGTCAGGCCAGCGGTTGATCGAGACGCCAAGTTCCGACTCCACGGCGGCCAGCTCGGCAGTCGCGTCGTCGTACTGCAGCGACACCCAGGCGACTCCGGGCACGCGGAGCGCGGGGGCGTACTCGCTCAGGGCGGCATAGTGGCGGGCGCGGTCCGGGGTTCGAACGCCGCTCCGCCAGCAGATTCCGACGCGGAGGCGACCGCCAAGGCGCTGAACCCGCTCCCGCCACTGCGCCGCCAGGCCGCGGTCCGGCAGCAGCAGGCTCCATCCCGGAACGAAGGCGGCCCGGCTGGCCCGGAGATAGCGCGGCAGGCTGCCAAGGGGCGTGTGAAAGTCGAAGCTCTGGTCGCCCCATTCGGGGTCGGCCACCACCCGGACCTCGGGCAGCGCTCGCTGGAGCAGCGACACCAGACGGCGGTCCACCGCCAGGGTCACCCTGGCGCCCAGCTGAACCAGATCGGGAACGCAACTGCTGAACAGGAGCTCGTCGCCCAGCCCCTGCTCGCGCCACACCAGGATCCGCCGCCCGGAAACCGCCTGGCCCTGCCAGGTGGGCCAGGGAAGGTCCCGGTGCAGGGGAAGTCCCAGGTGCTCCCAACGGAGGTCGTAGAGCTCCCAGCCCTCGCGAAGTCGGCCCGACCCGAGCAGGGCCAGAGCCAGATTCCATCGTGCCTCCGTCCATGTCGGACGGAGGGCGAGCGCGGCCCGGAGGGCATCGATGGCCGGATCGAGCTCGCCCAGCTCCCGAAGGGTATTCCCGAGGTTGAGCTGGACCTCGGCGGACGCCGGATGCAGTCGGGCAGCAGCCCGGTAGCACCGGAGCGCCTCGGCGTTTCGCCCCTGCTTCCGGAGGACGTTGCCGAGGTTGAACTGGGCGGTCCCGTCGTCGGGGCTCAAGGAAGCGGCGCGCTGGTAGGCCTCCGCCGCCGCCGCGAGGTCGTTCAACCGTTCGCGGCAGAGGCCCAGATTGAGCCAGGCATCGGCCGCGGTGGGCCGGAGTCGCACCGCCTGGGCAAAGCGTTCGGCAGCCTCCCGCTCGCGGCCCTCGAGTCTGAGCAGCTGGCCCAGGTTGAAGTGAGCAGGCGCCAGCGCCGGCTCGGCTTCGAGCGCCTCCTGGTACGCGGCGATGGCTTCGCTGGTGCGGCCGGCCTGCTGGGCGGCCAGGGCCCGGGCGAAGGCCGGCGGCGCCGCCGCGATCCGCCCCCCGGTCACCGGGCTG
>CAZFSA010000121.1:0-14839 GCA_964521535.1 uncultured Gemmatimonas sp.
TCGCGATCGCGGACGTTGACCGCGACCCGGGCCCCGCGCTCCACCAGGCGGCGGAGGGTGGCCAGGCCCAGCCCCCGGGCCGCGCCGGTGACGATGGCCACCCGACCGGCGAAGTCGGCCGGCGGTATGGAGGAGATAGGGTGCCTCCAGGCAGGGGGACCCGCGAATATGCGGCCCCGAGCGGGCGGCGGCAAACGGACGGCGGGATCCTCCACCCTGAGGCAAGGATGTTCCAAACGCGCTTCGGGCCCGGCATATTGGGACCCGTCCCCTGAGCCACACCGTCCGCCGTCGCGCCGATTCCGAGGAATCCATGAAGTTCCCGCTCGCCCGCATCCTGTCTATCGGCCTCGCCGGTGTCACCCTTGCCCCGTCGCTTGCCGCCCAGTCCCGGCGGCCGGCCACCATTGCCGACCTGATGCGGCTCCGCACGGTGATCGACGCCCAGCTCTCGCCGGATGGCAGCCAAGTGGCCTACGTAGTGAGCGTGCCCGCGGTGGACCGGAACGAGCACGACAGCGACGTCTGGCTGGTGCCGGCCCAGGGCGGCGAGCCGATCCGACTCACCCAGAGCCCCAAGGCCGATCACTCCCCGCGCTGGACCCCTGACGGCCAGCGGACCGCCTTCCTCTCCCAGCGCGATGGCCCGCCCAACCTCTATCTGTTCACGCTGCCCGGCGGCGAGCCGCGGAAGCTCACCTCGGTGGAAACCGGAGTGCAGAGCTTCGCGTGGTCGCCGGACGGGACCCGGATTGCCTTTACCAGTGCTGACCCGCCGAGCGAGGCCGAGAAGAAAGCCGCCGACTCCACGGCGGGTGTCATCGTGGTGGACGAGCGGTTCCCGCTGGCGCGGCTCCGGGTGCTCGATCTGGCGACCGGGGCCGTGACCGGCCTCACCCTCGCGGACCGGCACGTGACCGGCTTCACCTGGGCGCCGGACGGCACCCGTCTGGCCTTTTCCGCGCAGCCTACGCCGCGAGTACCCGACGCGGATCTGAGCGACCTCTATCTCGTACCGGCTGACAGCGGCGCGGTCCGGCCCCTCGTGGTCCGGGAAGGCCCGGATGGCTCCCCGGTCTGGTCTCCCGACGGTCGCTGGATTGCCTTCTCCTCCGCGGGCGGGAGCCGCGGGATCGGCGAGCAGGGCGTCTACCTGGTGCCCGCGGACGGAGGCGCGCCGCGGCAGGTGGCGCCCGGCTTCGACCGCGGCGCGGAGGGTGTCACCTGGGGGCCCGACAGCCGCGAGATCTTCTTCGCCAGTGTGCTGGGCGTGCGGATCCAGGTGATGCGGGTGGCCGTGGCGGGCGGCGATCCCCGTCCCGTGACCTCGGGTGACCGGGTGCACGCGAGCTTCAGTCTCTCGAAGGACGGCACCCGGGTGGCGCTCCGGATCCTCGACCCGTCGTCACCGCCGGACGTCTACATCACCCAGACGGCTTCCTATCGGCCGGTCCGGCTCACGCGAAGCAATCCGCTGCTCGACAGCCTGGCCCTGGGCGCGATGGAACCGGTGCGATGGAAGAGCAGCGACGGCCTGGAGATCGAGGGCGTTCTCCTCAAACCGGTGGGCTACGAGCGGGGTCGCCGCTATCCCGTGCTTACTTACGTCCACGGCGGGCCGACCGGGGTCTTCACGCTGGGATTCGAGCCCCAGCTCGGACCGGCGCCGTTCCCGATTCAGGCGGGGCCCTACCCGCTCCAGGTGTTCGCGGGGATGGGCTACGCGGTGTTCATGCCCAACCCGCGCGGCAGCTCGGGTTACGGCCGGGCCTTCCTCCGCGCCAACATCGGCGACTGGGGCCACGGCGATTTCCGCGACATCATGACCGGTCTCGATCATCTGGTTCGCGAGGGCATTGCCGACGGCGAACAGCTCGGCCTCATGGGCTGGAGCTACGGCGGCTACATGACCTCGTGGGCGATCACCCAGACCCAGCGGTTCAAGGCGGCGTCCGTGGGCGCCGGGCTGCCCAACCTCTACAGCATGCACGGCAACACCGACATCCCGGTGGTGCTCCGGGACTACTTCGGCAACGTGCCCTGGCTCGCCAAGGAGGCCTACCAGCGAAGCTCGGCGATGTACCACGCGGAGAACATCCGGACGCCGACTCTGATTCAGCACGGCGAGAAGGACGACCGGGTCCAACTAGGCCAGGCCTGGGAGCTCTACCGGGCACTGGAATTCAACGACGTGCCCCGGCTGTTCGTGATCTACCCGCGTCAGGGGCATCTGATCCTGGAACCCAAACAGCAGCGCGACATGCTCCAGCGGAACCTGGACTGGTTCCGCACCCACGTCCGGGAGCGGCCGCGACCCTGACCGTTCCGGAGCGCTCGCCGCTAGAGGCGGCCTGACACCACCCGCCCGCCCTGAATCACCGCCACGATCCGGCGGGTGTTTCCGATCCGCGCCAGCGGATCGGCGTCGAGGAGCACCAGGTCGGCCCGCTTCCCGATCCGGATCGTTCCGACCTCGCCGCCAATGCCCAGCGCTTCGGCGCCGTTCCGGGTGGAGATCCGGATCACCTCCGCCGGCGGAATGCCCGCGTCGACCAGCAGCTCCAGCTCCCGGTGGAGGCTCGGACCGGCGGGCACCCACGGGTTGTTGGCATCGCTGCCAGCCACCAGGAAGACGCCGCGGTCGTGGAGCTGCTTGACGAATCGGAGCACCGCGGGCCAGGCCGCCCGACTGCTGTCGAACGACGCGGGGGTAAAGCCCCCGCTCAGCGTGAATTCGGTCCGCCAGTTCTCGAGCAGGCTGGGGGGAGCCACGACCAGGTCCGGATGACCGGTGATCCGCGGGTCATCGCCCCAGGCCATCGCCTCGAACACCACCAGCGTGGGATCGTGCACCACCCGGTGCCGGACCAGCGCCGCGATCATGGAATCCGCTTCGGCCGAGGCCGGGTCGTAGTACTCGAACCACTGGAACATGAACCGCGCCGTGCGGGCGATGTTCGCCCGGAAGGCCTGGCGCCGGTCTGGCGGGAGCAGCGCGGGTGAACCCGGCATGGAGTGCAGGATCCCGTCGACCCCGGCATCTGCCGCCACGGTCCAGGAGGTGGCGAAGAGGTGGGCCAGCGCCTTCACCCCCGCCGCATGCGCCGCGTCGACTCCCGCGGCGATCGATGCCGGCGGGAGACCGGCGTAGAGCTTGACATAGTCGACCCCCGCCGCCGCGTGGCGCCGCACGGCAGCGACCACTTCCGCGGGTGTGGACGCGCGGTCGACCAGTCCCTCGAACGAGCCGGCGTCGATCACCGGTCCCGCCACGAACATCCGGGGGCCGGGCAGCTTTCCCCGCGCCACGCTGTCGCGGAGCGCCACGGCCCAGGCCGCATGGGCGGTACCGGGATCTCGAATCGTGGTGACCCCGGCCGCCAAGAGCGACGCCAGCGATCGCGACACCACCGCGGTATCCCGCGCCATCCGCGGCGTGCCGTTGCCCAATCCGGTCACGGGACCCAGGGTGACGTGGGCGTGCATGTCGATCAGCCCGGGGATGAGCCAGCGGTTCCGCCCGTCGACCACCCGGGCGCCAGCGGGCACCGGAACCGAGTCCGCCGGCCCGAGGGCCACGATCAGGTCGGACCGGATCACCACCGTCTGGTGGGGACGGCCGGGGGTGCCGTTGCCGTCGATGACGGTGACCCCGCGAAGCACGATCGGCGGGGACGGATCCTGCGGGTGGAACGCGCCGAGGCCGGCCCCGCTCACGATCAGCGCGCACCAGAGTGAGGTCGGATGCATGTACAGGCTGTCTCGCCTGTGAGCGCCTCCTTACAGGTCCGGTTCCCAGCGGTCCAGGTGCAACTACCGTGGTGGCGATTCCGGAGGCCCTTCCGGGTGCGGCTCGCAGGCGGGCGGCTGCTCCACGCTCCAGGCCATCGCCGCGATCCGCCAGCGCCCCTCCGTCCGAGCGAGCAGGAAGGCGTCGATCCCGCAGTGGGACCACTTCCCGTCGAGATAGAGGTCGTACGGCAGCCAGACCGAGGCCAGCGGCCCCGAGATCCGGACCTCGGGCCGGAACCCCCGTTCCACCACACCCCGGAAGCTTCCAGCACGCTCCTCGGCGCGAGTCCGGGCCCGGTACCGCTCCGGTCGGATGCTGAAGGTGTTGGCTTCCGGCAGCATCAGATCGGTGAACCCCACGGGGTCGCCCCGGGTGATCGCCGCGAGGGCGGAGTCCACCACCGCCAGCACCGCGGCCCGCTCGGAGGATGCGTCCTGCGCGGCGGCAACGGTTGGGGCGAACGCCAGCACGCCGGCCACGCCGGTCGCGATCCAGCTCCTTCGCATCGGTTCTCCCGTTGGCGGGGCCTGCAAGATGCCCACCGGTCGACCACCCTGCCAGGGTACGCGGGCGGAGCGGGCGGGAAGCGCCCGGAGTTGGTCCCCGGTGGAAGCCGGGAATCGGCACAACGCCGTTCGCCGACCGGGCTGGTCGGGCCGCCCCGCCACCCGTAACTTCCAGCCCTCCTCCTGACCAGGTCCTCCATGCCCCCACCGGCGTCGTCCGGTGACCTCCAGTCCCGCCTGCAGGCCGCCCTCGGCGACACCTACCGCCTCGAGAAGGAGCTGGGCGGCGGCGGCATGAGCCGGGTCTTCCTGGCCGACGAGGTCCGCCTCGGCCGGAAGGTGGTCATCAAGGTGCTGCCGCCCGAGATGGGCGCCGGCGTGAGCGTCGAGCGCTTCGAGCGCGAGATCCAGCTCGCCGCCCGGCTCCAGCACCCCCACATCGTCCCGCTCCTCACCGCCGGCGCGGCCGGCGACCTGCTCTACTACATCATGCCCTTCATCGAGGGCGAATCGCTCCGGAGCAAGCTGGCCCGCGAAGGCGAGCTGCCCGTGGCCGAGGTGGTGCGGATCCTCCGGGAGGTGCTGGACGCGCTCCAGTACGCCCACTCCAACCGCGTGGTCCATCGCGACATCAAGCCCGACAACGTGCTGCTCTCGGGGCGGCACGCCCTGGTCACCGACTTCGGGGTGGCCAAGGCGGTGAGCGAATCCACCGGCGAGTCCTCGCTCACCTCGCTCGGCGTGGCCCTCGGCACCCCGGCCTACATGGCGCCGGAACAGGCGGCCGCGGACCCGCACGTGGATCACCGGGCCGACCTCTACGCCGTCGGCGCGCTGGCCTACGAAATGCTCACCGGCCGGCCGCCGTTCACCGGGCCCACCGCCCAGGCGGTTCTGGCCGCTCACATCACCCAGGCGCCGGCGCCCGCCACCCAGCACCGTGCCACCGTTCCGCCGGCGCTCGACCAGCTGATCCTCCGCTGCCTCGCCAAGAAGCCGGCCGACCGGCCCCAGCGCGCCGACGAGCTGCTCCCCCATCTCGACGCCCTGCTCACGCCGAGCGGCGGGATCACCCCGACCGGCACCCAGCCACTGACCGCGGTGGACTACCACGCGGCCGCGCGGCGCGCTCACCCCGTGCGAGTCGCGGCGCTCTTCGCGCTGGCCTCCGTCGGCGTGCTCGCCATCATGTATCTGGTGGTGCAACGGGCGGGCCTGCCGGACTGGGTGTTTCAGGGTGCGATCGCCCTCCTGGTGGCGGGGCTTCCGATCATGCTGGTCACCGCCTGGCTGGAGCGCCGTCGCGCCCAGAATCGGGTGACGGGGGTCGCCACCACCACGCCCGTGGGCCTGGCCCGGCACGCTACCTGGCGGAAGGCGCTGCTGGGCGGGGTGCTGGCCTTCACGGGGCTCGCGCTCGCGGCAGCACTCTTCATGGCCACCCGCGCCCTCGGCATCGGCCCCGCCGCCACCTTGATCACGGCCGGGGTGCTCCAGGATCAGGATCGCCTCATCCTGGCGGATTTCGACAATGCCGCCGCCGACTCGACCGTGGCGGAGACGGTGACCGGCCTGCTCCGGATCGACCTGGCGCAGTCCCGCGCGTTCACCGTGCTCCAGTCGGGTCAGGTGAGCGAGCTGCTCCAGCGGATGCGGCTGGATCCCGCGGCCCGGGTCACCGCCGAGCTGGCGGCCGAGATGGCCCAGCGCGAGGGAATCAAGGCCTTCGTGGCGGGCGAGGTGCGAAGCGTGGGATCGGGATTCCTGGTCTCGGCGCGGCTGGTCGAGGCGGCGAGCGGCCGGGCGCTGGTCTCCAGCCGCGGTACCGCGGCCAACGCCGACGGCCTGATCGCGGCCGTGGAACGGCTCTCCCGCGACCTCCGCCAGCGGGTCGGAGAGTCGCTCCGCTCGATCCGCGCCGATCCGCCGCTGGAGCGGTTGACCACCAGCTCCCGTCAGGCGCTCCAGCTCTACGCCCAGGCCGAACGGGTCGCGGACCTGGGCGACTACGACCGCGCCATCGCACTCCTGGAGCAGGCGGTGGCGCAGGATTCCGGGTTTGCAATGGCGTGGCGCCGGCTCGGGATGTACCTCACCAATCCTGGCGCCGGCCCGGAGCGCGAGGCTCGGGGGGAGGCCGCGCTCAAGCGCGCCTTTGCGCTCCGCGACCGGCTGTCCGAGCGGGAGCGGCTCTTCGTCGAGGCGGGCCACGCCAACCGGGTGGAGGGGGACCCCGAGAGGGCCGTCACCCTGTATCTCGCCATTGTCGAGAAGTACCCCAACGATCCAACCGCGCTCAACAACCTCGCCGTGGAGTACTCGGGGCTCGGCCGCGACGCCGAGGCCCAGCGGGCCCTGCGCCGGTTGATTGACGCCCGGATGGCTCCGGCGATCGCCTACAATAATCTGGTTGGTAGTTTGCTCTGGCACGGCGCCCCCGAGGCGGCGGATACCGTCCTGGCCCGGTTCGCGGAACGGTTCCCCGAGTCGCAGGAGATCGCCATGCTCCGGTCGAACGTCGCCCTGGCCCGTCAGAACTTCCCCGCCGCGGACAGTATCGCCCGTCCGCTGCTCGGGTCGGTGCCCCAGTACCAGCAGTTCGCCAACAACCGGAGTTCGGTGGTGGCCGTGCTGGAGGGACGGCTGGCCGACGCCAGCCGGGCCCGGCGCGAGGCGCTGCGGATCGAGGCCGAGCGGACTGGCATGCCGGCCGAGGAGCGCCAGGTGCTGGCCGAACTGGCCGAGGTGTCGAACCGCGCGGCGCTGGCCTCCGATCCCGGCGACGTGGCCCGCGACCTGGATCGGCTCTGGGAACGCAACCGGCGGCTCACCGCCGGGCGGCGCGCCACCGCCCGCGGATACGACGGCTTCATCGGGAGCTATATCGACGCCGGACGAGCCGACCGGGCGCGCGCGCTACTCGACGAGTTCCTCGCGGCGCAGACCGAGGGCGACCGGCCCGACCGGTCGCGCCTGGTGCAGAACCTGGAGCTGGAAGCCCGGGTGCTGGTCCTCGAGGGGCAGCCGGACCCCGCGGCCGCCAAGCTCCGGGAAGCCTGTTCGCTCCAGCCCTCGGCGATCTGCCGCGACGCCTCGCCCTGGCTGGCGCAGGCGCTGGACGAGGCGGGGCAGCGCGACTCGGCGCTCGCGGTCTACGAGCGCTATGCCAATCTTCAGGCGGGCCGTCCTTTCGTTTTCTGGCGGGCGCTTCCGGCCGCGCTCCGCCGGACCGGCGAGCTGTACGAGGTGAAAGGCGACGCCCGGAAGGCGGTGGAGTACTACGGCCGGTTCGTGGAGCTCTGGCGCCGGGCGGATCCCGAGCTTCAGCCACAGGTCCGGGAGGCGCGGGAGCGGATTGCCAGGCTGCTCCGGGACGCGGGCTGACGGCCGTTGGCTGCGGCGATGGCGCCCAGGTCCCCGGGGCAGGGGCTGTGCCATCGCCCGATGACCGGCTAGTGGCGGTCTGCGCCGCCAACGGGTTCAACGCCGCGCGGACGGCCGTCTGCTGCGTGTAGTTTGTGCCGGCCCCGTGCCCTGGCTAAGTTCTGGAGCCAAGGAGCCCTGCAATGACCGAACTCGTGTTCTTGGTCGAGGATGCCCCGGAAGGTGGCTATACCGCCCGGGCGCTGGGTGCGTCGATCGTCACCGAAGCCGACGATCTACCCGCCTTACGCACCGCCGTGCGGGACGCTGTCCGCTGCCACTTCGAGCCGACCGACCTCCCCAAACTCCTCCGCCTCCACCTCGTCCGCGATGAGGTCATCGCGGCGTGAAGCTGCCGCGGGATCTGTCGGGTCGTGACTTGGCCCGAGCGCTGGAGGTCTTTGGCTACGCGATCACCCGGCAGACTGGCAGTCACCTCCGGCTCACCACTCAAGACCACGGCGAACACCACGTGACGATCCCCGATCATGCCGGGCTTCGAGTCGGGACGCTCGCGGCGATCCTGGGTGAGATCGCCGCCCATTTCCAACTCGAACGGTCAGAGGTCATGCGCCGCCTGTTTGGCTGACCGGCCATGGTCAGCCGCTTCGACCTCGGGCGACGCTCCGAACCGAGCCCGACCACTGCCTTCGAATACCCGCGTTCGGGGCCGCGCAGCTGGAGCAGGAAGCCACCGGGCTCTCAACTGGCCCGGCCAAACCGATCGCCGGCACAAGGTCCTGAGCCCGGTCGACGAGAATAGGCGCAGAGCGGGCCACCTGGTCCGCGGTTTCTGCTCCCCCATCGAGGCTGCCCGGGATCAGCGGAGCAGGAGCCAGAGCCAGCTCGCGAACCCGATCGCCACGATCGCCTGGCGCACCCGCTCCTGCGCCACCCGCTGGGCCAGGTGGGCTCCCGCGTAGCCGCCCACGATCGCCCCCACCGCCACCGTGCCCGCCACCGGCCAGTGGATCAGCCCGCTCGGCGCCAGCGTGGCCGCGGCCACCACGTTGATCAGCACCGCGAACCAGTTCTTGAGCCCGTTCATGCGGTGGATGTGGGTAAAGCCCATGAAGCCGAGCGCCGCCAGCATCAGGATCTCGATCCCGGCGCGGCGTCACCACCGGCGAGCTGGTCTTCGGCCCCGAGGGCCGCGGGCCCGACCAGGACCTCAAGCTCCAGTTTGAAGCGGTGAGTCAGTTCAGCCGCGAGGACAAAAAGGCCGCCAAAGGCCTCCTCGATGCCCTCATCCTCAAACACCAGGCCAAACGCTGGACCGGCACGGGGTAGAAGAAGGGACCAAAGAAAGAGCTCGGCGCAAACGGCCGGGCTCAGGAAAAGTCACGAGCTCCAAACGCTCAGCGATCTGCGACCTTCGGATTTGGCGATTCCTCGTCCCACACGTAGAGCGGAACGGCCTTATGTACAGCGCCCTTCAAGTGCGCCCAGTGACAATAGAGCTGCTGCGCGGCACCCTCGGGCAGCGCGATCGTTAGGGACACCGGATCGGGGAACTTGTCCTCGATCGTGTGGCCGCAGAAGCAACACTGGTGCTTGCTCATCTCATGGCTCCCAGCCGTATCTCCGAGCCAGACGGTTCAGGGCCTTTTCGGAGATGGTCTTGAGGTTCGTGATCAGTTCGCCACCCTCAGTCCTCACCACCACGTTGAAGCGACCCTCGACCTCTTGGACGAAGACCTTGGCCCCATCGCTTTGGGTGTACGAGCGAGTGGCATTCTTGACAACGTCGTCCACCTGCTGAACGCCGAGCCGGGTGGCATCGGCAAGGCGCTCGGCGCCATGCCTCTTGGCCCGGGCGCCTTTCCCAAGATCGTTAATCTTGTCAAGCTTGCTGACCAGGCCCGCACCAGCCGCCCCGAGCGCAGCGTCCACGAGCGCGTCGCCAACATCGTAATCGGCACCCGTGAGCTTCGCGATCGCGTATCCGGTAACCACACCACCGATCGCTCCAAGGCACCAGGGACACAGCCCAAACGGATCCGAGAAGGTGACCGGATCCCCGTTCGCGAACCCATAGAGATTGAGCCCGCCGGCGAGGCCCGATGGGATCTTCTTGGGTAAAGGTCCCGATCGCACCCCGTCGTACTCAGCCCGGTCCGTAAGCCGCTGCGGTTCTTCTCTTCAGCAGCCGTCCCTCTCAAAGAGCGGTCATAACTTAGCCCGGAGAAGCCCGATGCGAGTTTTCGAGGGAACGCGGGTGCGCCAACAGGTGGAAACTCTCCCTGCCGCCGATCAGCGCGCCGTCCTCAAGCTCGTCGATGCCCTGGTCGAGACCCGCCGCCGCACCCAGGCCCGCCCGCGCGCCACCGCGGGCCGTTAACAAAGAAGCCCGGACGCTTTCCGACCGGGCTTCTCTAAAGCCTCCACTCAGACTCCGCTATCGGCTGAGCAGCACTCTACGGGCTAGATCATGCATCTCCTGAGTAGCCGGTTTTCCGAAAGCGGCCTCCCACAAGTTCTCGAGAAGACGGTTCCCGAGAACATGGTCCTCCAGCTGTAACTCCACCAAGCTCACCGCGCCATGGACAAAACGGGCCCACTGTCGCAGCGATTGCGGATCGCCTGAGTGACGCAACCAGCCTGTCGCCACATCCCCCGCCGTAACCGGCACGGACGCGACAGCCGACGCTAGTACGGAGACTGAATCGTCCGACAAGCTGATAGCAATCCCAGCCTCCGCTAGATCGCGCCAGCCTCGACTCCCTCTTACGACATCACGAACTACCTCAGCCTGATCGACCATCGAGCCGTCACCTCTTGTAGTACCCTCAGGGAAACTTCGGATCGATCACGACCCGGCCGACCCAATCGATCCCATACTGGGTGACCGACTTCAGCCCGTTAGGCGAAATGACGGACTGCATCACCTGGAAGCCGTTGCGACCTGGTCGGACCAAATGGACCAACAACTCGCCACCCTCACGCTGTATGAACTCTATGCTGGTCGTGGCGCTTGCTCTCGAAATCGCCCCGCGTGCCGCGGCGGTTTGAGCCTCGGACAAGCCCATCCCCGCGAGCGCTTCCCGCGCCGCCGCCTTGGTTGCGAAGCTTGTTACCGTCGCTCCACCAGCTTGAGCGGTTCCCGCCCCAGCGGCGGACGTGGCGGCGGCGTCAACAACGGCGGTTTGAACCGCCGACCGTGCAAACAACGCACGAAAGCCACCCACAATTCCGCCCGCAAGGAAGGCGATTGGATCGAAGAGCGGCGTCTGGAGTGCTTCGTACTGATCGCCACACAAGGGCGGACAGGCCAGCAGCCCAAACGGATCCGCGAAGTTGACCGGATCCCCGTTGGCAAACCCGTAGAGGTTGAGGCCGCCGGCGAGGCCGATCGGATCTTCTTGGGTAACGGTCCTGATCGACCCCCGTCGTACTCTTCCAGGCTCGGAAGCCGCTGCGGTTTCGTTCTTTAGCTGCCACCAGTTTCAAAGAGCGGTCGTAATGTAGACGAAAATCGCCCGATGCGTGTTTTCGAGGGGAGTGCTCGGGATGTCTTCGGGTGCCTAACGCTCCGTGGGCGGGGGCGGTGACGGAGGCAAATCCTCCCAGCGCACGACGTCGAGACCGGGGACCCCATCGAAATGGGTGTCGCGACTCACTAGCCGGAGGGTGTGTTGGCGGGCGAGTGCCGCGATCCAGATGTCGTTTTCCGGGATCGGGGTGCCCTGGGCGCGGAGCACGGCTTTGAGCTCCCCCTACGCGGCCGCGGTGGCGACGTCACACACGAGCACCGCGGCCGCCCCGGCAAACGCGGTGATGCGTTCGAGGCTTTCGGCCACGCGCGTTGACCGCCTGGCACCATAGAGGAGCTCGCCCAGCGCGATCACCGGGACAAAGACGGCCTCGGCGCGTTCGACCTCGCGGCGGACCGCGGGGTCGTTGGCAAAGAGAGCGATCACGATGTTGGTGTCGAGGAGGACCCTACCAGTCGGTGGCATCCACCCGCTCGCAGTCGGCCTCGATTACGGCGGCCATCGCCGCGAGATCCGCCGGGGGGATACTGCCAGCAAACGCGAGCAGGGCGGGCGGCTGGGTCGCCCGTTCCAGCGTCGCGACATAGGCGAGCGCGTCGCGCTGCTGGGCGGGCGGCAAGCGGCGGACGCGGGCGGCGATGTCGTCAGGGACGGAAGGTGTCATAGGGTCTCCTCGGGCGCCTGGCGCCTGGGTAGCCGGTCGCGTCCGGGTTGAAAGCTAATCGCGCCGGCCCGCCTGGACACCGGGCCCAGCTGGACGCGAGGGACGCCTAACAAATCGTGCTTCAGCTGCGGACGCGGAGCGGCCGTCAGCTGCAAGCATTCGTTAGGCGTTAGATAACCCATCGCAGCTAAAGAGAAGGCGGCGCATACGACTGTTCCGCGGGATGGGTCCGTTGGTGGACCGCCTTGAGCTCGTCGATCACGACGTGGGTGTAGCGGGCGGTGGTCCGGAGATCGGCATGGCCCAGGATCGCTTGGATGTGGCGGACGTCGGCGCCGCCCTGCAACAAGAGGGTCGCGAGCGTGTGGCGAAAGACATGGCAGCTCCCTTTGCCCTGGAGCCCCGCCGCGGAGACGTAGCGGTGGACCAGCTCGCTCAAGCGATTCGTGGCGAGCGGCCGCCCGCGCACGGTGAGGAAGAGCGTGCCGTCCTCGGGCGGGACCACCAGCTGGGGGCGCACGTCCTGCAGATACCGCTCGATCCAGGCGAGGGCGCGCTGCCCGATCGGGACCACCCGATCCTTCTGGCCCTTGCCCTCCCGGACGAAACAGACCCCGCGCACCGGATCGCAATCGGGGAGCGTCAGGTGAATCAGCTCGAGCCGCCGGATCCCGGTCGAATAGAGCACCTCGAGGAGCGCGCGGTCGCGGACGCCTAACGGTCCGGTGAGGTTGGGTTGGGCGAGGACGGCCTCCACTTCGGGCTCGCTGAGCACCGCCCTGGGCAGGTGCTGCGGCCGGCGCGGCAGGAGCAGCGCCTGGGCCGGGTTACTGCGCACCAGGCGCTGGCGGGTGGCCCACTGGAGAAAGTGTTTGAGCGTGACGAGCTGCTGCGCTTGCCCGCCCCAGCTCAAGGGCCGTCCGTCGGGCCGTCGGTGCCGGGCGAGGCCCTGCTGGTAGCCCTCCAAGACCGCGAGCGTGACCTGTCGGGGCTCGGTGACCCCGCGCGCACGCGCCCACGTGGTGAAGCGGTGCAGCGCGGCTTTCCGACTCGCGATCGTCGCGGGGCTGTAATTCCGGGTGGCGAGATCCGCGAGGTAGGTGGGACAGCAAGCAGCTAAAGAAGGAAGCGAGCCAGGCACGGTACGACCCTAACGGACGGGGGGCGGCGGCCGCCGGCCGTTCAGTTGGTTTTCGGATGAATCCGACCACTCCGGCGTGAAATCCTGATGCAGCGGCGGGTTAGCGCCCGTTCGTGGGGTCCGACCACCCCCCGACCGACCCCCGACCGAGGGCCGACCGCTTCGTGCGAAGTCCGACCGCTCCGGATCGTACCCCAGGAGGTCGTGGAGCCGATCGGCCTCGGCCGGCGGCGCCGCGCTCTCGACCAGGAGCTCGTAGCGCACCCCGTGGCCCCGCGGCGCGCGATGCACCAGCACGTATTCCAGCTCGACCAGGCGGTGGAGATGGAGCTTCACCTGGGTGGCCCCGAGCCCGGTGACGGCCCGGGCCTCGCGGGCCAGAAACCGAAACGCCTCCCGCGGCACCCGCCGCGCGGTGCACTCCGCGGCGATCCAGGGCTCGAGGAGGGCGAGGAAACGGCGGGTCTGCGGGGGCAGCTCATCCAGCGAGCGGGTCAGCACCTCGGCCGAGAGCCGATTGGCTGCGGTGAGATCGGCCGCAGTGACCTCGACGTAGCGGAGCACCGTGCCACGCTGGGTGATCGTTTTCACCTCGCGCTGGTGCTGGTGGAGCAGTGCGATCGCATCGATCAGGGTCAAGTACTTCTCATGGTCGCGCCGGGTGCGCGTGCGCCCATCGAGAAAACGGAGCTGAGGCGCGAAGGGGTTCACCACCGCGAGCGGCTTGAGCAGGCGCTGCGCGTGTTGATGCCGGGTGATGAGTCCCTCGCGCTCGGACCGCGCCAGCAGGCCTTCGAGCGTTCGTGCCGCGCGCTGCTGCGCCTGAATCGCCCGGGTTTGGGTAGCGCTCTCGTCCACCGTGAGCACGAGCGCCCGGTTCGCGAATTCCTCGTCGAGCGTGTGCGCGGTCGTGGTCAGGAGCAGCGGCACGGGCCCCTGCACCCGATAGCTGTGGGTGACGAGCTTCCCGGTGTGCGGATCCTTGCCCGTTGAGGCAATGGTGAGCTCGCCCTCGCTCTGGAGCAGCTTCAAGGCGTAGGTGGCCCGCTCGGCGCCTTCTTCTTCGACGAGGCTCAAGACCTTGTGCTGGAGATCAGTTTCCCCGAGGTAGTAGAGGGCCTGCCCGGTGAGCGCGGCGTAGTGGACCCGGTCCTCGGGCGGCACGAAGGCGAGGAGCGCATCCATCAAGGCCGTCTTGCCCGCCGCGCTCGCGCTCTGGATCAGCACCGCGAGCGGGCGCGGGAGTTTGCGGGACAGCGTGGCCAGGTAGCCGACCAGGGCATTGGTGGTCTCGCCGACCAGGCCCGTGCGGGCAAAATCCTGTTGAATGCGGTCGAGCAGCTCGGGATCGCGCAGGAGCGCGAGGGCGGCTTCACGTTCACTCAGGGTCATCGGGGGCGGCGCCGGGCGGATCGTTGCGTCAACAGGGGTCGCGGCTTTCGCGGTCAGCAGCTGATCGCGGAGGCCTTCCAGCACGAGCAAGAGCTGGCCCAGGTCCTGGCCCACGGCCTCGGGCGCGATGCCTAACGTCGCGGCCGCTTGCTGGGCATATCGGGTCCGGGCCCCGGCGGCGTAGAGGTCCAGGGTATCGGCGAAGAGCCCCGCGCCCTGGCGGACGATCAGGGTCACCCGGAGCGTTTCGGCGCCGCGGTTGGTGGCGAGCCCACGAATCCGATACGTGCGTTCCCCCAGCATCACCCGGTGCTCGTGCGCGGTGGCCTCGAGCGCGATCGGCGTCGGTGCCGACGGCGCCTCGGGCGAGACCAGGATCGCGGCGGCCCGTGCCGGGTCGGGCGCGATCGCGCTCGTCTCGGGCCG
>CAZFSA010000122.1:0-4897 GCA_964521535.1 uncultured Gemmatimonas sp.
GCCCCCGCCGCACCGGCCGCCCCTGGGGCGCGGCCGAGGTGGAGACCACCCCACGCGCGGTCCGCTGGCGGGGGTCAGGCCGAGCCATCGCGGCGGCGGCGGGCGAACCGGAGGAACTCGTCGACGGAGCGGGTGTTCACCACGTCCGCCGGGCCAAGCCAGCCCTTCCGCGCGATCCGGACCCCCATCTCCATGTTGGCAAGACCGGCCGCCGAATGCGCGTCGGCGCCGATCGAAATCGGCACGCCGGCCGCCCGGGCCGCGCGCACCGAGCGCCAGTCGAGGTCGAGGCGTTGGGGATCGGCGTTGATCTCGATCGCCACGCCGCGCTCGGCCGCCCGGGCAAAGATCCGATCCAGATCGAGCGGATACGGCTCCCGGGTGAGCAGGAGCCGCCCGGTCAGGTGCCCGAGGACGGTGACGAATCGATTGTCCATGACCGCGACGACCCGATCGGTCATCTCCTCGCGGGACATCGCGAACCGGTTGTGCACCGAAGCGATCACGAAGTCGAAACCGGCCAGGATGTCCTCGGAGTAGCCCAGCCGCCCGTCGGGCAGAATGTCGGCCTCGATCCCCTTGAGCACCCGGATCCCGTCGAGCGCGGCGTTGGTCTCGTCGATCTCCCGCCACTGGCGCCGGATCTCGTCTTCGCTCAAGCCCCCGACATAGGCCGCGGTGCCGCTGTGGTCGGTCACCCCGACGTACCGGTACCCCGCCTCCCGGCAGGCCAGGGCCAGCTCCCGAACGGTGAGGTTGCCATCCGAGTAGTTGGTGTGGCAGTGCAGCACCCCCTGGAGGTCCCCCCGCTCGACCAGCCTGGGAAGCCCGGCCGCCGCGCGGGCCACTTCGTCCGTGCCCTCGCGCAGCTCAGGTGGAACGAAGTCGAGACCGAGGGCGCGATAGACGGTCTCTTCCTCCGGCGCGGGGATGAACTCGCTCCCCCGCCAGAGCGCCGCGCCGTCCAGGGAGAATCCCCGCTCCCGGGCCCGGGCCTGAAGCATGGCCACGTGCGGGTCGCTCCCGGTGGCGTGGATCAGCACCGGCCCGAGGTTGGCCGACGGCGTCACCACCACCCGGGCCCGCTCGCCGCCCGCGAACCGGAGCGTGGCCCGGCGCTCGTCCAGGCCTCCGAACTCGTCCACTCCGGGCACCGCGGCCAGTGCCTCCAGGATCTCGTGAGGGGGGCGTTCGGCCACCACCACCACGACGATCTCCTCGACCAGCTCCGTCGCCCGGCGCACCTCGCCGGCCACGATTGCGCGGGAGACGCCCTCCACCCGGGTCAGGGCGTCCCGGATCAGTTCGGCCTCTTCGCGGGCATGGTGAGCGAGGCGGAATAAAGTGGCCTGACGGAGGCGGGCAATCCCGCGAAGGACGTTCTCGGCGGTCTTCGCGCCGAAGCCGGGCAGCGCCGCCAGGCGCCCGTCCCGCGCGGCAGCCTCCAGGGCCGGGAGCGAGTCCACCCCCAACACCTCGTGGATCTGCCGCACCTTGGCGACGCCAAGCCCGGAGATGTTGAGCATGTCGACCAGGCCAGGGGGAACCTGTTCCCGGAGTTCATCGAGCAGGCTCGACCGGCCTCCCGCCACCAGCTCCCGAACCACCCCCTGGATCGCGGGGCCGATGCCCCGGGCCTCGTCGAGCGTTCCCGCGGCGAGCCAGTCGGCCGGTTCGCCG
The DNA here is from genome assembly GCA_964521535.1 of uncultured Gemmatimonas sp. Lineage (GTDB taxonomy): Bacteria > Gemmatimonadota > Gemmatimonadetes > Gemmatimonadales > GWC2-71-9 > SHZU01. The sequence continues at coordinate 1,681 of CAZFSA010000122.1, forward strand.
GCGAGGCCGCTCAAGGTCCGGGCTCCGTACCGGAAGGCCCGCACCCGGAAGGGGTTCTCGCCCTTCAGCTCGAGGTGCGAGGCGATCTGGTCGAGGACCCGCGCCACGGTGTTCCGGTCGACGCCGAGGACGCCACGGGGCGAGGACATGGTGGAATAATACGCCGCCACGGGCCCGTCGGCCTGCCTGCGGAGCAACTCCGGATCAGGCGGAGGGCAGACGACTTCGTCCGGCAGCCGGCTGGCCGGATAGCGACCCGTGGACCCGATACACCAGCTCCAGCAGCTCCGCCGCGCTTGCGATGGAGGCGAGGCCCGCTGCTTCGCCCCCCTCCAGACGGGGTGCGAATGGCGGGGTCCCGTCGGGCCGCTGGAGGTCCGTCGGCCGGGGCCCCAGCACCTCGACCGCGGTGAGCCCCGGCCGCGCCGGGTGGAGCCCGAAGATCGCCACCGCGTCGATCAGCTCGCCCGATGCCCGGGCGAACCACCCGTCCAGGGGTTCGGGCGGCGCGCCCGCCAACGGTTCGCCCCAAATCCTCCGCCCTGGCAACTGCACGTAGTACGTGGACGCCGATCCGGCTCCTGCCGGCCCCTGGCGTGCCGGGGCCCCAAGGACACGCTCCAATGTCTCCCGATCCAGCTCCACCACCGGCTGGCCGGCCACCCAGCAAAGGAACGAGGCGTGGACGAAGGCCACGAGCTGGTCGATTCCCTCGCCCACCCCCTCATCGGGGCGGAGCGCCTGGAGCAGCTCCACGGCTTCCCGCACCAGCACGAATCCCTCGCGATCGGCGAGCTGGTAGCCGGCGGCAACGAGGGCCTCGCGAATCGCAGGAAAGCGCTCGGCGGCCATCGGGCCGAACACCAGCTCCAGCGGCGTGGGTCGGCTCATCGGTCCTCTCGCGGCAGAAACCCGTCGAGGGCGGCAACGAACGCCTCGGGCTGTTCCACATAAGGCACGTGCCCGCAGGCGCCCAGGCGGACCAGAGGGGCGTGGAGCAGCCCGGCAAGGGTGGCGGCGGTGTCCAGCGGGATCGGATCGTCCTCGCCGTGGACCACGAGCGCCGGAAGATGAAGGCTGCCGAGCCGGGGCCGGAGATCGAAGTCCCCCAGGCTTTGCCAGACCGCGTCCTGGGTCCGCCCGGTAATCCGGAACGGCACCAGCTCGCGGGAGCGGGTCCAGTCGGCGAAGTAGCCGGCCACCGAGAGTTCGAACAGCCGGCGGCGATAGGCGCTCGGGTCACGCTCCCGGAGCCCGCTCTCCTGGAGCGCCCGGCGCGCCTCGACGATCGCGGGGGCTGCATTCCGCTCCGCCAGCCGCCGCTCGAAGACCTCGCGGGCCGCGCGCCAGACCGGGGCCGGCGACACCAGCGCCAGGTGCGACACCCGCTCCCGGTGCTCCAGAGCGTAGAGAAGGGCCAGCAGGGCTCCCCATGAATACCCCGCGAGGGCGAGGCGGTCTGCTCCCCAAACCTCCCGCAACGCCTCGAGGTCGGCCACCTGCTCGGTCCAGCCCACCGGGACCTCGCGGTCGACGGCGGAACGCCCCCCTCCCCGCTGGTCGTAGTAGATCAGCGTCCTGCCGTCTGCCAAGCGATCAAACCCCGGCAGGAGATAGTCGTGGTGCGCGCCCGGTCCCCCATGGAGCACCACGGTTGCAGGCCCGGTCCCCACCCGGCGCTCGAAGAGGTCCACGCCTCGTACCCGGCGCACTCCGGTCCATTCACCCATGCACGATCCGGAGTTCCCGCACCGTGTTGGCATGAATGGTCACCAGATCGCCGAGGTCACGCGCGTAGCCGCCACCCAGGACCACCACCAGCGGGATGCCGCGCCGCCGGCAGGCGTGGATCACCTTCCGATCCCGGAGCCGAAGCCCGTCGATCGAGAGCCGGAGCCGGCCGAGCCGGTCTCCGGCAAACGGGTCGGCGCCCGCGATGTAGCAGGCCGCTTCGGCGCGGGACTCCGCCAGAACATCGTCCAGGCAGGCGTCGAGCCGCCGGAGGTAGTCGGCGTCCGTGGTGCCGTCGTCGAGCTCCACGTCGAGCCGGCTTCGCTCCTTGCGGAAGGGGTAGTTCCTGGCCCCGTGCATCGAGAAGGTGAACACGTCGGGATCGCCCGCGAAGAGGCTGGCCGTGCCGTTGCCCTGGTGGACGTCGAGGTCGATCACCACCGCCCGCGTCAGGCGCCCTTCCCGCTGCAGGGCCCGAATCGCCACCGCCAGGTCGTTGAAGACGCAGTACCCTTCGCCCCGGTCGGCGAAGGCGTGGTGGGTGCCGCCGGCCAGGTTGAGGCCGACGCCGGTGGCCAGGGCGTCGGCGGCCGCTTCCACCGTCCCCTGCACCGTCCGGAGCGAACGCTCGGGGAGCTCCGGCCCCCAGGGGAAGCCCAGCCGGCGAAGCGCCTGCGGCTCGAGGGTGCCGCCGAGCACCGCGTCGATGTATCCGGGATCGTGCACCAGCCTGAGCTGGTCGAGGGAGACCCGATCCGGCTCGTGGATCGCGGCGGCGGGCAGGACGCCCAGGGCCACCACGCCGTCACGGACCATCCGGTACTTGCCCATCGGGAACCGATGCCCCTCGGGGAGGGGAATCGACCATCGGGCCGACGACCAGGCGCGCACCGGGCTAGAGGAGCACCGCCAGCGCGTCGGCCACCGCCCGGACCTCCGCCTCCTCGGCGCCGGTGAAGGGATCGGGCAGGTCGCTGTCGACGTCGATCTGTCCCAGAATGGCGTCGCCCCGGCGGATCAGCACCACCAGCTCCGAGCGGGTGAAGGTGTTGCAGGCGAGGTAGTGCTCGACGGCGCGCACGTCGCCCACGTTCTGGTCCCGCCCCGTGGCCACCGCCGTCCCGCACACCCCACGGCCCACCGGAATCCTGGTGTGCTCGGTCTCCCGGCCGCTCCAGGCCTCCAGCACCAGCTGGTCGCCGTGGAGCATGTACAGGTACACGGACGTGTAGGGCGGCCCCGCGGCGCGGATCCGATCGGCCGCGAGCTGGAGCAGCTCCTGGCGCGAGGCCTCCCGCGCGAAGGCCCCGCGCAGCGCCGCGACGATCCTGGCGCCGTCGAGCACCGGCATCACGACCCGCCCCGGGCGCCGAACGTCACCCGCACCGAGTCGGTCGCCTGGCCCCGGCGAAACACCACCGTGACCGTCTCGCCCGGGCGGTAAAGTGCCAGAATGGAAATGAGGTCCTCAAATTGGGTGGGCTTG
>CAZFSA010000122.1:4929-14618 GCA_964521535.1 uncultured Gemmatimonas sp.
CAGGCCGGCGCGCGCGGCCGGGCTCTCCGGCCGGACCCCGCTCAGCCGGACACCGGGGCCGCCCACGCTCATGTCGGGAATCGACCCCAGGTAGGCGCCGTACCCCCCAGTCCGCACCGGCCCGGCCGCGACCGGCGGTGCCGGAGGCGGGCGGTCGACAAAGGTGAGCGGCGCGGTCCGGTCGGCCAGCGCCCGAACCAGCTCGGCGGTAAAGGCCGCGACCCGCACCAGGCCCGGCAGGTTGATCCGCTCCCAGTCGTCGCTGGGCCGGTGATAGTCCTCGTGCAGGTCGGTGAAGAGGTGGAGGACCGGCTTCTTCGCCAGATAGAACGACTGGTGGTCGCTCCGGCCGTAGCCGTCCCCGGAGGCCCTGAGATCGAACCCGGCGGCCCGGTTCAGCGAATCGAGCAGGGCCGGGAACTCCAGCGCGGTTTCGGCGCCGAACGCCAGCAGCCGGTCGTTGCGGAGCCGGCCCACCATGTCGAGGTTCACCATCGCCACGGTGCGGTCGAGCGGGGCCGCCGGCGTCCGGACGTAGGCAGCCGATCCGATCAGGCCGAACTCCTCGCCCGCAAAGGCCACCAGCAACACCGACCGGCGCGCCGGCTCGCGGGCCAGCCGGCGGGCAATCTCCAGCAGGGCCACCGTCCCGGACGCGTTGTCGTCCGCCCCGTTGTGAATCTGGCCCAGCTGGTCCGGCGAATGGATCCCGGTGGCGCCGAGCCCGAGGTGGTCGTAGTGGGCGCCGACCACGACGAACTCCTCGCGGAGCCGCGCATCCCGACCGGGGATCAGCGCCACCACGTTGGTCCCCCGGGTAGGCCGCTGGCCCTCCGGAATGCCGACCACCCCGGGCGCATCCGGCGCCACCGGGAATTCCTGAAGCCAGCCCGGGACGCCAGGGCGGGCTCCGGCGTCCTGGAACCGCCGCGCGAGATACCGGGCGGCCACCTCGGCCTCGCGGGTTCCGGTAAACCGGCCCTGGAGCGAGTCATCGGCGAGCACGCTCAGATCGGCCCGCACCCGGATCACGGCCTCCCGATCCGCACGGTTGGCCGGTCGCTCCAGCACCGGGGCCGCCTGCTGGCTCCTGCCGGTAGTGGTTGCCGCGACCGCCAGGCCGGCGGCCGCCACGAACATCAGTCTCCATCGCATCGCTGATCCCGCCTACGGTCGGAAGTCAGTGGCCGCGTCGACCCGCCGCGCAAAGGCGGCCAGCAGCTCGGCGGCACGGTCCAGGTCGTCCAGCGCCACCATTTCGTTCGGACTATGCATGTAGCGGTTCGGAACCGACACCAAGCCGGTGGCGATGCCCCGGGCGGCGGTGAAGATCGCATCCGCGTCGGTGGCGGTGAAGCGAGGCGCCGCCTGGAGCGCGAAGGGGATTTTCTCCGCCTCGGCCGTTGCCACCAGCAGTTCGAACACCCGGGGGTTCACCGCGGAGCCCCGACTCAGCACCGGGCCCGCGCCCAGGCGAATGTCGCCATGACGCTTCTTCTCCACCCCGGGCGTGTCGGTCGCGTGGGTGACGTCCACCACCACCGCCACCGCTGGCGCCAGACCCGTGGCCGACGTCCGGGCACCCCCGCCGGCAAAGGCAATCTCCTCCTGCGCAGTCGCCACGGCGGTGACGGTGGCGTCCGGGCGGTCGCCGGCGGCCAGGAGGCGCAATGCCTCCAGCACCACGAAGGCCCCGATCCGGTTGTCGAGGCTCCGGCTCACGACCCGCCCGTTCGGCAGCTCGAGCACCGGCGCCGCCAGCACCCCGGGGTCGCCCACCCGAACCCGGCGCGCCGCCTCGGCCCGGTCGGCGGCGCCAATGTCGATCCAGAGGTCCTTCGCCTTGCTGGGCTTGTCGCGGTCCTCCTTCTCCATCAGGTGAACCGCCTTCTTGCCGATCACCCCAGGCACGGGTCCCGCGTGCCCCAGCACCACCACCCGCTGGCCCACGAACACCTGCTCGTCCCAGCCGCCGATCGGGTCGAACCAGAGGTAGCCCTCGTCGTCGAGGTGCACCACCATGAGCCCGATCTCGTCGATGTGCCCCGCGAACATGACGGAGGGTTCCCCGACGGCGCCCTGGAGGACCGCGGTGGAGTTGCCGCTCACGTCGCGATCCACCCGGTCAGCGAACCTGGCGGCGTGCTCGCGCCAGATGGCGGCCGGACCCGCCTCGAACCCGGACGGTCCCGGCGCGTCGAGGAGGGCCTTGAGGAACTGAAGCGATTCAGGTCGCATCGCGGAGGACCGGAAGTCAGGGTGCGAGGATCAGCAAGGTGTCGCTGGGCTGCGCCCCATGCGGCCCCCGAGAGGCCCGAGGGACCGCGGGACGCGAAAGCTGCCAGCAGGTCGAGTTCGAAGCAAATGCCGGCGGCACCGGCCGGGGCCCGGCGCCAATCGGATGCAACCCCTGACCAGGAGGACGCCATGACACGTCTGGTCGCATCCCCTGTTGCGGCATCGGCTTGGGTGGTACTGGCGGGGCTCGGCCTGGCCGGGTGCGGATCCGGGGGCGCCGGGCCCTCTCCCCCTCCCCCACCCCCGCCGCCTGCGGCCATCACCATTGAGAAGGCCCAGCCCAGTGGCGACGAGCAGGCTGGCCTTCCCGGACAGGCCCTGCCGGCCCCCCTCCGGGTGGTGGTCCGGCAGGGCGGCGCCGCGACCGCCGGCCGCACCGTGAACTGGCAAGCCTCCGCGGGCTCTCTTGGCGCCTCCAGCAGCACCTCCGGTGCCGACGGCGTTGCCACCACCACGGTCACCCTTCCCAACGGGGCGGGCACGATCACCATTCAGGCCAGCACCCAGGGCGCCAGCGGGCCGGTGACCTTTTCCGCCTACGTTGCGGGTCAGAACGCCACCGTGCTGGTGCTCAACAACCGATTCGACCCCCAGGTGGTGGCGATCCGGGCAGGCGGGGAGATCACCTTCGACTGGCCGGCCGGTTCGCTCCAACACAACCTGATCCCCGACGACGGACGGGCCATCCCCAACGAGCCCGCGATCCGCGACGGCGTCTTCAGCGTCACCATCCGGTTCCCGACCGCCGGCGAGTACTACTACCACTGCAGCGTCCACGGCGGTACCCGGAGCGGCATGTTCGGCCGGATCATCGTGATATGATGCGGCGCCTGACGGCGCTCCTGCTGGCCGGCGCCGCCATGCCGGCGCTCGCCACCGCCCAGGGAGATTGCTTCCCGCCCAGGAACTCCAACGAGGCAAAGACCTTCGCGATCTTCTCGGTTCCCCTCGCCTTCGGCCCGGCTGGAGCGCCGGAGGCCGATGGACCCCGGGTGCGCCTTGGCCTCGAGATCGCCCGGCTTCCGAAGGTCGACGACGCCACCGCCACCCCCACCATCTGCCGCCCGGGCAAGGGGCCCGAGAACACCGACCTGCTTCCCGTGGCTCCGCGGCCTCGCCTGGGGGTGGCGCTGGGCCACGGCTTCGCGGTCGAGGGGAGCTGGATCCCGCCCGTCCGCCTGAATCAGGTACGCGCCGATCTGTTCGGGGTGGCCGTCGCCTGGAGTACCGCCCTCGGGCCCCCCGGCCAGTGGCTGACGCTCAGGGGCCACGGCACGTTCGGCCGGATCCGCGCTCCCATCACCTGCGACGACGAGGCCCTCGCCGACCCGCTGAGCGAGTGCTACCAGGGCCAGCGGTCGGACGATTCCTATCGGCCCAACATCGTGGGCTTGGAGGCGATCGCCAGCTGGGCGCTCCGCGGTGGCGCCATCCGGCCCTACGTCGGCGTCGGATACAACCGGCTTCGGCCCCGGTTTCAGGTCAACTTCACCAACGTCCAGGGCAGCACCGACAACCGGAAGGTCGAGGTGGACCTCGACCGCGCCGTGCTGTTCGCCGGCGGGTCGTGGCGGGCCAGCAGGACGCTCGACTTCGCCGCCGAGCTGTACAGCGCGCCGGCGGACGCCATCACCGGGCGGGTGGCAATCCGGGTCCTGCCGATCCGACGGTAGGCGAGCGCAGGACCGCCCGGCCCGGCGCCACCCGGGCGCCGGCCGTCCCTGGTCGTCCGCCGCCTAACGTGGGGTGCAGGGCGAGCGCCTGGTGTCCGCCGCCTGGACGATCTTCCAGTCGCCGCCCAGCCGGGCCATGAGGAAGGCGTCGTAGCCGCAGTGGTTGAGCCGGGGCCCCACCCAGAGCTCGTAGTAGGTCCACACCTGCGCCAGGTCGGCGTCGACCCGCACCTCGGGATCGAAGATCTTCTCGTCGGGACCGGGACCCGAGCCCCGGCCCACGCCCTCGATCCAGCGGTCCGGCGAGGTGAACGTGACGGTGGGCGTGGCTCCCCGATTGTCAACCGCCACCAGCCGGGCCTCCGGGGCGAAGAGCGACCGCATCAGGGCGGTGTCCCTGGAACGCATTCCGTCGAACAGCCGGGTGACCACGCGGACGATTGCCGCCTCATCGCTCTGGGCGCGGAGGGAAGGCGCCACGGCGCCAAGGAGGACAATGGCCGGCAGGAGGCGGAGCATGGGGTCGAACCTCGCTCAAGGGTGTGCGGCCGGGCCGGGCATGGCCCCGGGTGCTTGCGCCGGCCGGCCGGACTCGGTCTTCTTCTCCGACGTACCCCAGTAAACGGGGGATTCACCCAGGGGACGCCGTGGCAGTCGTGACGCAGCTGATAACCTATCCGCTCAAGGGCGCCCGCGGCACCGCAGCCCCCGAGATGGCAATCGGCGATCGGGGCCCCGAAGGCGACCGGCGCTGGATGGTGGTGGACCCCGACGGCAACCTGGTCACCCAGCGGGAAGCGGCCCGTCTCTGCCTGATCGGCGCCACGGCCAGGGCCGATGGCCTCCACCTCGAAGCGGCCGGTATGCCCCCCCTCGACGTCCCGAGACCCCGGGCCGAAGACCCGGTGGTGGAGGTTCGGGTCTGGAGCGATCGCTGCCCGGCCCGGGTCGCCAGCCCTGACGCCCATCAATGGCTCGGCGACTTCCTCGATCGACCCCTTCGGCTGGTCCACATGCCGGACTCCACCAAGCGCCGGACCGATGCCGACTATGACCCGGTCGGCGCCTGGGTGAGCTTCGCCGACGGCTACCCCGCGCTGCTCACCAACGAGGCCTCGCTGAACTACCTCAACGCCCTGCTCGAGACCCCGCTGCCGATGGCCCGCTTCCGCCCCAACGTCGTGGTGGCCGGAGCGCCACCGTTCGACGAGGACCGCTGGCGTCGCTTCCGGATCGGTCCGGTGCCGTTCGACGGGGTGAAACCGTGCGCCCGTTGCCAGGTGCCGACCATCGACCAGGACACGGCGGAGGCTGGCAAGGAGCCGCTCCGGACGCTGGCCCGGTTCCGGAAGCGCGGATCGGCCGTGCTGTTCGGGATGAACGTGGTGCACCGGGGGACGGGCATCCTGCGGGTCGGAGAGGCCGTCGTCGTCGAGACCATGGGACCGCCCGCGATCCCTGGCGGCGGAGTGGCCGGGATGGCCGGGACCTGAAGCCCGAGCGCCTCGCGGCGTCGTTCAGGAGGCTCCGGTGCGGCCGGGGGCTGGGGTGCCGGACGTCGCTCCCTCGCTTCGGCCCGACAGCAGGCGCTCGGTGAAGTCCACCCGCTCCTGCAACTCGTTCACCTCGTGCCGGAGCGCGTAGATCTCGTCCATGATCTCCTGGGGCACGCCGAGGAGCTCCTCGGCCTCCTCCGGATCCCAGCGCCTGACCAGGCGGCCCTGCGCGTCGCGAAACCCGCCCGAGGCGATCATGATCACGTCCACCAGGTACCAGATCCCGAGCCCGCCCAGGGTGCAGAGCATCAGGGCGCCGGTGCCGACCTTGCCGACGTAGAAGCGATGGGCGCCGAACACGCCCAGGACCAGGGCCAGGATCAGCGCGATCGCGCGGGATTTGTCCGAAGGCGGAGCCATGGGCACCGGCCGGAGAGAGGTGTGCGAAACCTAGCCTCTCCCCCTTGCCGGGCACACCGGGGCCCCCGGGGCCCCCGGGCCTTGGCCGGATCAGGCCGGCGGCCGCTTCCAGGGCCGGAACGAGGCCGGTAACGCGGTCCCCGTTTCGGGGCCCTTCACTTCCACGATGTCGTGCCGCATGGTCCCCAACGCCGTGAGCAGCTCCCGCTGGTCGGCCTCGGCCACCTTGAAATGATTCAGCGACGCCACCAGCTGCTCGACCAGGGCATCGAACTCCCCGTCGGTGACGCCCATGTTGCGGTGCGTCTCCTTCATGCTTCGGCCGGTATAGCGGCAGGGCCCGCCAGTGGTGGCGCAGACCTGCTCCACCAGCATCGTGACGATCCGTTCCGGATCGCTGCGCTGGAATTTCTTGTTGATCCGGGCATCGGCCAGCACCCGCCCGGCGAAGTCCTCCACCACCGCCTGGATGGCCGCCTTGCCGCCCAGGCGCTCGTAGAGTGACCTGGTCTGCGCCCCCACCGGCCCCGCCGCCAGCACCAGCCCGGCCGCCACCGAGGCGGCTCGAAGCCCGATCGACAGCATGGTTCCTCCTTGCTTTCAGGGTTGCAGCGCCTATGATAGCGAGTCGGGTTCGGGTCGTAACGAGGTTACCGTTTGGAAACCACCCTGGATGCCTTCGACCGCGTCACCAGCGTGCTGGGATGCAAGTGGACGATGGCCATTCTGGAACAGGTGGGCCGAGGCGTGAACCGCCCGGGCCGATTGGAGCGCGCGCTGCCCGGGCTCACCACCAAGGTGCTCAATCAGCGGATCCGGAAACTGGAACGGTTGGGCCTGATCGTCCGGCACGATTTCGGGGAGAAGCCCGCCCGGGTCGAATACGAGTTCACGGCTCGGGGCCGGGAACTCCTGGCTCTGGTCCGCGAGGTTCGAGCCTTCGCCGAGCGATGGGAGCGAGCGGGAGACTGATGCCGGCATCGCCCGGCGTCGGGTTCGCCGGGCGCGACCGTCCGGCCGGGCCAGCGAATCGAGCGGTAGTGAGGGCCTGCATGCCAACGCCTGGGATCCCCACGTCAGTCCATCCTCGCCAGCTGGTCGCGGCTCTGGCCCTGATGCTCGGGGCCTCGGGAGCCGGAGCCCAGACCGATCCCCTCGGAGCCGCGGTACGACAGTTCCGCGAGCGCCACGAGGTGGCGATCGTCCGGGAGCTTGCCGATTTCCTCGCCCTGCCCAACGTCGCCACCAACCTGTCCGACATCCACCGGAACGCCGACCACCTGGTGGCGATGCTCGAGCGGCGTGGCGTGACCGCGAGAAAGCTGGTGGTGGGCGACGCTCCGCCAGCCGTCTACGGCCAGCTCCGGGTTCCCGGCGCCACCCGGACGGTGATGTTCTACGCCCATTTCGACGGGCAGCCGGTCGATTCCGCGCGGTGGGCCACGCCCGCCTTCACCCCCACCTTGCGAGACCGCCCTCTCGAGTCCGGAGGACGAACCATCCCGCTCGAAAGCCCCACCGGCCGGTACGACCCCGAGGCCCGGCTCTACGCCCGGTCGGCGAGCGACGACAAGTCGCCGATCGTGGCGATGCTCTGGGCCCTCGATGCCCTGCGGGCCGCCGGGCGCCAGCCGTCGGTGAACCTCAAGTTCTTCCTGGAGGGCGAGGAGGAGGCCGGCTCGCGGCACCTGCGCCCGATGCTGGAGACCCACCGTGATCAGCTCGCCGCCGACCTCTGGCTCTTCGGCGATGGTCCTGTTCATCAGAGCCGGGCGCCTCAGGCCGTCTTCGGGGTTCGGGGATCGCTTGGCGCCAACCTCACCGTCTACGGGCCGTATCGCCCGCTGCACAGCGGCCACTACGGCAACTGGGCCCCCAACCCCAACGTCGACCTGATCCATCTGATCGCGAGCATGCGCGACCGGGAGGGACGGATCACCATTCCCGGCTTCTACGATGACGTCCGGCCGATCGGAGAGGCCGAGCGGCAGGCCTTCGCCACGGTGCCGCCAGTCGAGGAGCAGCTCCGCGGCGAGCTTCGGCTGGGCCGGACCGAGGGCGGCCCCGCAGCGAGCCTGCTGGAGCAGATCGCGCTTCCGGCGCTCAATGTGAGCGGGCTGTCGGGAGGACTGACCGGCCCGGGATCCGCAAACCTGATTCCGAGAGAGGCCACCGCCTACCTCGATTTCCGCCTGGTGCCGGCCCAGACGCCGGAGCGGGTCCGGGCCCTGGTGGAGCGCCACCTCGCCAGCCAGGGCTTCCACATCGTGCGCTCGCCGCCGGATTCCGCCCTTCGGCGGGCGCACCCGAGGGTGATCCGGCTGGACTGGGGCGAGGGATACCCGGCCGCCCGAACGGCACTCGACCACCCCGCCGCCCGCGCTCTGCTCACGGCCGCCGACGCCGCCCTGGAGACGCGGCTGATTCGCGTCCCGACCCTCGGAGGAAGCCTGCCCCTCTACCACTTCGAGCAGGTGCTGGGACGTCCGTTCGTGATCCTGCCGATCGTCAATCACGACAACAATCAGCACGGCGAGAACGAGAACCTTCGGCTCCAGAACCTGTGGGACGGTATCGAGCTGTACGCCGGGGTCCTCGGCCGGTTGGGGGCGCTCTGGCCCCCGGTGCCGTAGGGAGCCCGCGCCACCAGCTTTCGGCCACCGTCCGGGCCGCGACTTCCAGTGGTCGCCGGCACCGGAGGCCAGGGGGAATTTTAGTAGTATTGTTTAATACTCCTTTTCGCCACGCAACCCTTTTCGGACCGACCATGTCTGACGGTGCGACAGGTGGGCGAACCTGCACGACTGGAGTCCGGTGACCCAGACGGCGCTCGTCAGCCGCGTCCTCGCCGGCGACCGCCGGGCCGAACGCGAGCTGTATGACCTCCACGTCGATCGCGTGTACCGGCTCGCCTACCGGCTGGTCGGAGACGACGATCAGGCGGCCGAGTACACCCAGGAGACGTTCATCCGGGTGTTCCAGCGGCTCGACACCTTCCGCGGGGAGGCCGCCCTGTCGACCTGGATCACCAGCATCGCCTACTCGGTGGTGTTCAACGGGATGCGGAAGCGAAAGCGAATGGCCCTGCGCGAGGTGGAACTCGACGACGCGATGTCTCTCGGTACGACTCCCGCACCGGAGCCGGATCTCCGGGCCAGCCTGGCGACCGCGATCGACCGGCTGCCGGACGGTTATCGGGCGGTTTTCGTCATGCACGACGTCGAGGGCTACACCCACCAGGAGATTGCCTCGGTGCTGGGCATTCAGGAGGGAACCTCCAAGGCCCAGCTCTCCCGCGCCCGGGCCCGGCTCCGGAGTTCCCTCGCAGCCTTTGCCGGAGACTGGCGCCAATGACCGATGATCGCTTCGAGGAGTTCCTCCGGGAGGAGGCCCGGGCCTACCGCACCCCGCCGCCCACTCCCCGCGAGGAGATCTGGGACCGGATCGAGGCCGCGCGGCGGGTGGAGCCGTCCCGGGCCGCCGAGGCGATCGATCTGACCGAGCGTCGCTTCCGGCGGCGGTTGCGATGGCAGCCGTTCCTGGCGGCCGCTGCTGTTCTGGCTCTGGGCGTTGCAATCGGTCGGATCACCCTGCCTCGGCCGGGCCAGCGTGGCTCGGCGCCGGCTCCGGCCGCCACCCTCACCGCCGATCGGGCCGCCGCGCCAGGCTCGGTGGCGACGGCGCTCGCCGCGGCCAACCATCTGATCAAGATCGACGCCCTCCTCACCGACTACCAGACCGGACGGCCGGACGCCGAGGTGCAGGCCCTGGCCCGCGAGCTTCTCTCCCGGACCCGGCTGTG
>CAZFSA010000123.1:0-14575 GCA_964521535.1 uncultured Gemmatimonas sp.
GAACCCGGGCGAGAAGGTCGCACCAGCCGGCCGCCTTGAGCCCGAAGGTGATCGGGGTGGCGTGCTGGAGCCAGGTGCGCCCCGCCATGGGCGTGGCCGCGTGGCGTCGGGCGTGCCCCGCAGCGGCGCCGGCAGCCTGGTCCAGCATCGCCAGAATCGCCGGCCCGGCGATCCGGAGCTGGAGCACCAGACCGGTGTCGAGAATGTCCTGGCTCGTGGCCCCCCAGTGGACCCACCGGGCGGCGTCCGGGCTCTCGCGGGCCACTCGCGCCGTCAGGGCCGCGACCAATGGAATGACGATGTTGCCCGCAGCCGGGGCTGCGGTGGCGAGCGCGTTGGCGTCGTAGAACTCGGCGCGGGCCGCGGCCCGGATCGGCCCCGCGGCGGATGCGGGAATGATTCCCAGCTCGGCCTCCGCCTCCGCCAGGGCCGCCTCGACGTCCAGGAGCGCCTGAAGCCCGGCCTGATCGGTGAACGCCGCGTCGACCGGGGCGGCGCCGAAGAGCGCGTCGTGGAGGCTCACAGAAAGCCCAGGAGCGGCGCGATCAGGAGCATCACCGCCGTCATCAGGAAGATCCATACGATGCTCACCAGGCCTCCGGGCCGGAGCATGTCGAGCATCCGGTAGTAGCCGCGAGTGTAGGTGACCAGGGCCACCGCGTCCAGCGGCAGGAGGAAGGCGCACGAGGCGGTGAAGGCCACCGGCAGGGCGAAGAGGGCGGGGTTCCGGCCCATCTCCAGCGCCAGCAGGGCGATCGGCGGGATCAGTGCCGAGTTGATCACCGGCGCGATCGGGATGGCGAGGTGGACCACCACCGTGAGTGCGCTGATCGCCATCACGATCCCGAACGCGCCCCAGTGCGTCATCCCGCCCAGCACCGCGTCCACCAGCCACTTGGCGAGGCCGGTCTCGACCGATGCCGCGCCCAGCGCCGTGACGCTCCCGATCATGATCAGCGCATCCCAGCCGACGCCCTGCTCGGCCTCCTTCCAGGTGAGCAATCGCATCCCGGGAAGGAAGAGCGCCACCGCGCCCGCCATCGCCACCAGGGTGACGTCGAGCGCCTTGACCCAGGTGCCCGCGATCCAGAGCGTGATCAACACCCCGAAGAGCCCCAGGACCCGAACTTCCTTGCCGCTCAGCGGGCCGAGTCGAGCCCGATCGGCGGCGACCTGCTCGGTGCTGCCCACCGCGGCCAGCTCCGGCGGGTTGGTCCGGACCAGCGCCCACCATGCTACCGGCAGGAGGAGGACCGCCATCGGGATCCCCAGCGCGGTCCAGGCCAGGAACGACACCTGAACACCGCCGAACTCCTGGATGAAGTGGATGCCCAGGATGTTCACCGAGCTGCCGGCCGGCGTGGCCACGCCCCCGATGAACGCGGCGATCGGGATCCCCATCATCACCGCCCGGCCAAAGGCCGAGCCGGGCCGGACACCGGCCCGGTCCAGGATCGGCAGGGCCACGGCGGTGAAGATCGCGGCTGCCGGCAGGTCCGAGATCACGGTGGAGATGGCCCACACCCCGGTCATCAGGGCGAAGAGCACCCGCCCGGGCTCGGTGCCGGCGCGCGACAGGAGCCAGAGGGCAAACCGGCGATCCACGCCGGACGACCCGACCGCCTTCGCCAGCATGAACATCGCCAGCACGAAGAAGAAGACCGGGCTGATGAACGAGGTGAAGGTGGCACGAGCCGGGGCGATGCCGAGCACCGGCTGGAGGAGCACCGCGAGGAGCGCGGTGATCGCCACCGGCAGCGCTTCGGTGGCCCAGAGCACCAGCACGGCCACGAACACGCCCGCCATCCGCTGGCCTGCGGGCGAGAGGCCGGACCCGCTCAGCGCCAGCGATGCGGTGGCGCCCAGCAGCAGGGCAGCGAGCAGGCCACCCCACTGCCTGCCGGAGGCGCTGCCGTCAGGTTCAGACATCCAGGAAGACGGTTTCGTTTCGACCCTGGAGCACCACGTCGAACCGGTAGCGGTCCGGTCCGTCGGCGGTCGCGACCAGGGTGCCGCGGCGGCTCTCCGGCACCAGGGCAAGGATCGGATCGGCGGCGTTCCGGGGTTCGCCGTCGAAGTAGATCCGCGTCACCAGCCGATGCAGGAGGCCCCGGGCGAGCACGCCCAGCGCGAAATGCGGGGCTTGCGTGGTAGCGCCGGGTCCCGGGGTCGGACCGGGCCGCGGCGCGGTGAACTCATAGCGACCAGCGTCGTCCGTTGGCGCCCGGACCACCTCTCCGAGCCCGGGGTGCCAGGGCTCGAGCAGCGCATCCGGCACCGGGTCGCCAGCCCCGTCTCGCACGATGCCCCGGATCGTCACCAGGCGGGCTCCGGCGGCGGCTGGCTGCACCGGCGTCGGCCCGTGCGGCGGGAAGTCGAGGAGGACCGCGAAGAACGGCCCCACGGTCTGGGACGGCGTGAGGTCGCTCATCCCGTCATCGGCGTGCTCTGCCGCCCGCGAAGCACCAGGTCGAACCGGAAGCCGAGCGCGTGCTCCGGCTCGGTGAGGCCCAGGTCGAACGCCGCGATCAGGCGTTGCCGGCCCCGTTCGTCGGGAATCGAGTTGAAGATCGGATCGAGGGCCAGCAGGGGGTCGCCAGGGAAGTACATCTGGGTCACCAGCCGGGTGGCGAAGCACTCGCCGAAGAGCGAGAAGTGCACGTGCGCCGGTCGCCAGGCGTTGGGATGGTTCTGCCAGGGATAGGCGCCCGGCCGGATGGTGACGAACCGGTAGCGGCCGGTGGCGTCGGTGAGGACGCGGCCGGCGCCGGAGAAGTTGGGGTCGAGCGGGGCGCCGTGCTGGTCACCCTTGTGGAGATACCGGCCGGCGGCATTCGCCTGCCACACCTCCACCAGGGTGTTCGGCACCGGGCGGCCGTCCTCGTCGCGCACCTGCCCCTCGATGATGATCCGCTCCCCCAGGGGCTCGCCCGGGTGCTGGCGGGTGAGGTCGTGGTCCAGCGGGCGAACGGCGTCATGCCCGAAGACCGGCCCGGTGAGCTCCGACAGGGTCTGGGGAACGATCACCAGCCGCTCCCGCGGGTGCCGGAGTTCGGTGGCGCGGTAGGGAGCATGGTGGAGCGGTGGATGCACTCCGGCCGGCGGCCGGCGGACCGGGAGGGGACCGGTCATGGGCCCGGCGGCCACTGCCGGAGGCAGCGGGCGAACTGGAAGCGGTTCTCCAGCAGCCCCAGGTCGGTGAGGAACGCCGAGGGCCCGGTGGGCTCGACCTTGGCGACCAGGGTGAAAAGCTCGTTCCCGGCGAGCGCGGCCCGGAACTCCCGCGCGAAGTCCTCCAGCGTCGTAACCGTGCCGGTTCGGGGCACGCCGGCGGCCCGGGCCACCGCCGCCAGATCGGTACCGGCGGAGGTCGCGGTCGGAAACCCGCCCACCGAGAGCAGACTCTCGTTGTCGAAGATCACGTTGAGCAGGTTCTTCGGGCGATACCGGGCCATGGTGGTAAGCCCGCCCAGGTTCATCAGCACCGAGCCGTCGCCATCCAGCACGACGACCCGAAGCTCCGGCCGGCAGAGCGCGATCCCCAGGCCGAGCGACGAGGCGAGCCCCATCGCGTGCTGGAGGTAGAAGAAGTTGGGACGGTGCCCCAGTGACTGCAGCTCGGCTGCCACGGCGCCCATGATGGTCACCACCACCGACCGCTCGAGGTCGGGGTAGACAGCCCGGAGCGCGTCGAGCCGCCGCATCATTCCTCCCACATGAGGTCGCGGGTGAGGAGGAGCGCCACCGGCCGGTTGGACGAATAGGCCAGGGTCATCCCCTTCGCGATCCGGTCGGCCACGTGGTCCGGGCGCTCCAGCCGCGCGGCGGGGATCCGAAGGGCTGCGAGCACGTGCTCGGTGACCAGCCCCCCCTCCGTCTGCCAGGGGTCCTTCTCTCCAAAGTCGCCCCGGAGGCTGATCAGCATCAGCAAGGGGATCCGGTAGAGCTGGGCGCCCGAGACGATCCCGTTCACTGCGGCCAGGAAGCCATGGTTCTGCATCAGCATCGCCGACTTCGTGCCCGCGAGGTGGGCGCCGGCCGAGAGGCCAACCCCCTCCTCCTCCTTGGCCAGCCGAACCAGGGTCACCTCGGGATCCTCTTCCGCCAGCCGGATCAGGTGCACCAGCCAGGTCTCGGGCAGGGCGGAGACCAGGCGCACCCCGGCATCCTTGAGGGCGTTGAAGATGATCTGGGAGCTGGAGGCCGAAACCGGCATGGCGTCACGATACAGGGAGGGGAGACCAACTGTCAAAGCGCGGGCCGGATGAAACGTTCCCCGCGGTTCGCGCGTCTATCCGCAGGAGGACGGTATCGTCCCGGCGCTCGTCCCGATTCGCCCCCTGAAAGGCCGCCCATGCCGCGCACTCCGAACCGACCAGGTCTGTTCCTGCTGCCGCTCGCCCTGCTCCCCGCGCCGGTGACCGCCCAGACGGAGTCGCCGCCGGTGCGCCGGGCCCACGAAATCGTCACCCTGATCAACGAAGCCACCCCGGCCTCCATCCGGGCCTACATCGACAGCGCCTTCGGCGGCGGGATGCGGACCGTCCCCATGGACGCGCACCTCAACTTCCTGTTCGGACAGCGCCATCGGACCCGGGGGCTCGAGTGGCTCGAGGGGACCGCCGACAACGCCGGCTCGGCTACCGGTCTCGCCCGGTCGCGGCTCACCGGGGAAACGGTGGCGATCGGGGTCCGGGTCGAGGCCGCCGCGCCGTACCGGATCATCGGCGTCGGGCAGCGGCCGGCGCCAGCGCGGCCCGGCGAGTCGCTGCCCAGGGTGACGACCGACCAGGACCTCGCGTCCCAGGTGGAGCGCTATGCCGGGACCCTGGCCGCCGCCGATGTGTTTTCCGGCGCGGTGCTCCTGGCGAAGGATGGGAAGGTGCTGCTGGCCCGCGCCTGGGGCATCGCCAACAAGGACTTCGACGCGCCGAATCGGGTCGACACCCGGTTCAACCTGGGCTCGATGAACAAAATGTTCACCGCCGTGGCGATCGCCCAGCTCGCCGAACGCGGCAAGCTCTCCTTCGACGACCCGTTGTCGCGGTTCGTCCCCGACTTCCCGAGCGCCGAGGCGGCCCGGAAGATCCGGATCAGGCACCTCCTCTCCCACACCTCGGGGCTGGGCAGCTATTTCAACGAGACCTTCGACCGCTCGTCCCGGGCCCGCTTCCGCACCGTGGACCAGATGATGGAGCTGGCGCGGGGCGACTCCCTGGCCTTCGAGCCCGGTACCCGATGGGCCTACAGCAACACCGGGATGCTGGTGCTGGGCAAGGTGATCGAGGTGGCGAGCGGTCAGGACTACTTCAGCTACGTCCGGGAGCACATCTACGGCCCGGCCGGGATGACGGGGTCCGACTCCTACGACCTGGACCGGGTGAATTCCAACCTGGCCGTCGGCTACGACCGCGAGTTTCTGGAGGACGGTACCGGGAGGTTCCGCAACAACCTCTTCATGCACGTGATCCGGGGAGGCCCGGCGGGTGGAGGCTACTCCACCGTGGAGGATCTGCTGCGGTTCGCCGAGGCGCTCAAGGCGGGCAGGCTGGTGGGCCGGGCCTACGTGGACAGCCTCCTGGCGCCCAGGCCCGAGCTCAACTCCCCTGGCTACGGCTACGGCTTCTCCGTGGAGCCCGGGGGCATCGTGGGCCACAGCGGCGGCTTTCCGGGCATCAGCTCCAACCTCGACATCTTCCGGGAGTCGGGCTACGTGGCCGTGGTGCTGGCCAACTACGGGGGGGCCAGCCAGCCGGTGGTGCAGCGGATCCGGAAGCTGATGGCAGCGCGCACCGGCGGGCGGACGAACTAGGGTTCGATGCCCCGGAACACGCGATCGAGAGAGAGGGCGAGGGTGGCTCCGACGCCAGGCGGAGCCCACGGGAGCACGTCCCGGTAGGCGCGGTCGGGGGGCTCGCCCGGGCGGGAGACGAAGATCACCCGCTCGTCGCAGTCCACCCGCCACATCTCGGCCACGCCCAGGGCAGGATACGCCGGCCGCCTCGGCGCGGAGACCCTCAGGTGGGGCCAGGGCTCAAGGAGTCCGGCGAGGACGTGAGCGATCTCGGTCGCCACCAGCTGGTGGGTGGGCCCAGGGGACGGGGTCACGAGCAGGACCCCGTCGAGCAGCTCGTAGCGGTTCCCGTCGTCCGGCCAGGACTCGATCTCGTCGACGGTGTAGCGCGGGGCCGCGATCCCCGGGCTCTGGATCGGCATGGCCATAATGTCGGCTCGGCTGAGGGGGGTTGGCAACTCGACGCGTGCCGCCGGCTACCGGCAGGGCCGTCGCTGCGTATCCACAATCTCCAGAATCCGCCACCCCTCCGCCGTGCGGATCACGTGGTAGCTGTCCACCCCACAGTGGCTCATCGTGCCGTCCACATAGAACTCGTAGCGGGCCCAGACCTGCGCCAAGTTGTCGTCGATCCGCACCTCCGGGTCGAACACCTTCTCCTCCAGCTTCCGGCCCTGCGCGACCGCCCCGCCGATCGAGCCCAGAAATGCGGTTACCGTGTTGAGTCGATGGAACGGGACTCCGTCCCGAAACCCGGTCTGCACGATCCGGCCCTCCGGGTGCAGGAAGCCACGCATCCCGGCCGTGTCGCCCCGGGCCATGGCGTCGAACAGGCCGGTCACCACTGCCAGCACCTCGGCGCGGTGGTCCTGCGCCTGGGCGGCGGCCGGGCGAGACCCCAGCAGCGCCGCCGGTAGCGCCAGCAGGAGCAGCCCCCGCCCGACGGATCGCGTCGGCATGCGCACTATTGCCTCCCCGGCCGCCGCGACCGGACCGGGAACGCCGGCTCCTTCTTGAGCACCACCGGGTGCTGATTGAGCAGCCGGAGCGCCTCGGCCACGCCGCGCTCGAGCTGGGGATCGCGCCCGGCGATCACCTCCTTGGGGGTCATCTCCACCGGGATGTCCGGCGCCACCCCCTCGTTCTCCACCGCCCAGTTGCCGTTCAGGTCGATGAATCCGCCGCGGGGCGCGATCATCGCTCCGCCATCGATGAGCGGCGGGGTATCCCAGGTGCCCACGAGCCCGCCCCACGTCCGGGTGCCGATCAGCGGCCCCAGCTTCATCCGGTGGAACATGTAAGGCAGGAGGTCGCCGCCGGACCCCGCGCTCTCGTTGATCAGCATCACCTTGGGACCCCAGATCCCTGCCTGCGGGGTGGTGAACAGCCGGCGATCGTTTACCGGGTTGTTGAAGTACCCGTGAAGGTCGCGGGCCAGGAAATCGACGATGTAGTCCGCCGCCGAGCCGCCCCCGTTGAACCGCTCGTCGATCACCACGCCAGGTTTGGCCTGCTGCGCGAAGAAGTACCGGTTGAAGAAGGTGTAGCCGCCCTGCCCGGTGTTCGGGAGGTAGACGTACGCCAGCCGCCCGCCGGACAGCTCATCCACCTTTCGGCGGTTGGCCTCCACCCACTCCATGGTGCGGAGCTGCCCCTCGTTCGGCACCGGTACCACGGTGATCCGCCGGGCGCCCTCCAGCGTGGGCTGCCGGCTCACCGTCAGCACCGTCTGGCGTCCCGCCGTTCCTTCCAGCAGCCGGTGCACGTTGTCGGTGGCCAGCAGCTCCACCCCGTTCACCGCCAGCAGGTAGTCGCCCACCGCCACGTCGAGCCCCGGCTCGGCGAGCGGGGCCTTGAGGGTGGGGTTCCAGCTTTCGCTGGTATAGATCTTCGCGATCCGGTAGCGGCCGCTCGCCACCTCGAAGTCCGCACCCAGCAGGCCGGCGCTCGCGCTCGGGATCTCGGGCAGGTCGCCGGGAAACACGAACGAGTGCCCCACCGCCACCTCGCCGCCCAGCACGTCCTGGAGATATACCAGATCGGCGCGGTGCCGCACATGCGCGGCCAGCGGGGCGTACAGAGCCTTGGTGCGCTGGTAGTCGGCCCCGTGCAGGTTGGGAACGTAGAGGAAGTCGCGCTGGAACCGCCAGCCCTCGTCGAACATCTGCTTGAACTCAGCCACCGGGTCGACCAGCATCCGCATCGCCGCGGTGTTCAGTCGGCCCGAGCCGGCCTGGGGCGGCGCCTTGTCGGCGTCCACGATGTGCCAGGCGCCCGCCTGGCCCGGCGTCCGGTAGAGCAGCTTCTTCCCGTCGGCGGAGACCTCATAGGTCTGGACTCCGGTCAGGAACTGCGCGGCCTTCCGCTCCTTGAGTTGATAGCGGTGCAGCGTGTTCCCGGCCGGTGGACCGGCCGTCGGCCCCGACGGAGGCACAGCCTCGAGGAAGAAGAACGTCCCCGCCGCGCCCGCCCGCAGGATTGCGTACTCCCGGGCCGCCACGTCCAGCGCCACGATCCGGCCTGCCAGCCCGTCGAAGTCGATGGTCACCACCACCGAGTCCTTCTGGGCTCCCGGCGCCCCTTGCCCGCCGGGCGCCCCCGCTCCGGCCGGGGCAGATCCCTCCTCGTCGCTCTCCGGCAGGAGCGGCGACGGGTCGCCCTTCCTGAGGATCGCGAGATAGACCGCCCGGGTCACCGGCCGCTCGTACGACTGCATGTCCAGCCAGCTGGTTCGGAGCGCGAAGTTGGTGGAGCCCAGAAACGCCAGATACTTGCCCGAGGCGTCCCAGGCCGGCCAGGTGACGTCCGCCATGCCATCGGTGACCTGCTGGACCCGGCCGGCCGTGACGTCGTACACGTAGATGGCGCGGAGCTGGCTGTCGAGCCGCTTGGCGTAGGCGATCCAGCGGGAATCCGGGCTCCACACCGGATTCATCGACCGCTCCGGCACCATGTAGGTGTCGGTGTCCGCGTGGGTCGCGCGCCCCGAGGCGATGTCCACCACCCAGAGCCGGAGCCCGGTGTCGGTGAAGAGCAGCTTCTTCGAATCCGGCGACCAGGCCGGGGTGAACTGGAAGGTCGGATTGGGCAGCGTGATCTCCCGCGGCGTGCCGCTCCCGTCCGCCGCGCCGATCATCAGCCGGTACTCGCCGCTCCGGTCGCTGAACCAGGAAATCCATTTCCCGTCCGGCGACCAGGCCGGGTTCCGCTCGGCCACGCCGGCCGTCGCGGTGTGGTTGCGCCAGTCGCCCTTCTCCGCCGGGACGGTGAAGATGTCACCCCGGGCCTCGAAGGCAGCCCGCTTGCCCGTGGGAGAGAGCGCCGCATTGAAGATCAGATTCTGGACCGGCTTCCATTGCGGCGTGAGCCAGGGGAAGTCGCCCCGGACCGTGATGTTCACCGGCTGGTGGCGCCCCGTGGCGGGGTCGAGGAGGTGGATCCGGCCACCCTGCTCGAACACGATGGCGCCCCCACCCGCGTTCATGGTCTTGATATCGTAGTCGGTGAACCGGGTCACCTGCGCGAGCTGCTTCGAGCGGGTGTCGTAGGACCAGATGTTCATCAGCCAGTCGCGGTCCGAGAGGAAGAACACCTTGTCGCCCACCCAGACCGGGTCCACGTCGCGGCTGTCGGTCCAGGGTGGCGTCTCCAGCTCGTGGCTCGCGAGGTCCAGGATCCAGATCGGCCGGTTCTGCCCGCCCCGATAGTTCCGCCACTCCGGGTCCCAGAAATTGGTCATCACGTAGGCGAACCGCCGGCCATCCGCGCTGTGCTGGCCCTCGGAGCCGCGAGGAATCGCCATCGCGGTCTCCGCGCCGCCTTCGACCGATACGGTCCAGAACTTCGTCACCCCCTGGTTGGGTGCCGACGCCCGACCCGAGGTGAAGACCACGCTGCGGCTGTCCGGGCTCCAGCCCGTCACCTGGTCCGGGAGCGGGTGCCAGGTGAGCCTCCGCGGCTCGCCGCCTTCCACCGGGACAACGTACACGTCGGTGTTGCCCCCGTACTGCCCGCTGAACGCCACCCACCGGCCATCGGGCGACAGGTGCGGATTCGAGGTCTGACCCTGGAAGCTGGTGAGGCGCCGGGCGTCGCCACCCGCGCGATCCGCGATCCAGATGTTGTTGGCGTAGGCAAACGCGATGTGGCGCTCGCTCACCGTGGGCTGGCGGAGAAGCAGGGTCTGCGCCGCGAGCGGCGCGGTCGGCGCCAGGACCGCGAAGGAGGCAACCAGGAGCAAGCGGGGGGCGAGCTGCATCGCGCGAATCCTCCAGGGGCAGGGTGCGCCGGCGGGCGCCGGATACCGGCCGGATCACCGGCACGAAACCGGCGGAATCTAGCGCCGGACGCCTGGAGCCGCCCGGAATGAGCGAGGCCCCGCTCGGGGAGCGGGGCCTCGGGGGTGAACCCTTCGCGAGTTCGAGGCTACGGCCGATGGCCGCCCCGCTTCGGCCGACCCCGCGCCGCCAGGTCGAATTCGTAGGTCTCGCCGTTCACCGTGACGGTGGCGTACTGGGTGCCATTGAAGGCAATGGTGACGGTCTTCTGCACCGTCTCTCCGTCCCGGGGACCGCCCGAGAACGAAACCGTCATGGTACGGGTGATGGTCCCGGACTGGGGCCAGCTGGTTTCAGTACGGGGCACCGGGATCACCACGTTGGTGATGGTGCCCGAGTGGGTCATCGCGAACTCCCGGTTCTCGCCATCGGAGGTGGTCCGCACCCGGCTCGAGGAGCCCGACTCGGTTCCGTTCCAGGTGATGCTGGTCTCCTGGCCGGCGAGCCCCGAGGCGGTAAGGTCGGTCACCCGCTGCATGGTGGCGCTCCAGCCCTCGCGGGAGAGCGTCCCGGAGATCTCGGTCCGCACGTTCACGGAGGCCGTGGTGACCGGGTCGTACGCCGGCTGCACGTTGCCCGCCGCATCACGATAGGTGCAGGTGCGCGTCACGGTGAGTCCATGGCGGCTGGCGGGCTCGCAGTTGAAGCTGCCGGGATCGGCCCGGAGGCCGAAGCCCAGCGGCCCGCCCGGCCCGCGCATCACTTCCACATCCTGGGCCGCCGCCTCACCTGCTACCCGGGCCGCCTCCAGCGTAAGAAGGGTGTCGGTCGCCGTGGGATCGGTGCTCTGGCAGGCGGCCAATGCCGCCAGCGCGCCGAGCGACGCGAGTGATCGAAATCTGCGCATCCGTGCCTCCGCCCAGCTGACAGTGATTGATTCCCGGCGCCCCTGACGGCCGAGTAGTTCTCCCGACACTGCACCTCGTGGCCACCCCGACAGGCCACCCGTTGACTTCACGCCCCGGTGCCGATCTGAGGACGCACAATGGGTCGATCCGTTAAGGGTCGCCCGGTCCGGTATATTGCCCTCTTCACAGTCCCGATCCCGAGGCTCGATCATGTCGCGCAACCGAGCGCCTGCCCTGCTCCTGGCGTCGCTGTTGACGGTACCCGCGGTCGCCCAGCGGCCCAGCCAACTGTCGCCGGAAGTCCGGCGTCACATCCGGGTGGACGACCCGGTGGTGGCGCTGACGCACGTCCAGGTGCTGGACGGCACCGGCTCCGCCCCGCGCGCCGATCAGACGGTGATCGTCGAGGGTGAACGGATCCGGTGGGTGGGCCCGGCGGCCTCGGCCCGGATCCCGGCCGGCGCACGGGTGCTGGAGCTGCGCGGGCACACCGTCATCCCCGGCCTGATCGGGCTCCACAATCACACCTTCTACTACACCAACGCCCCCCGCGCCGCCCAGTCGAACTACACCGCGCCCCGGCTCTACCTCGGCGCCGGCGTCACCACCATCCGCACCACCGGCAGCGCGTCGCCCTACGCCGAGCTCAACCTCAAGGCCAACGTGGAACGGGGGGAGATGCCAGGCCCGCGCATGGAGGTGACCGGGCCGTACCTCATCACCGGCGGCCCGGACATGCGCTTGAAGCTGGTGGGAATGCACGAACTCTCCGGCCCGGAGCAAGCCCGCCGCGTGGTCCGCTACTGGGCCGAAGAAGGCGCCACCTGGCTCAAGGTCTACACCCAGCTCACCCGCGAGACCCTGGGCGCCATCACCGACGAGGCCCATCGCCTCGGCCTCAAGGTCACCGGCCACCTCTGTTCCATCGGGTATCGGGAAGCGGTGGCGCTCGGCATCGACGCCCTGGAGCACGGGCTGCTGGCCAACTCGGAATACGATCCCAACCGGAAGCCCGACCAGTGCTCCGCCGACTTCCGGGCGGTGTTCACCAACCTGGATGTGAAGAACGATCCGAGGGTGCAGGCCACCCTCCGCGACATGCTGGCGAAGAATGTGGCCCTCACGAGCACGCTGGCGGTGTACGAGGCCGCGACGCCCGGCCGGGCCGCAACCGATCCCCGCCTTTGGGAAGTGCTGTCCGAGGACGCCAAGGCGGAAGAACGACGCCGCCAGGCAGACATCCGGGCCAACGCGGCCGGCTCGCCGATGCCCGCGGCCCTCCGGGCCAGTATGGAGTTCGAGGTGATGTTCTTCCGGGCCGGCGGCCTGCTCGGCGCCGGCGTGGACCCGGCCTGGAGCGTGCCCGCGGGCATCGGCGACCAGCGGAACTACGAGCTCCTGATCGAGGCCGGCCTCTCCCCCGCCGAGGCGATCCAGGTGATGACGCTGAACGGGGCCAGGATCCTGGGCCGCGCCGATCAGCTGGGGTCCGTGGAGGCCGGCAAACGCGCCGATCTGGTGGTGATCCGAGGCGATCCGGCGGCCCGGCCCGCCGAGATCCGGAACGTCAACCTGGTCTTCCGCGACGGACTGGGCTACGACCCGACCAGCCTCTACGCCGACGTCAAGGGCCTGGTCGGGATCCGGTAGAGGCGGGATGGCTGCGCCCGGTCTGGTGGTCGGCCCCGACGGCGTGCCCCGCTGCTGGTGGGGCGCCAGCACGCCCGATTACTTCGCCTATCACGACGAGGAGTGGGGCCGGCCCGTCACCGACGACCGCCGGCTTTTCGAGAAGCTGACCCTGGAAGGGTTCCAGTCCGGCCTGAGCTGGCTCACCATCCTCCGAAAGCGGGAGCACTTCCGGCGCGCGTTCGCCGGATTCGAGATCGAGCGGGTGGCGCGGTTCGGGGCTCGCGATGTCCGCCGGCTCCTGGGCGACGCCGGGATCGTCCGCCACCGGGGCAAGATCGAGTCGGCCATCAACAACGCCCGCCGGGCGGCGGCGCTGCGCGACGAGTTCGGCTCGCTGGCCCGCTACGTCTGGCGGTTCGAGCCGCCCCCCTCGTCGCGGCCCCGGCGAATGACGCGGGAGGCGCTCAGCAAGCTCAGCACCTCGCCCGAGTCGGTGGCGCTGTCGAAAGACCTCAAGCGCCGGGGCTGGACCTTCGTCGGACCCACCACCGTCTACGCGTTCATGCAGGCGATGGGCCTCGTCAACGACCACCTCGAGGGCTGCCCCGCGCGGGCGGAGGCGCTCGCGGCCCGCCGGTCCCTCTGGTTCCCCTGACGGTTAGCGGTTCAATCTGGAGGCATCCGATTGCGCCAGGCGTGGACGTCCGGTATCATACAAACGTATGAATGCCACGGAAACGGCAGCCGATACCAGGGCCGCCCTCATCGACGCCGGTCGTAAACTATTCTCCGACAAGGGCTTTGCCGGAGCATCCGTCCGCGACCTCACCGCCCTCGCCGGTGCCAACCTCGGCGCTATCACCTACCACTTCGGCGGTAAGGAGGGGCTCTATGCCGCGGTGGTCGATGCTACCGTGGCGCCGATGGCTGACCGGATCATCGCCGCCGCTGCCGGGCCTGGGGCTCCGCTCGACCGCGCCGAGGCGGTGGTCCGGGCCCACTTCGGGTACCTGTCCGAGCATCCGGAGTTGCCGCGGCTTGTGATCCGCGGGCTGCTCGATACCGGCCACCCCCCGCCCGCCGCGCTCACCCACCTCCAGCGGATTCTCGCCGCCTGCGTGAGCCTGGTGCTGGAAGGGCAGCGGGACGGCAGCATCCGCAAGGGCCAGCCCACGGTGATGGCCATCGGCATGGTCTCGCAGTCGCTGCATCTCACCGTGGTGCGCGAGAGCCTCCGTCAGCTGGGCGGTCTCGACCTCGGCGATCGCGCCCAGTCTGCTGAAGTCCTCGAGAACATCGTGCGCGCGGTCCGGGGTGGGCTCGCCGCGCGCGGAGGAAGCTGATCATGATCCGGATCGTGCCCCCGCTGGCCCTGATGATCGTGGCCTGGCCGGTCGCCGCCCAGCAGGAACCGCTCACCCTGTCCCGGGCTGTTTCGGCCGTGCTGGCCTCGCATCCCGCATTGGCTGCCTCCCTGGCGACCACCGACGGGGCGATGGCCGGGGTGCGGCAGGCCCGGTCCTCGTGGTGGCCGTCCCTGTCGTTCGATGGCAGCGCCACCCGCTTCGAGGAGCCGATGATCGTGGCCCCGCTCCACGGCTTCGACCCCACTCGACCACCGATCTTCGATCAGACCCTCTGGCAGACCAACCTCGCCCTCTCCTGGTCGCTGTTCGATCCCCAGCGGACCTCGCGCATCGACCGGGCCCGCGCGGAAGTCTCGGTATCGGAGGCCTCTGATCGCCTGGTTCGCGAGAATCTCATCGCCCGGACAGTCAACGCCTATCTGGAAGCAGCGGTCGCCCGTGACGTCGTGGCGTCGCACGAAGCGCGGGTCGCGGCGCTGACCCGGGAGCGGAGTCGGGCCGAGCAGTTCGTGCGCGAGGGGCGGGCGGCGCGCCTGGCGGAGATTCGCGCCAGTGCGGCGCTGGCCGCGGCTCGCGCGGAACAGGTGTCCGCCTCCG